>SHYC01000008.1 GCA_009693005.1 Dehalococcoidia bacterium | reverse complement strand
GTTATGGAGGGCACATTTGCCACGGTAGACGGGCGACTGGAGGAGGCAGTGATGGTGGGAGAGCGCATGGTCGCCCGTGGCGAAGAGCTTGGGAACCCTCTGTCTGGTCTTGGCTTTGCCAACAGTGCAACCTCCACGGCCAGCCTGCACCTGGGCCGTGGGAATGAGGCTTTGAATAATCTGCGTGAGGCTACCGAGCGAGCCGGGGGCGAGCCAGGTTAACCCCCCCACCGCTGGCTGTCCTAGAGATGGCTCATGCGGGCCGTCTGGACGAGGCGAATCTAGCCCTAGGCCAGATCATGTCTCGACTACATATCACCGAAGAAGCGGAGTATGTGCCATTTCGGGGGCTAACGGCGCTGCTTGAGATCGCCGTGCTAGTTGGGAATCGGGCGGCTGCGGAGCTTCTTGCTAAACAGCTAGCTGTGATTCCATCGCTGTTGTCTTTCGGCCATGGCACACCAGTCCCTAACACCTCTGTCGCCCGCCACCTGGGCGCAGCCGCGGCGCTGTTAGGAGATAAGCAGAAGGCCAAGGCATACTACCAGCAGGCGCTAGAGGCGTGCGCAAAAATCCGCTTCCGTCCGGAGGCCGCGCTGACGCGCTTGCAGCTTGCGGAGCTGCTGCTGGAGGAGGCGGAGGATGTAGGGGCAGGTTTGAAACCTGCCCCTACGGCGGACGCCCTACACAAAGAGGCGATAGAGCACCTGGACTTCGCCATCGCGGAGTTCCAGGCGATGAAGATGCAGCCGGCGTTAGAGCGCGCGCTGCGGCACAAGGGGATACTGAAGGCTTGATGCAGCAGCGTCACACCGTCATTCTTGAGGTCGCCCGCAGGCGACCGAAGAATCCGTTCCACAGCCGTGCTAACGCCAGAAGTGCGTGAGAAACGAGATTCTTCGGTCGTGCCTCCCGCAGAATGACAGATGGGCCACAAGGGGATACTGAAGCCGTAGTCCGGCAGCGTCATACCGTCATTCTGAGCCGCAGCGACGAATCCGTTCCACAGCCGTGCTAGCGCCAGAAGTGCGTGAGAAACGAGATTCTTCAGTCGCTCACTCCTTCAGAATGACAGATGGGCCACAAGGGGCTGCTGAAGGCTTGATGCAGCGCCGTCACACCGTCATTCTGAGCCGCAGCGACGAATCCGTTCCACAGCCGTGCTGATGCCAGAAGTGCGTGAGAAACGAGATTCTTCGGTCGTGCCTCCCTCAGAATGACAGATGGGCCACAAGGGGCTGCTGAAGGCGTAACGCGGCGGCGTCCTGCCGTCATTCTTGAGGTCGCCGCAGCGACCGAAGAATCCGTTCCACAACCATGCTAGCACCATGGTGCGTCAGAAACGAGATTCTTCAGGCGTGCTCCCGCAGCATGACAGATAGGCCACAAGGGGCTGCTTAAGGCGTAGTCCTGCATCATCATACCGTCGTTCTGAGCCGCAGCGAAGAATCCGTTCCACGGTCGTGCTACTGAGAGAATGCGGGAGTAACGAAACTCTTCGGTCGCATAGTTCTTCAGAATGACAAGCCGATGGGTAGGTTGCGACGCAAGTATATATCTTATCTGTAGAAGGGAGCGCTTATGCGAGACGGGAACGATCGAACGGGCGGAGGTGCTTCGCCGGATATTGTCGAGGAGAGTACCCCTCCCGCTCAGGGCCGGTTCACTACCTTCAGCTCGCTTCGGTATCGGGACTTTACCATACTGTGGTTGACTATGTTCGGCACCAGCGCAGGGCTGTGGATGGAGATGGTAGCCCGCAGCTGGCTCGTATACGAGATGACCGGGTCCGGCCTGCTGCTCGGCACGGTGAACGTTATGCGGGCCTTGCCGCAACTGTTCTTCGGTCTCCTGGCGGGAGTGATCGCGGACCGCTGGGACATGAAGAAGCTCCTTATAGTAAGCATGACCGCCAACGCAATCTTGACCATGGCTATCCCGGTGCTGATCTGGACTGGGGTTATCGAAGTATGGCACATCATGGTCACGGCTTTTCTAAGTGGAATCGTCATGGCATTCCAACAGCCCACTCGTCAGGCGATGATACCCGCTCTTGTCCCAAGATCAGAACTCATGAATGCGATTGCGCTGACCAACGCGGCCGGCAACATCACCCGGATCGGAGGTCCGGCCCTCGCGGGCTTTTTGATCGCCTGGATAGACATCCCGGGTGCGTACGTTGCGAAGGTGGTTGTATTTGTCATCTCCATTGCGCTGACCATTCCCCTGCGGCTGCCGGCGGTACCGATGAAGAGTAATCAGGGTGGAGTATGGGACAATTTTGCCGAAGGCTTCAGATTCCTGGCTCATCATGGCGCCTTGCGGACCATTATGATCATGACCCTGATTCCCATGTTATTCGGAATGCCCTATATGACCATCATGCCGATATTTGCCAGCCGGGTGCTCGGGCTGGGGCCGGAAGGATTCGGTGTTCTTCAGTCCGCTCCCGGGCTGGGGGCGTTCGTGGCCTCAATTGTTCTTGCTTCCATGGGTAACATTCCGAATAAGGGATGGGTTATGGTAGGTGGAGCAGCCACCTTTGGGGGAACTCTTGTGCTGTTGGGGTTGAGCACCTGGATGCCCATCGCGCTGCTTGTGTTGGTTGGCATAGGAATTTCTCAGACAATTTACAACACCGCGGCCAACACCCTCATCATGACCATAACGCCCGAGGAATATCGCGGCCGCATGGTAAGCTTCTATATGCTGGATATGGCGCTTAACTCTTTTGGCGCGATGCTTGTTGGAACGGTCTCGGACTTCATAGGCGTTGGAACCGCGCTGGCCGTGATGGGCGGAATATGCGGGCTATTAGCAGTGGGGGCGGGCGCAGTTTCCAGGGAAGTACGGAGGCTGTAGGTCGGGATGTCCCTCAACGGTGTGGCAGGCGGCGGGAGTAGACCCCACAGAGAAGTTGGGAGGCCCTAGTGAGAGCATGAAACAGCAGCCACTATCTAATCGTTGGTCTTGAACGACCAAATAGGGTATCATAGGATAGTCTGCCGCTAAATGCTTAAGCCTCGCCACATGGTGGCGATGTGTATGAGTTGGCTGCGGCATCGATACTGGACTGAAGACAGTTCGTCCGTAGTAGGGTGTTCAAGGAGGAATATGGATGGAACAGAGACCGTTGCAGAGTCAGGTTAGCCAGGTGGAGGCGCCTACAGCATCAGTGAATGGGGCTGGCTCTCGTCCAGTCACAGAAGGTGCAGTGGAGGGTGGCGGCGTTGGAGGCGGTGGTGGTGGTGGTGGGCGACACGGCGGGAACATTACCCGCGATATGCTCAGCCTGGGCACCTTCTCCTCTCTTAAGAACCCGGTCTTTCGGCTTTACTTTGGTTCTATGGCGGGCTGGATGGCGGCGGCGAACTCCAAAATGGTGGCGCGCAGTCTCCTCATATATCTGGTGAGCGGGTCTGCAACCGTCCTTGGGTTAATGGCCTTGGCAAATTCGATCCCTATGTTTTTCTTTTCCCTCTATGGGGGCGTGTTGGCCGATCGGGCCCAGAAGAAGCACGTCCTCCTGGTGGGAATCCTTAGTTCTTTTGTTATCGCGGTGGCAACCGGTTTGTGTATTACATTCGGGTTCCTGGGGCCTGAGCATCCCGACTCGTGGTGGATCCTGATTGTAGCTGCGCTGGCAGAAGGGACGGTTATGGGCCTCATGTTGCCCTCTCGTCAGGCAGTGATCGGCGAAATCGTGGGGCAAGAGCAGCTAATGAACGCGGTGGCCCTCGGCACGCTCGAGATGAACCTGAACCGGATGCTGATGCCGGCGCTCGGTGGCTTCTTCATAGATGCTTTTGGTTTCGACAAGATCTATTACCTTATGGCGGGCATGTACCTGGTATCGGCAATGTTCATGGTGATGATGCCGCGTACAAGTACGATCGCGATCAAGGGGCGCGGCACCTGGGGGGAGATGAAAGACGGATTTAGTTATGTCCGGACGCAGCCCACAATTATGGCCGTGC
The DNA here is from genome assembly GCA_009693005.1 of Dehalococcoidia bacterium. Taxonomy (GTDB): domain Bacteria; phylum Chloroflexota; class Dehalococcoidia; order SHYD01; family SHYC01; genus SHYC01. The sequence continues at coordinate 23,086 of SHYC01000008.1, read as the reverse complement.
TTATCATAACCTTTTTTATTGTGCTCCTTTCAACACCCTACATGTCGCTGCTTCCTATCTTCACCAAAGACATCTTGAATGTTGGCGCTGGAGGATTTGGCACGCTGGTCAGCGTTTCCGGCATTGGCGCCCTGTTAGGCTCTCTTGTCATGGCCTCTCTACCTAATAAGTGGCGTGGGGCTTTGCTGATCCTGGGGTCCGTTCTCCTTGGCGTGGCCCTCACGGCGTTCTCCTTCTCCACTGCATGGCGATTTTCGTTATTCATGATGCTTTTCGTCGGCCTGGGCCAGTCAATGCGAATGACTCTGGGCAACACGCTGCTCCAATACTACGTGACCAATGAATACCGGGGCAGGGTGATGAGCCTCTATATGATGGAGTTCGGGCTTACAAGTTTGGGGACTTTCTTCGCGGCGGTCTTCGCCGACGTTATTGGAGTCCAATGGTCGGTGGGCGGACTCGCCATGCTGCTGGTGGTAATCAGCGTTTTGACGTTTTTCTTTGTGCCGCGTTTGCGGAAGTTGGACTGAGGAAGGTTAGCGTGCGTGTTTTGGTAATGGGCGCGGGTGGCGTGGGAGGCTACTACGGGGCCTTGCTGGCGCAAAGTGGAAATGACGTCACCTTCGTTGCTCGAGGCGCGCAGTTAGAGGCGTTACTGGAAAGCGGGCTGGAGATCCATTTCGGTGAGGAGACTTCGCTGGTAAAGCCCTTGCACGCGGTCGGCTCGCCGGCCGAAGCCGGCTCAGACCTCGATTTGGTTTTGTTCACAGTCAAGGGCTACGATACGGAGCCTGCCGCCGCCGCCCTCAAGCCAGTCATAGGCCACCATACTGCGGTCTTGACCCTGCAGAACGGTGTGGAGAGTGCGGACCAATTGGCGAGCATATTGGGAGATGAATACGTCCTGGCCGGAACAACTTACATATTCGCCGAGTTGACCAAGCCCGGAGTGATATCTATCATCCCGCCCATGCGCCGGATCATCTTCGGAGAGCTATCCGGCGAAGCGACACCCCGGATTGAGACTATAGCTGAGGCGTTGAGAGGAGCGGGAATCGACGCTAGGGTGGCTCCGGACATACGCCTGGCTATATGGCAGAAATACGTGGGACTTGCGGGCTTCGCCACCGCCACAAGCGCCTGCGGAGTCCCGATTGGCGCAATTATGGGCAGCGAGGAAGGCACGCAACTGATGAAGGCGCTGGTCACGGAGACGATTGATGTGGGGAGAGCCGCAGGAGTCAAGCTGCCTCCCGATGCCGTTGATCGGGTGATGGGGCAAGTTGCTTCTCTGCCTGCCAGCGGTAAGAGCTCGATGCAGCGTGATTATGAGACGCATCATAAAGTCGAGTTGGAGCAGATCACCGGCGTGATAGTCCGTATGGGCCGGCGATTAGGCGTTCCGACGCCGACTTTTGACGTGGCCTATTCTATCCTGAAGGTACGAGCTGCATCGTTCGGGGGCATCGACTAGCCGGCAGTATTCGATGTTGATGACCGTAGGGGCAGACCCGCGGAGCCTGTCTCAGAACCAGATCGTCGCCGGTTACTACAGCTTGGCCCATGAAATGTCGGTGACCTCGGAGAGCAGGAGGTGGGAGTCGCCCCACTGGTCTGACGCATCCAGGCTCCAGGCTTCAGCCGAGCCGGCAGGACGGTACCGCAATCCGCTTTCTCCGCCATAGACCAAAAAGGCGTAGCCCTGACCTGAGTCCTCCACCTTTGCTCCCAAGGCCGGGCATGGGCCGTCCTCGCACCAGCCTGTGACGTCGTAAAGCGCGCCTTCCCCCGGCCCCAAATACAGCCGCACCTGGATCACCTCTCTCGGCGCGTCCAGCCTGGAAAACAGTGACTGGAGCGAGTAGGGGCAGTTATCTCCTGCTTCGACATCAACAAATATGGCGCTCTGCATGACTTGCGACCTCCTGGGAAGGCCAGAGAATTGGACCTCCCACCCCTCCCAAAGCGACGGGCCTATTAATACCTCATTATGATAGCACAACTTTGATTTGCGTTAGATGTGTTGCAATCTGCAGACGGCAAAGTTATCATGGCTCATTACTCGGTACTACATTCAAGAGACGGTTTGGCGGCCGGCCTCCGAGCCCGCTGAAGGCCGGAGCCGGCGTTCGATGAGGCTCTCAAAGCGAACGGTGGCGGGTCCTTTGAGAGCCTCAGGCAATGCCACAGTGCGTTGTTAAACACCCTCTTGCTCAACTATCCTTGACTTGATGTAAACGCGGTGACATACTATTTCCGCATAGTGACACGTCTTGGCGGCCAGCGCATTCGGTGAGTGAAAGGGGGGGTATTGTTAACCGGGCAAGGCGACGCCGGCACGAGCTTAAAGAGATGGCCCAGGCGTGAGCTAGATATTATTAGAGGAGGAATCAGATGCCCGTTGATGGACCGGATGTAGTACTTTATGAGAAGAAAGGACATGTAGGAATTATTACTATGAACCGTCCGGAGCGGTTGAACGCCCTGGGCGGTGGCCTGCCCCAGAGAGTCCAGGAGTTCTGGGGAGAAGTCAGTCGCGACGATGACGTCTGGGTAGCCATTCTAACCGGAGTTGGACGTGCGTTCTGCGCGGGGGGAGACCTAAGGGCGGCTAATGAGAACGAGGTCTCCGGACAGTTGGGCAGCCCGGTACCGTCGGACGTCAGCCCGTTCCGACACGTTCCCACCTGGAAGCCCACCATAGCGGCGATAAACGGCTACGCGTTGGGCGGCGGCTTTCACCAGGCGATGACCTGCGACATTAGGATCGCGGCTGACACCGCAGAGATAGGTATGCCCGAGGTGAGGTGGAATCGCTCCGCAGGGTTCGGCGCCCGCTTGGAGTATTTCCAAACTATCGGTATAGCCTGCGAGATGGTGATGTGGGGCGAGCGCATCACCGCCCAGCGGGCGTATGAAATAGGCTTCGTCAACAAGGTAGTGCCCCTGGACAAGCTGATGGATACTGCGATGGAGTATGCCGAGACGATTATCGACAAGGCTCCGGCCGCGGTACGTGTTCACAAGCAGATGGTCTATTACGGCAGGGACATGGGAATAGAGGCGCTTCAGGCGTACGGAAACGCCCTGTTCCAGCCCGTTAGAAATATGGAGGACTCCCGTGAGGGCCCGAGGTCCTTCGCGGAGAAGCGCAAGCCGCAGTGGAAGTTCCGATAGGTCATTAATTTCAGCCGGAGGGGCGGCATCAAGCCGCCCGTCCGGCCTTCCGCCGCCAACTTAGTTGCGCGTGGACGCACATTTCCCCCGTGCTAAGTAGTCCAGTATTTCTTCAGTGCGCCTCTCTTGGTAAGGAGCGAGCGTACCTCAAGCATCGCGGTGTAGGTAGGAACTATGTATAAAGTTTCCGTTTCATTGATGGACGCTATTGCGGAGTCGAGAGCGTGGCCGATGTTAGAATCTACCAACGCCTGTTTTGTGCCATTAGGTCCACCATCTCCCGCCAGTCCGGCGTACTTGAGCCTGACCGCCATGTCTTCTGCCCTTCTTCCGGAGGCAGCTATCAATCCAACCCTGTCCTTTAGGCATTCAAAGTCTACGTCCCATATCCACGATATATCCGTTCCATCAGCCAGCATGTCATTCAAGATGAACATTATGTTGAGGCTGCCATGGTCAGTCGGGAGTGTCCGTAATACCTGGTTCATCCCGACTGGATTCTTGGCGAGGACCAAATATGCCTTGCGGCCTCCGATCTGAATAAATTCGCCGCGTCCGAATACTACTTCAGCGTCCTTTATTCCGGCCTGGATCGCCGGTACAGATATGGTCAAAGCCATCGCCGCTGCTATTGCCGCCGTCACATTATAGACATTGTACAGGCCCGGTAGAGCAGCGCGTACGAATATATCTTCTCCTTTACCACTTACCCGAAGACTGCTCTCGGTGAATGAGTGGAGCTTTATATCTGTCGCAAAAACCGCGGGTTCTGGCCTTCCCCAGCCGCAGCGGGGGCACTTGTAGTGGCCCAGGTGTCCGAGGAAAACATCTGTATAGTCAAGGGGATTTTGACACTTTATGCAGTCGACAGAGTCCGCCGCGTGCTCCAGGCGCTTCCCAGACCACGGCCCGCTAGCCAGCCCAAAATAGACTACATTGCCTCTCGGGTGGTCGCCAAGGCTTGCGACAAGGGGATCGTCGGCATTCAGAACAATAGTCGCGTTGTCCGGCAGGCAGTCGAGCGCAGCTTTCCAAGTAGACGCGATCGTATCCAATTCCCCATAGCGGTCTAGCTGGTCTCTGAAGAGATTAGTTACTACCACCGCACTTGGATGTATCTCGTTTATAGCCTCAGGAAGCGTCGCCTCATCCACTTCAAAGATGCCAATCGTCGGGCTGGAGTTAAGGATCTTAGCGGTTAAGGATGCCTGTTTCAATAAGGCAGTCGCGATCCCGCGCATCATATTGGAGCCGGAGCTATTATGTATGGTAAAGAGTCCGGACTGTTTCGCCATATTGGCGATTAGGCGCGCCGTTGTAGTCTTGCCATTCGTTCCGGTGACCAACAATGCGCCGCAACTCAATTGAGAGGATAGCCCGGACACCAGCCCGTGGTCTATCCGTAAGGCTAGCAAGCCGGGCGCGGACGTGCCGCCTCCATAGCCGGCAATCCTGGAGGCTGTCCCGGCCGCCTTTCCAAGGGCTATGGCAGCGATACTCATGGGGTTTCTAGCAACAGGAGGCATCTTGATTCTAGACCCTTAGCCCGCCCCTGGTGGCTAACACGTCCATAATGTTCTCAATAGCCAGTACCCCCAGAAGTTTATTCTCTTCTACGACCAATGCCTGCCCGTACCTCTCTTCCCCCAAGCGTTCCATCACATCAAGTATGCGATCATCCGGACTCAGTTTGACCAGGACTTCCACCGGTATCATAGCTTGGGAGGCGGTTACCGTGGACCACTGGGTTCTGGCGAAACGTCTTATGTTATTAAGATTGATGATTCCCATCAGCCTACTGCCGTCCAGCACCAAAGAGCGCCGCCACATGGCGATGGTCACTTGTTTGTCCACTATCTCATCTAGCGTCGTGTCCACCTGAACCATAGAGTAGTCCTTCGTCATAAGGTCTCTGGCCCGGTACTCGTTCAGATAGTTTCGCATTTTAAGCTGCCGCTGGCTGGACCGGGCAGACCGTTCCAGGAACCAGCCGATCAGAATGATCCAAACTCCGCTAAACATCGATTCGCGGTCTTCAACTATTAGTACGAGGCCGCCTAACATCAGTAAGTACGCCAGGAGGCGACCGGCAAATATGGCGATCGTAGTAGACATCTGGTAATTACCGGTCAACCACCAAAGTATGGAGCGAAAGGCCCTTCCTCCATCCATGGGGAAGCCGGGCGCCATGTTGAAGATGGCTAGGGCAACGTTAACGGAAGCTAGCCAGCCGGCCGCTGCCGCGATCGGTTCATAGATCCGCAGAGATACTACCCATACCAAACCGAACGCAGCACCCAGCATCAGGCTTGAGAAAGGTCCTACGATGGCCATGGCCAGCTCTCCCGCAGGCTTTGTTGCCTCGCTGCTTATATGGGCAACGCCTCCGACGAGAAAGAGAGTTATGCTTTTAACCGGAATGCCCAAAGCTCTTGCCACTGTGCCATGGGCCAACTCGTGCACTACCACAGAACCAAAGAAGAGCAGGCTGGTTATTGATCCAAGCAGAATGTGGGTTCTTTGAGGCCAGTAAGGATAAAGTTCCGGATATTGAATGAAGGCCAAAGAGATTGTGACAACCCCAAATATCGCGAACCAGGTGTAGCTGATATAGAAAGGAATGCCAAAAAGGTTGCCAACTCTTATGGAGCCATTCACGATTCTCAATTTACCTTTGGTTTGAATCGCTTCAGTCTGAGAGAATTTGTGACCACCGAGACAGAACTCATTGCCATAGCCCCCGCGGCGATCATCGGGTTTAGCAGACCTATGGCGGCAATTGATATGCCGATTGTATTGTATATAAAGGCCCAGAATAGGTTCTGCTTAATTGTACGCATCGTCTGGCGGCTCAACTCAATCGCGGTCGCTACAGCGGTTAGGTCGCTGCCGATAAGAGTGATGTCAGAGGCCTCCATGGCCACGTCTGTTCCCGTACCTATGGCTATGCCGACATCTGCCTGGGCAAGGGCCGGCGCGTCGTTTATTCCGTCTCCAACCATCGCAACCACTTTACCCTCTGATTGGAGTCTCCGGACCTCCATTGCCTTGTCCTGGGGCAGCACCTCAGCCAATACTCTGTCGATCCCCAATTCGTTGGCTATGGCGTTAGCTGTGCGGAGGTTGTCTCCGGTGAGCATGATTATCTCAAGCCCCATTCGTCGAAAGGCTGAAATAGCCTGTTTTGACTGCGACCGAATGGTATCGGCCACCGCCAGTATGCCTGCGGCTGCGCCATCTATCGCGACGATGACCGCGGTTTTGCCTTCATCCTCAAGAGCCTCCATCTGAGAAAGGGCCTGCTCCGTTAGCTCTATCCCGCTTTCCGACATCAGTCTTCGCGTCCCGATCATCACCTGTTGTTCATCCATACGCGCCTTCACGCCGTGGCCTGGGACCGCTTCGAAGTCACTCACCTTCAGCGATGTGTTCAAGCCATTCTCGTGTGCCATGGTGAGAATCGCGTCGGCTATGGGATGTTCTGATCCTCTTTCTACAGCCGCTGCTATGCCGAGCAATTCTTCTGTGCTGGCGCGTCCCGTGCCAAGCAGTATTACATCCGTGACTTCGGGACGGCCTTTTGTCAAAGTCCCTGTCTTATCAAGCACTATGGTATCGATATCTCTGGCCCTTTCCAGGCTCTCCCCGCCTCTTATGAGGATGCCGTTCTCCGCTCCCTTGCCGGTGCCGACCATTATAGCAGTTGGAGTAGCCAGCCCCAGGGAGCACGGACAAGCTATTACAAGGACGGCTACGGAGTATACCAACGCCTGGGCGAAGCCGGCGTCCAACAGAAACGCCCAGGTGACGAAGGTTATTGCTGCAATACCTATTACTGCCGGCACGAAGATACCTGATACCTGGTCAGCAAGCTGCTGTATCGGAGCTTTGGACCCCTGGGCGTCCTCGACCATACGTACTATCTGGGCCAGCATCGTATCCCTGCCGACTTTGGTGGCTTGAAAGCGTAAGACTCCGTTCTTGTTGATTGTCGCGCCAATGACCTGGTCGCCCTGCCGCTTTTCTACCGGAATACTCTCCCCGGTAATCATCGACTCATCTACCGCAGACGCTCCGTCTAGCACGATGCCGTCCACCGGTATCTTCTCCCCGGGACGGACGATCACGGTGTCGTCTATTACCAACTGAGCCAGTAGTATATCGAACTCCTGGCCGTCACGGACCACCCTGGCCGTCTTGGACTGCATGGCCATCAGCTTCTTTATCGCCTCTGAGCTGCGTCCCTTAGCAACCGCCTCAAAGTACTTGCCAAGAAGGATCAGTGTGATTATGACCGCGGCGGCGTCATAGTATACCATGTGGATAGCCTCCGAGCCGTAGGCTATTGTGAAAGTCAGGCTGTATAGGTAGGCCGCGGACGTCCCCAGGGAGATCAACGTGTCCATGTTAGCGTAGAAATGGCGCAGGTTTTTCAACGCGTTCTTGTGGAAGCGCCAGCCTGCTACAGCCCATACGGGTGTAGCCAGCGCCAGGGCCAGGTACACTTCCAAGCTGTGAATCCAGTGCGGGAGCCACAGCATGCCCTGGGCCGGCATCATGCCCATCGCTGCAACGGGCAATGATAGTACCCCGCTGAATATTAGCAGCCTTTTTAGGTCTTTCGACTCTTTGTCCCGGCGCTGCTGGTCTTCGTCTTCAGCGTCACTCTCTAACCCGGTGGACTGGACCTCCCTAGCGCCGTAGCCGGCCTCGTCTACAGCCTCGATTAGCTGCGCTACGGTTACATCCGGTGTCCCTAGCTCTACCCACGCCTTATCTGTGGCCAGGTTGACTCCGGCTTTCGCCACTCCGGGCACTCTCGATAGCGCGCGCTCAACCCTTGCGGAGCATGAGGCGCATGTCATGCCGGAGATAGCGAAGTCTATTCGCGTTCGGACATCTTCCTTTCGCTCCTTCGCTCCGTATCCCAGGTCGTCGATGGTCTCGATTAGGCCGCGCACATCGATGACAGACGAGTCATAAGCTACCTTAGCGCGTTCTGTGGCGAGATTGACGCTGGCCTCTCTAACACCCGGTGTCTTGGAGAGTCCTTTTTCAATGCGGGCAGAGCAGGACGCGCAGGTCATTCCTGTAATGTCCAGAGTTATAATTTTGTCTTCTTTATTCTGTTTATTTGTCTGTTCTGTAGTTACCATTACTGCTACCTCTCTGGCTAAGTGTAATGACAAGTAGCCAGGCCTCTTTATGTTGAAGGCTGTTGTCTAAATCTTGACTGTTGCTTGATGCTGAAGTGGTCTCCCAGGTGACTCCGGAATCCCCAGGTGTACCTGACGCTGATTCACGACCAGTGCCATACTAGTGTTCTCGTGCCGCGGAGGGAATGGCGTAAGCCACAGGTATTGTCCCTCCCCAGGGCGCGTCAACCTTGGTCTCGGAAATCGTATATTCCCCTACGTCACTGTCCTCGCCTTGAGCTTTGCGCTCACTGAGATCAGTCTCCAGATGCTCTTTGGCGTTTGGTCCCACAAAATGCACATTGCCACAGCAGCAATGCTCGGAGCCTACCTCGTCGCTCCCTTGCTTGTACTCTGCGTTAGGCTTACAGCCGCAGGCGCAATCGTAGCGGACCAACATCGTGTCCGGCCTGCTCGCTAGTTTTCGTACGATGAATTCCATTATTGTTTCTCCTTCCTATACTAGTGTTTTCCAGCTACTTTTCGGTGAGATTGTAAAGCTCAACCAGCTCGGAGATCACCTGCTCTTCGTTACCTTCCTTTATTCCTGCCGGCACACAATTGTGCAAGTGCTCATAAAGCAGCAGTCCCTCTAGCTTTTCGATTGCCTTTCTTACGGCGAAGGTCTGCCTTAAGATATCGCCGCAGTATTTGTCTTCCTCGATCATCTTACGGATGCCCTTCAGGTGGCCGTCAATATAATTCAGCCTTCTGAGGCATTCCTCGCTGTTCGACATGTTACATGGCCTCCTTTGGCTTATACCCATACCCACTGGGTGTGGGTATGTCCTAATTAATAATATCCCTCTGGCATGTATCGTGTCAAGCTATTTCAGGCTCTGGAGGCGCAAAAGAAGAAGGAAGGGTGTTACCCCTTCCTTTAAATAACATATCAATTCTGAGCTTAGGTTGCTTTTACTGTTGCGGCACGGGATACACTAGCTCGCCGCCGGCCGTCTGAAGTGACGCCTGCCGCCTGATCGCAGCGTTCTTTGTCTTCCAGAAGATCTCGGCTATGTCCTGGACGTGGCTCAGAAGACTTTGAGCAGCCTCCATATCGATCGCCTGCCGGTTCCTGGATGCCAGTTTCATCGCCTGGAAGAAGAGATTGTGAAGGTCCGGGTATTGCTCGACATGCTCGGGCCTAAAATAGTCGCCCCAGATGATGCGCAGCTCATGCTTGCACAACTCTGAATGCTCCTCTTTCACCTTGGTATAGCGGGAAAGCTGCGCCACGTAGGTATTGCGGTCCTGTGGAGAAGCATCCATCGCAGGGACCGGAAGGTTCTGGATCAACTGGTTCATCCGTACCACGGTCAATGCTGCCAGTTGGGCCATATGCGGATCGTAAATGCCGCAGGGGATATCACAGTGAGCGTGGGCGACCCGGGCTGGGAACGCTTTATTGACAACTTCAAAGGCGCCATGTATTAGAGACCTGCTTATGCCCATATTCGTCTCCTTATTAATAACATTTTCAGCAATTGTACAAGAAGAGATGGTATTGAGCAAGGCAGATTGGAGGCCATTTGTTTCTTCTTCAAACTGCATGTTAAAATCTGGTTGATGGACATGACCTCTTACACTTCTTCCGAGAACGTCCGAGTTGTTTTCATGGGTACTCCTGCCTTCGCTATCCCCTCTTTAGAGGGTATGCTATCTGCCGGATACCAGGTTGTAGGGGTCTTCACGGCTCCGGACAGGCCCGCTGGACGCGGCAGGGAGCCTGCTGCTAGTCCCATTAAGGAGTTTGCCTTGACACGGGGCCTATCGGTATACCAACCGGCCAGCCTGCGGCGTAACCATGCCCAGGAAATAATTGCTTGGTTGAGGCCGGAGATGATCGTTCTGGCGGCGTACGGCATTTTGCTTCCTAAAGCTGTGCTGGATATCCCTGCCAGAGGCTCTCTGAACGTCCATCCCTCTCTTTTACCCAGGTACCGCGGCGCATCGCCCGTGACGTGGCCGATTCTATGCGGTGATGCTGAAACCGGCGTGAGTATATTCTTGATGGACGCGGGCATGGATACCGGCCCTATACTGTCTCAAAGGTCTGTACTACTAAAAGGTGATGAGACCACTGGCTCATTGACTGGACTGCTCGCCGGTGTGGGGGCGGACCTGCTGCTGGCGACCATCCCCAAGTGGCTTGCCGGAGAGATCACTCCGGTCCCCCAGGACGATTCCAAGGCATCGTTGACCAGGCTTCTAAAAAAAGATGACGGGTATATAGACTGGCGTTTCACTGCTATGGAGATAGAGCGCCGCGTCCGGGGCTATAATCCGTGGCCGGGGGCTTATACGATCTGGCAGGGGAAGGCGCTTAAGATATTGGCCTCTTCCGCTCACTCTCACGATGCGGAAGAAGAGTTAGCTAAGGTGGTGCAGATAAAAGGTCAAAATAATGAAACTGTTATGGGGGTGCAGACCGGTGATGGGGTACTGGTGGTGGAGCAGATACAGTTAGAGGGACGAAGGGCCATGAACGCTTCTGAGTTTGTTAAAGGACAGCGAGGGTTTGTGGGAAGCGTGCTGGGGGGATAACGGGCAACCGCTCAAATATTTGTGGCAGCTAATGCATAAAAATTGAAAGAAATATATAGCGAGGTAAACAGGACTTATGGAGCGTACCCTTGTGCTTGTCAAACCCGATGGTATACAGCGCGGGCTAGCCGGAGAGATCATCGCCAGGATAGAACGGCGTGGGCTGAGGATTGTGGGGATGAAGATGTTGCGTATGGACGATGCCCTTGCTAAACGGCATTACGGGGTCCATGAAGGAAAGCCCTTCTTTGCGGGACTTGTAAGGTTTATAACCTCCGGGCCGGTGCTGGCCGCGGTGTTCGAGGGGCCTAGAGCGGTACAGATAGTCCGCAACACCATGGGAAAAACCGATCCGTTAGATTCTAATTCCGGCACCATAAGGGGCGACCTCGGCGTTGATATGGGACGTAATCTGATACACGGCTCTGATTCTCCCGAAAACGCGGAGCTTGAGATAGCAAACTTTTTCAAACCGGATGAACTGGTGTCGTATAAACGGGACGTTGACCAGTGGATTATTGAAACCTAAGGACCTCGACTCCGTCGCGCCAGAGTCTGTCCAGGGCGTAATATTCTCGCGAAGCCGGCGAAAACACGTGGAGGATTACTTCCCCGAAATCGACCAGCACCCATCCGGACTCAGGAGTTCCTTCCTGCTTTAGTTTGGGCGCGCCTGCTTGCTGCAGGACGTCCCCCACGTCGTCCAAAATAGCCTGAAGCTGACGCTGGTTGGTGCCATTGCAGATAACAAAATAGTCCGCAAAAGAGCAGACTTTCCGTATATCAAGCATCACTATATCTTCGGCCTGTTTTTCCGCTGCTTGCTCGGCGGCCATTCTTGCTATATCTACAGGTTCCGTATTTGGCATCCTTTCGCTCTAATTATCGTCTCAGGCTTAATTATACAACTTTTGGCACGTGTTAGGATTACACTTAAGGCTGACACTGGATCTAGACTAAAATCCCCAGTCTATGTTCCCGTGGAATGCTCCTTTGCTGCCAATTGATGCTACTTTCTTTTCGTTTACGTCCGCCAGAAAGAGCCCTTTGATACCCAAAATAGCTATGTATCTGCCGTCGCTAGACCAGTCTATCGACGGACTGTCCTCAAATAGCTCCGTAATCTTTGTGAGCCCTGTGCCGTCCAGGTTGATAGTCCAAACGTCCCATGGGAGCCCATTCGCTTCTGCTACCGACCACAGCTTCGGAAGGCGAAAAGTATTTCCCTTCTTAACCTTGTCCACATTCTGCAGCGCCGTGGGCCTATATTCTCCACTTGCAATAAACGCTATCTGGTCTCCTTTCGGTGAGATCCTGGGCTCGGCTATGGCCAGAAAGTTGTCCTCCTTCGTAAGTACCGTTGCAGTCTGATTATTCAGGCCTTTAGTTATCAGACTTTGAGAAACTCCGTTGGTCCCAACCCGGATGAGCGCTATGTTCTTTCCGTCCTTTGACACCGATGGGTAATACGCATTGTTCTCTATGGTCGTGCGCGCCATCGTGCTCAAATCAAGTCGTTCTATGCTCAGTTCAGTGTCCACGAACTTACCGTTGGAATAGATGGGACGGTAGTACGAATAATATAAGCTCGCTCCATCGGGGCTCCATGCCGGCTGGTCGAAGCGTCCTCCGGGGTCGCTGTCTCGTGATAGCATCCGTTGGTCTGACCCATCAAGGTTGATAGTCCACAGCTCTGATCCGGATAAGCCTATGACAGAGCCCCGGACCGGAGGAGTATATGCGTATACTATTTTCTTGCCGTCCTGAGAGAGTGCCGGGTCTTTGATATACGCGCCCTTCTCTATTGCTGTCTGGGTCAGGCGTGTCTCCCTGGCAAAAGCATCGACCAGATAGATATCTCCATCACGGACTATCACGAAGGGGTGCTCTAGCTGACTCCTGATTGCTTCGGAGAGCCCGGTTTCTGGCCCGCGGCCGGTAGGGGGCGGTGTCTTAGGTTGTTGGCAAGCCAAAAATAAGAGCAAGAATAGCGTCATCGCTAGGGATGTGGATAGCTTAAACAGGCCTCTACGACGAGACGATGGCAGACAGATCTTTTTGCTTTCTGTTGTTAGCTTTTCGGCAACTCTTATATGTAAGATACGGAAACTCATGTCTACTCCTGACGACAAATTAGGAAGCCTAGGGATACCCCGGCAAGCTTCTCAAGATGGGTTCAGGCATTCTTCCTCCTGGAGAAGAATATCAGCATGATTAGGAGGATTATTACAATTGCTACGCCGAGCAAGTCATCCAGAAAACTTGTTGATCCATGCGCCAAGGGGGATGTCGCTACAGCCAGAGTCCAACGGGATTTGATCAAGGGCGCTTTCTGATCAAACGGTAAATAGGACGCTGGCGACTGAGAAGCCTGCTGACGCAGAAGCCTGTAGATAATAATGTAATTAGCCCCCGGCTAAAGTCAGCGCAGCGGGTCCGGAGGATGCCGACTACAGCCGCAGGGAGAAGCGCCATTCCATGATGCTGCGCCGACGTGCTTCGCTTGATAGATCGCTGCTCGACGCTACTCGCATTTATCAAGGTCATCCCGTTGTTTTCAAGGTAGCAGATTGCTCTACCTATCGCCCTGGCTAATTCCCCTCTGCCCGCGCAGAAACTCTTCGAGGTCTTTTACGATCGCCTCAGGGTTCCAATTGATCGCTTCCTGTGCTTCATCAACTGTTTCGGTCATCTCTTCGTATGCCTCTTTAAGTCTGGAGACATAGCTGCTCAGGTCGGGGTCGGTATCTATTGATTGCTCTATCTTTCTATCTAACGCGGTGGCCGCGGCTTTGGCCTCTTCCAGGTCAAACGGCATGTCCAGCAGAGACGATGCTGTCTGTAGAAGCCCATGCGATACCTTAATATTTGGGCTGAAATGCACGTAGTCTGGGGCATGTCCCCAGATACTGGCTCCAGGTATTCCGTGATTAAGCAGTTCGTCCATGAGGGGAGTATGGATGCTTGTCGGACCCTTATAGCGCGTGAAGTGGACACCCAACTCTTTCATGCGTTCTTGCATATCATGGTCATTGCTGTGCCCTGTCATTTGCGCGTCCAGCGTATGGGGCAGGCTGTCGAAAGTACCACCGAACGTTACCGTCTTTTTGACCCCAAGCTCGGTCATAAGCGCTGCCACGGTCTGTGTGAAAGTGCGCCACTTCAGATTCGGCTCGATCCCTAGCAGCATCACGAGGTCATGATTGTTATCCGGATCCTTCCAATAATAGAAGTCGACGGAAGGCCACGTGATTATTCTCTTGGATGGCTCGACTACGGAAGAGGTTGGCCGTTCAAAGGTAAACACAAAGAACTCCTGCGCGTCTACTTGTGCGAAGCGGGTGGCCCGCAAATTAGTAACCAGATAACGGAGTGCCCCGGTCGCCACCTCCCCAGCGTCCGGCCACCCGGCAAATGCCGCCAGCAGATACGGTTCCTTTAGTGAAGGGCGCTCATACTCGACCAAATAGTCCATAGACATTCCTTCCGGTGGTCTTAGGTTTACAGATAGTCATTACTGTTTGGCAACAACTTGTGGCGTTGCCTGTCCGCCTTGCGGACTCCGTGCGCGGAGAAGCTCTCGAAGGCACCGCCGCCGTTCGCTTCGAGAGCCTCAACAAACGCCGGCTCCGTCCTTCAGTGGCCCGGATGCTGGGTACTAAACAGTCTCAGATAGTTATTTGTTGACTACTTTGTTAATTATATCACAAGCCGTCGAGTATTATGCTGTACCCGAGGGGGTAAATCTTCCTGTAGTAAGTCTGGAAACTATTTCCATTAAATTGCTCTTAAACACCTTTGTATCAAACTTTTCGGCATGGCTTCGAATGGCCACCGGGTCGAAGGAGAGGTCATCTATACGCACAACGGCCTCGGCCAGCGCCTCCGGGACCGGCTCTTTGAAGAACGTGCCGGTAACGCCTTCAGTAACGGTCTCCAAAGCTCCTCCGGCGGCGTAGGCCACGACTGGTCTGCCGGAGGCCTGGGCCTCAACAGGTACTATGCCGAAGTCCTCTTCTCCCGGAAATATTAGCGCTTTACAATTAGCGTACAGACCCGACAGCCCCTCGTCATCCACCCACCCCAGGAACTTGATATTGGCCTTTGCCATACCCTTGAGCGGCTCCATATCCCTTCCGGTCCCGGCTATAAGAAGCGGCAGCCCCAGTTGGTTGAATGCTCTTACGGCGAGGTCGACCTTCTTATATGGCACCAGCCTGGACACGATCAGATAGTATTCTCCTGGCTCAGAGGTATGGTGAAACCTCTCTACATCTACGGGTGGATATAGCACCGCCTCGACCTGCCTATGGTAGAAGCGCTCTATCCGGCTCTCGACGGCTCTGGAGATTGATAAGAAGTGGTCCACTCCATTTACCGACGCGGCGTCCCATTTCTTGAGGGAGTATAGAAGTGGTCTGATGGCGAGCCTGGCGAAGGGTCCCAGCGTCTCCCGCTCCAGGTAACGTTCCTGGTCCCACAGGAACCTCGGCGGCGTCATACAGTAGTTTATGTGTATAGTGTTCTTATTGACACGGATGCCGTGGCAGAAACCGCTGCTGAAACTGATTACTAAGTCATAGTCCTCGAGGTCAAAGGAGAGAAAGGAGAAGGGATAGAGAGGCAGGAAGGGCTGATGGTGTGTTCTGGCGTAGGATATCTTCTGCAAAAATGAGGTGCGAATATCCCACTGGCCGAAGTAGGGAGGCAGCGCGCTGGGATTGAAAATACTGGTATAGATCGGCGCGTCCGGAAAGACCTCATGGATCGCCTCCAGCGTCTTCTCTGCGCCGCCGTTCTGCGTGAGATAGTCGTGTACTATAGCTATCTTCACTTGGACCTACTTAGGATATCCAAGTTGTCGAACCGGCTCGGCGTCGGCACCAAGTTGGAGCCATTCGAGCACACCTTCCGGATCCTCGGATGGATTGATCCAAACTATTGGCCTTAGATCGTTCACCTTTATAGCGCATTCTTGTAAAATCGCCCTTAATACCTCGTCCAGAGACACAATTATGCTGTCTGCTGCAATGCACCCTTCTACTAAATGAATATCTTTGTTGATCTGCTTTTTATCTACTTCGCTTGTTAGCACATAATCTATTCGGCTGCGAAGATCAAGATTAACAGGGTCTTCTACTATCCGAACCTTCTTCAGACTCACCATCGTAACGCGCCAGGTTCTCGCGTACCTTGACTCGTGTTTCTTCCATTCTTTACGTATGGATCTGCTCATTATCACTGAATGACATATCTTCAACACGCCCTGGAGAAAGTCTCGACAGGATTTGGATCCTTTGTCTGCAGCATCAGGGCCTCCAGCGGCACGAGCTACCGACGCATCGATGACTAGACATTTTGACGGCCTCTTTCTTCTTCTCAACGCAGCAAGGATCTTTCTGCTGCATCAAGGTAGCGACTCTCGGTCTCTTGTAAAACATCAGCAAAATCTACGGGCCAATCGCCAAACGCGCCGTTCTCATCGACATCTGTGCTAGTGATTTCCGTTGAACCATCCTTCAGTCTCGAAAACCAGTGTAATTTGACGAGGTTTGGAGGCAGCTTGCCTTCGGCGACCAGAGTTTGCAAGGCTAGCAGTAGTATGGTGCTATGTGTCTCCACCACAATCTTAAACCCACGTTTTGCCCCATCTGCCAGAATGTTAGCGAGGGCGGCCTGCGCACGCGGATGCAAGTGGATTTCAGGCTGCTCTATATATACAAGCTGCCCGGGTTCAGCAGCCAGCAGAGCGACAACCACAGGGAGAACTTGCGATACTCCATAACCGACGTCAGCAATGTTAACTAAATCTTCGGTATTCCCCCGCGAGCCGCGCAACAAGCGCCCTACCCGAAGCTCTACCTGTGTTTCATCGATTGATTGCGCCCTCACAGTCGAGGTTAATCCAAGATTTTGTAAAGCCTGGCTCAAACGCTGCATCCGCGTGTCTTTCTCGTCCTGCCAGCGAGCTACTATGCTGGCTACGTACTTCTCGAACGTCCCTGGAAAGTTAGGTCCGACCGCGGTGTTCGGGTAGGTTCTTTCCGGATCACCTCTAAACGCCGGAAGGTGGATGATTCCTTGGATTTGGTGTGACAGAAACTGAGGCGCCAGCGAGAAAGATGGAAATCCACCTAATCTGCGGCCGGAAGCAGATACGAAAATGCCGAAAAAACAACGTTCCCGCATAACGGTCCAACTGTCTCCTCTACGAGTGAGGAATTCTCGGAACTGACCCGGTACTAGCTTCTTCATTTCTTCTTCGCCCATATCCTGTGAGATGTCAAAGGTCTGGCCTTCATCTGTATATGTCATTCGGTCTAGTTCCAGGCGCTTACCGGGGAGACGCTTAAAAATTAGCTCAACATTTCCAAATCGTTCGGAATCAATACCGATGCAAAGCTCGTCGCCCTGCTTATCTGAGCTGAGTCGCGACAACAACTGGTCTGCAGAGGTGAACTGGACATTGGGGCCGTTGAGCAATAAAGAGCCAGGATCATAGCTTGAGTCGAGAGTCTGTTTGAGGATTAGAAGTGGCTGTATTGCGCTGGATTTACCTGAACTGTTAGCGCCAGCGAGTAAAGTTAGAGGCCTTATTTCTAGCCTTTGTTTGCGGCTCAAAGACTTATAACCGGAAACGCTAATAGCGGTTATGCCGGGCAGGCTTTGCAGTTGAGCTTCTCTTTTTGTTCCTGAACTCATACTTTGCCCCAGGTTGGTGTCATGCGGGTTACGGAGCCATTGCTATAATTTGTGGGTAACCGTTACTGATGCCCTTTTGTCACGATTATTACGTCTCACAGCCCGATATGATAGGGGTGCAAGCAACTTTCAGAAACGACCTACTGTATGATAATCTCAACATCTGCCAAAAATCAAACAGGACAGTGGTGCGAGCACATAACTGCACGATACCCCTTCCTTGTATAACCAAAATCTATAGCTTATTATGAAAACAGAGCGGCCAAACTGGCACTGTGTAGTTACAAGGGGGTACTGCTATGGGCGGCACATTGGAGATCGGAAAAGTCCGGGGCATCCCTATCCGGGTGCATCTCAGCTGGGTATTTATCTTTGTCCTGGTGACCTGGTCTTTGGCGTCTTCATACTACCCGGAGAACAATCCAGGTTGGAGCCCAATCGTATACTGGACCACCGCGTTGTTATCCGCGGCCGCATTCTTCCTATCCATACTACTTCACGAGCTAAGCCATTCTTTGGTTGCCTTGAGCAAGGGGATAGCTGTTAATAGCATCACTTTGTTTATTTTTGGAGGCGTGTCTGAGCTTGGCGGTGAGTCTGAAAAGCCGATGGATGAGCTTCTGGTCTCCGTTGTTGGACCTTCGACCAGTCTTGTCATTGGCGGAGGGTTTTGGCTGCTGGACGCTTACGCGTTTCAGGATAGCTCGCCAATAGGTGGCATGGTCGGATACCTCGCCTATGTAAACGTAATAGTAGGCATCTTCAATATGATGCCGGCTTACCCGCTGGATGGCGGCAGGGTCCTTAGGTCTGTTATATGGATGGCGCAGGGCGGCATTGAACCCGCCACCAGGGTCGCGGCAACCATAAGCCAGTTGATAGCTTTCGCCATGATTGGGGGCGGGATATTCTTTACCTTAACGGGCGGTGGGTTCTCCGGCGTATGGATCGCGTTGATCGGGTGGTTCCTACAGGTGTCCGCAGCGAGCAGCTATCAAGAAGTAATCCTGAAGCGCAGTTTACAGGGGATTAAGATAAGGAACATAGTATCTAAAGAGTTCACTTCTGTGGACCCGAACATATTTATTCATGACCTGGTAGAAGACTATCTTCTGTCCCACAATCAGCGTGCTTTTCCTGTTGTGGTTAATGACAGCATCGTGGGACTCATAAGCTTCACCGACGTCAAGAATGTGCCAAGGGAGGAGTGGAGTACCAAGACTGTCAGGCAAGCGATGACTCCCGCGGAAAGACTTCAGGTTGCAAAAGTGGATGATCTCTTATCCGCTGTGCTGGCTCGGATGGCCACTCACGATCTAAACCAGATGCCGGTGCTGGAGAATGGAACGCTGGTGGGATTCATAAGTCGTGGCGGAGTTATGCAGTACCTCAATTTTCTGCAAGAACTTCGGGCTGAGAGATAGAGGAAGCCCTCACCCTCCCTTCGAGAGCCTCAGGACAGGCGAGTCGCCTTCGGAGACAGGACAGGCTTCCAGAGGAAGAGGGGGCACATTTTGAAGGCAAGAAATCAAAGCTACGTGTCCATCTCTCTAAGGAACTTCTCGATCTCAGACGAGAGTTTCGGCTGTTCGTCTGGCGGCAGGTTATCTCTTCGTTTTTGCTCGTAATTACTTTCAAGCTGTTCGACCATTCGCTTTAGCTGTGGATTGGCGGCCACGGCCTGGGTTACCTCTGAATATTGTCTCTCGGCTTGGCGGACGGTCTCTCTCAGGTCCAGGGGTAGCTTGTAGAGCTCCGAGAGCAGCTCGAGAAGTTTCAGCTCCCCGGCATGGTCTTCCTCCAAGGGCGCATACTGTGGGAGGTGGACTATCATTCCTGTAGTCTCTATTCCCTTGAGGTTGGCCTCCTGGGTCATAAGTCCGGTAATTGTAGTCGGGCCTTCATAGGTAGACGAACGCACATCGAGCTTGTCCATTTCGGCCTGAAGCTCGGGGGTAGAAGCAGCGCCGGTGACTAGCAAAGGCTTGGTGTGGGGCACCATGTCGTACATTGCGCCGACAAGAACGTACCTGCGTACTCCGAAGCGCTCCATCAGCCGGAGTATGGACTCGACATAGGCCTCACCTAATATGTGAGGCTCCATCAGGTGCATGAAGATAGCATCCTGACCGGTAGGCAAAGTTGCGTAATGGATAGTTACATTTGGCACCGCGACCTCCCGCCGTCCCTCTTTGAAGTAGGCCGTTGGCCTGTAGCGGGTAAAATCGAAGAAATTTCCCGGACGTCTTAATTGTGCCAGGGACTTTGCGCCAAACTTCCCCTCCAGGTACGTGAGAGTGGTGGTCCCAACGCTGCCCACGTCTACCCACGGCCGCATACTTGCAATAACATGCGGGTCGTGCAGCGTTGGTAGCGGTTCTGTGATATCGAAAGGGCCAAGCTTCATGGCTAAAATCCTATCAGAATTATTGGCATATCGCAACTAAACATGGCTACTAAGTTAAGTAATACTTATAGAAAGTTACTGGCAACAAAGATCATCCTTAGCTCGCGCCATATAGTATCATAAAATGTGATACTGGGGCTTTCCATCAATTTATCACGTTTATTCAGTCTAGGAGAGAATAGAAATGCAATTGGGCATCATCGGCTTGGGTCGTATGGGCAGTAATATGGCGGAGCGGCTGCTCTTGGGCGGCCATGAAGTGGTGGCTTTTGATATGGACGCTGAGGCCGCGGCCATGGCATCGTCCCGGGGGGCTGTCGCTGCCGCATCGGTAGAAAGCCTGATAAGTAAGCTTCATACACCGAGAGCAGTATGGGTGATGGTGCCGTCCGGGTCTCCGACGGAGGACATTCTAAAGACACTGGGCAGCCTCCTCTCCACAGGTGATGTTGTAATAGATGGCGGAAACTCCAACTATGAGGACAGCATCCGGAGAGCGGCGGGGTTTAAAGTTCGCGGGATCCACTTTCTCGACGTGGGCACAAGCGGCGGCATCTGGGGTCTGAAAGAAGGGTACTGCTTGATGGTTGGTGGCGAAAAGGAGGCGTTTCTGAGGCTTGAGCCGGTCTTCAAGACCCTTGCCCCGGCGCCGGATAGAGGTTACGCGCACGTGGGGCCGTCCGGCGC
This sequence comes from Dehalococcoidia bacterium, assembly GCA_009693005.1. Taxonomy (GTDB): domain Bacteria; phylum Chloroflexota; class Dehalococcoidia; order SHYD01; family SHYC01; genus SHYC01. Next base: position 2,374 of record SHYC01000008.1, on the reverse strand, counting down.
CGGCCATTTCGTAAAGATGGTGCATAACGGGATCGAGTACGGGCTAATGCAGGCCTACGCCGAGGGGTTTGAGCTCATGGACGCCAAGAAGGAATTCGGCCTCGACCTTGGGCAGATAGCCGGGGTCTGGAGGCATGGGAGCGTGGTCCGTTCCTGGCTGCTGGACCTGGCGGCCTCGTCCCTCCAAGATGATCCAAAGCTGGATTCACTAAAAGCTTACGTGGAGGACTCTGGCGAGGGAAGGTGGACGGTACAGGAATCAGTGAAGCTGGGAGTACCATTGCCGGTGATCACATTAGCGCTTCAGGCGCGGTTCCGCTCCCGTCAGGAGCAGCCCTTCGGCGCAAGGCTGCTGGCTGCTTTACGTAACAAGTTTGGCGGGCATGAGGTAAAAATGAACAGGTAATCTATGAGTGCGTCTACATCACTTTCTTTCTGGCGTACTTGTAAGTGTAGTGGTAAATAAGGATGCGTGTTACTGACGAGCCGGCGGTTCATCGCCATCCTCCAGCAACCTTTTCGCCCACTTTGAAGAGAAACACGCCTCTACCGAAGGTCGATACCGCCTCTTGAGCTACCTCTGTTAGGTTGTGGCCCAAGACTATTTGGCCGTCCGGTGAAATTGCAATGTATTCTCCCCAGTGTTCAGCCTCTGATGGCTTGGCATGCTGTTCGTATAGTCTGTCTGCCTTGTCGTCCAATTCTTGATTTTTGGTTGTTATGCCATTTCTTCTCCCAAAGATGAATTATCTATCTTCTATCCATCATATCATCTAATCGAACAACTCTGGAGCTCCCTGAGAACGCGCTCGCCTGCCTTGGGACCTACCGCGCTCCGTTGCCTGGCGGTCTCGGATGTAGTTGTAGGATATTACCAGCACGAACAGGGTCGATGCCACTAGCACTATCGTGGCGCCAGAGGAGACATCTATGTAGAAGCTCAAGTACATGCCTACGAGTCCGCACAAGGCGCCTATCGCGGGAGATAGCAGCATCACTCGATTGAAGCTGTCGCTTAGAAGCCGGGCTACGATCGGTGGAGTTACTATAGCAGCGGCTATCAGTGTGACTCCGATGATCTGCATCGATACAACTATTGTGGCTGCCAGGATCAGAGAGAAGAGGGCGTCTATCCATCCTACCGGTACGCCGTAAAACCCTGCGACCTCCGGATCAAAGGTTACAAAGAGCAGGTGCTTGTAGGCCAGAAATATAGTAAGGATGGTTACAGCGGTCACTAAGGTGATGGCGATCAGGTCCGCATCAGTGATTGCAAGGATATTCCCAAAAAGGGCGGCATCGAAGTTTCTGGTGAAGCTCTTGTAGCGGCTCACTATGGCTATTCCAACGGCGAAGCTGGCGGTTGTAATGATGCCGATGGCTGCATCTGCGCCAATCTTGCGGCTCTTGGTGGTTGCATTGATCAGAAGGGCAGCCAGGAAGCCCCATAGGCTGGCTCCAAGATAGAAGTTGAAAGACAGCACATAACTTACGACAGCTCCACCAAACACCGCGTGGGAGAGGCCATGTCCTATGTAGGCCATTCGCCTCAGCACTATATATACTCCCATCATCCCGCACAATACGCCAACCAGGACTGAGCCAATAAGCCCTCTAACAAAGAACTCATAGTGAAACGGCTCCAGCATCTAGTGTTCCTCCGGGTTTATTACAGCCTTATGACCTGCCGTATGGCTGTGGCGTCCGAAGAAATGGGGGCTTTCTCCAACAAGCGTTATGCCGTTGTATTGCACGACCGGCATCTCCGCGTTGTAAGTAGCCTTTAGGGTCTCTGACGTGAATACCTCCGATGGCGGTCCCTCAGCTATTATTCGACCGTTAACGCACACGACCCAGGGAAGGTGTGCGGCAACGGCGTTAAGCTCGTGGGTGGACATTACAACAGTCACGTTCTGGTGGTTAAGCTCATCCAGGAGGTGAAGTACTTCATCACGGGTCTTGATGTCTACCCCGCTCGTGGGCTCGTCCAGCAGCAGCAGGTCCGGGCTGCTAATAAGAGCCCTCGCCAGGAATGCCCGCTGCTGCTGACCTCCGGACAAGTCTCTGATGTGTCGTTTTGCCAGACTTAGGATCCCTAGCTTGTCCATCATTTGACAGGCTAGCTCTTTATCCAACTTTCTGACCCAGGGGAATAGACCTCCTTCTGCGGTACGGCCCATTGTAACCACCTGCTCCACTGTAACCGGGAAATTCCAGTCGATAGTCTCGAGCTGGGGCACGTAGCCTGCCTTAGGCCTTCTCCGGTCTGCAGGGATGCCGTTTACCAATACCTGGCCGGAATAAATATCCACAGCTCCTAGAATTGCTTTCAGGAGAGTGCTTTTACCTGAGCCGCTGGGACCCAGCAGTCCGA
>SHYC01000146.1 GCA_009693005.1 Dehalococcoidia bacterium | reverse complement strand
CAGATCTACCGGGCTGTGGAAAGGCTGTGGCAGTCCCCGTTGCTAGACCCTGAGACTAAACGAAAGGAGGTAGCCAGCGCCGCTCGGTAACATTCCTATATGAGTGAACTACTTCCCCCTCGGTAACATTCCTATATGAGTTGACACGAAGAGCCGTATCACAATGTCCGATAGAAGATTGCGATAATAGCAACATCCTTTGCTCAGATGCGTTAGAAGAATATGGCAGGCTTATGAGACTCTGAATCATTACTAAAGTCATGATTCGAAGTTGGGTCCGAGAACATACGTCGTTCTGAGGCGTAGACTGACACTTACTATGCGCCTCGTTACGACTAAGTAGCCACAGTGCCAGCGCCTCGTAAGCGAAGTGGGATAGATGGGGAGGGTGTCCCTGGGTTCTAACAACTTTACCCCAACTGTATGCTTTCTAGAATCGACATTCTGTAAAGCATAAAGTATGATGATCATATTACGTGTGTGCAGAATATGGATGTAACAACGGCCGCTAGAAGCTATATGGACCACCTGGCGCAGGTCAACAAGGCGCAGCTGACCTTTGAGACCTATGGCTATGCTATCGGACGATTCCTGAAGTTCTTGGAAGTTTCAGATGGCCTTAAAGACCACGACGACGTGGACCGCATAACCATTGACCATGTGCGCAACTTTGGGTTGAGGCTCTACCGGGACCGACTATCGGCATCCACAAGGCGCAAGTACCTGGTGGTGCTGCGGAACTGGTTTAAGCACCTCTCTAAACTGGGACTTTCTATTCTGAACGTGGAGCTAATAGAGCTGCCCAAGCTCCCTCCCAGAGTTCCAAATCCGGATGAACGTTTACCACTTATGTTAAGTATCGTCAAGGACGACCGCGAGGGCTGGCGCCACATCATAGCTTTGCGCGACCGCGCCATTCTGGAGACCCTCTTCTCAACCCAATTACGGGTATCCGAGCTTGTTTCGTTAAACCGCAACTCTATCGATTGGAGCAAGGCCCTGGCGGTAGTCATTGGCAAAGGCGGGAAACCTCGCACTGTTTTCTTCTCCGAGGGGGCTAGCTCTGCAGTTAGCGCATATCTTGATGAACGTAAGGACAAGTTTATCCCCTTATTCATACATCACGACCGCGCTCATAAGGCTGACGCCAAGGACAAGGATGGCCAGAAGATGCGCCTAACCAGACAGGCTATCGAGGCCATGGTCCGCAAATATTCCAGGCTGGCCGGTGTTGAGGCGACTCCACACTCTTTTAGGCACTATGGAGCCACCGAATTAATCCGGGCTGGAGCAGATATACGCACGGTACAGGAGATCCTGGGCCACGCCTCAGTATCCACCACACAGATATACACCCACGTCAATCCCAAGCGACTGCAACAGGAATGGAAAAAGTACCATCCATCCAGCAACCAGTAAGGACACGTATACAGGAGTCGAATCGGTATGATTCCCTCAGTAACATTTTTGGCTGAGTTAACCACACCTCTTTCAGTAACATTTTAGATGAGTGAATGTAACTGTTCACTCTTGAGGGCAAATCCGCGCAAGGGCGTCGTGGCCGCGGGAAGTGCAGAAGGGCGGCAGCCCGTTTGCCAGGGAGTCGGAGGGGTGTCCCCTCGAACATCTTACCTCCTCCTCCTTCCCAGGCCAGGAAGAGGGGGAAAGGGGGCGATGGTCGCGGGGCAGGGCGAGGTCGCCTCCGCGAGTCTGAACAGTTAAGTGTGAATACAATCCCTTTTCAAACCCGGTGTTCTACTGTTATGATATAACGCATTGAAGGTGATCCGTGATGATAAAAGCATATATACTTGTTGAGATAGAAGCGGGACAATCTGATCGGATATTGGCAGAATTGAAATCTATCTCCGCGATCACCGCGGCAGATGCAGTAACAGGACCCTACGACATAATCGCAGCAATCGAAGTCCCAGACAGCAACACGTTGGGTACTTTGATACGTACCAGGCTCCAGCATCTCACCGGAGTGAAACGCACTGTGACCTGCCTGGCGTTTTAAAAGGTGAAGCAGATATTTTTCGTTATACGCAGCGTCAGCGTTGGAAAGTTTTGAATGAACGTTTTCTTTGATGTGGATGCAACTCTAATAGCGGATGACCGAAGCCTACGGCCACACGTACATGAGGTCTTTGAGAAGCTCTTACAAGATGGTCATGACATTTATATATGGTCAGGTGTTGGCCTAAGGTGGGATGTCATCAAGCAGCACAACCTGCAGGATAAAATCAAGAACTGCTTTGTTAAGCCTCTGTGGGGCCATCACGAACGCTTGGCCAGCCTTGGCGTTGAGCCAAAGCCGGATTTCTGCATAGACGACCACATGGAGATCATCATGGCCTTCGGTGGGGTTACCGTCATGCCGTACTATTATCCCAACCAAAGGGACCAGGAGATGCTGAGGGTATACGAGGCTATTCAGAAAGCCGCTAATTGACAAGCGGGATGCCTCCCGTCCGGCATCAACGCAAACGGAGGGTGTACGAACTGAGCAGTGGATAAAGCTGAGATCAAGAGGCTTATTGATGAGCTAGCCAGTGATTCAAAGTTCAGCGGCAAGGAGTTATTGTTGCTCCTTGAGGAGCAGCTTAGGTCAGTGCCCATCTCGTTGCGGATGCTTGAGCGCCGTCCGGACATACTTGCGCCTCAGACCATGAAGATTCTGGCCCAGGGCGGTGCCTTAGACCCAAAGATCAAAGACCTGGTGGCAATCGCTGCCGCAGCGGCCCTACGAAACGATGCCTTGCTTAAGGAGCACATGGAGGCCGCTTTTTCCCATGGAGCTTCCTCAGACGAGATATTCGAGACTCTGATCATCGCTGGGCTTGTCTCTGAGTCCGCCACAAATGAAGTGTCCTTACGCGTGTTCCAACAAGTAGAGGGTATCCAAAACACTAACGAGCGCTGGGGCAAAAAGAGTTAGTCCGAGAATCTGGCGACAAATCGTCTGTGGCTCGACTTTATGCAGGCGGCCGTAGCTAGTTTGCTACAAAATATTGCGAAAAGCGGTGCAGAAGCCGCTCCGGTATTTTCCCTTTGATCAGGGTCCCCGCTGCGCGGTACTTTTGTTGCTCTATCGAGCCGTATCTTCTGAATAGTTCTACCATCCGGCCCGCATCATAAGGTATCTGTACCGTCACTGCGGACATTGTTCCCTCCAACTTCACGGATATGCATTCCAGCAAACGGCCCATTCCCCACCCCTTGGCCGCAGATACTATTACCAAGTCTTCTTCGGGCACCGATGGCAGGACCGACTTCATTATCAGCGCTCCGTGGCTCTGCGCCGCTTTTTCGCTCGCCTCTATTTTGTCCGCTTTGTTGCCCGCCACAATAAATGTTTTCTCTCCTAGCCCCAACTCCCCTAGCACCTGCAAAACTGTCTGATACTGGGCAGTAGCCATAGAATACGTTATGTCAACTACATGGATCAACAGGTCCGCTTCCTTCAACTCCTCTAACGTGGCGCGGAAAGCCGCCACAAGCTGGTGAGGCAGTTTTTGGATGAACCCTACCGTATCGGTCAGCAGCAGCTCGCCGCCTCTTGGCAAAGAGATGGCACGTGTAGTTGGGTCAAGAGTTGAGAAGAGCTTGGACTCCGCGGTCACGCCGGCTTGTGCCAAAGCGTTCATCAGCGTGCTCTTTCCAGCGTTGGTGTAACCTACCAGAGCCACTTGATGCACGCCGCGTACTCTCCTGCGACGGCGGATGAGGCCCCGGTGCCTGCGCACATCCTCAAGCTCACTCTTGAGATGGGATATGCTGCGACGGACCAGCCGTCTATCGGTCTCTAACTGGGACTCGCCTGGACCTCTGGTGCCAATGCCGCCACCCAGCCTTTCAAGGTGGCTCCACTGACCTGCCAGACGAGGCAGCAAGTATTCCATTTGCGCAAGCTCTACCTGGATGCGGCCTTCGTGGGTCTGAGCGCGGCTGGCGAATATGTCGAGGATAAGAGCCGTGCGATCGATTACCTTGGCTCCGCCCAACGCCCTCTCCAGCTCTCGCTGCTGGTTCGGAGAAAGCTCATCGTCAAAGATGACCAGGTTGGACTCGGTTGCATCCTTCAGGATGACAAGCTCTTCCAGCTTCCCTTTACCGATATAGTGCGAGTGCGACGGATGCTCCAGCCTTTGAGTAAGGGTAGCCAAAACTTCAGCTCCGGCCGTCGCGGCTAGCTGTGATAACTCTTCTATGGACTCTTTGATAGGTATAGTCCCGCCAATGTGTCTGGTGGACTCCACCCCTACCAGTATGGCCCGCTCTGTCGAAGAGTTATGGGTTGGAGACGTTCTACTGCTCGCTTTTGCTCACCCCTTATTGTTAATCCGGCTCCCGCTTATCGATAACCGACCTAAAGTGCTTTAACTTTTGAATAGTGCGAATGTGCGATAGAATACCGGGTATTACGGGCTACGCCTGCTCAATGGTTGCGGTGAGGCCGCAAGACTCCAGTCTGTCTCGATACAGCTCTGCATGCTCCAATGGGCAGGCAATAACCAAAGCTTGACCAAAGGTGTGAGCATCCATCATGACTTCTGTGGCCCGGCCCTGAGTAAGCTCCGGCACCGACTTCAACAAGGAGTTGACCACATGGTCCATCGTGTTCACATCATCGTTGTGGAGAATGACCGCATACGGTGGAATGAGCTTGATGATCTCTTCTATGTCTATGCCTGGGGTGTAGGTAGTCATATTATCGGCTATTCCTGTGTACGCTACATCTTCCACTCACGCAGCCGCTTCATCGCCTCTTCCAGTCGGTCGTCGGGAGTGGTGATGGAGATGCGGATGTACCCTTCGCCGCTGGGTCCGTAGCCAATGCCGGGCGTCACCACAACTCCCGTCTCATCGATGACCCTGGCGGCAAAGTCTATCGAGCTGCCACCGCCCGGGATACCGGCCCAAATGTAAAAGCTGGCTTTGGGACGATGGACCCGAAAACCTAGTTTGCTTAGCGTATCTATCACTAGGTCCCTTCGTTTGGCGAGTATGCCGTT
>SHYC01000145.1 GCA_009693005.1 Dehalococcoidia bacterium | reverse complement strand
GTGGATATCCTTACCGGCTATTCTCATGGGTCAGCCGACACAAAAGGCCCGAAGGCGGGCGTCATGACGCCCGCCTTCGGGCCTTTTGTTGCACGTTAGCTCTGCTAGAAAGACTAGCAGATTCCCTCGTCAAACCCTTAACTTTAAGGCTACATTACTCTGTAAAGCAGCTCCTTTATCTCTCTTACGGTCTCCTTCTTCCACAGCTCCTGTGCGTCCTGGCGTCTCTTCCTGGACTCGGTCCTGGACTCCTCTTCAGAGAGGTTCATCGCCTGCAGCTGCTCAGTCACTTCGGCCATGAACTTGTAGGCGGCTGCCGGCCGCTCGATCCAGGTACCAAGCTCTTTGAATTCAGCGTTGAAAAACACAAAGACCGGGATGGACTGGTGCTCTCTTCGCCACAGGTACAGTTCCATGATGTCCAGGTTGACGTCTCTGGGAAATACTTTAAAGTCCATTCCGCAGGAGTGCGCGATTTTAGCAACAACCGGAAGGCCTCTAACTACATCGGGGCACCAGTCTTCTCCCAGGGCTACGACGTGCACCTCGCCCTTCTTAGAAACGAACTTCTTGAAGAACTCGACGTCGGAAGGGTCTATCTGGAGTTCCTCATAGTTCTTTAGGAACATTTCCTTGCTTTTAATGTCCCCGGCTACATATTCCTGCCAGGTAAGGCCCTTGGCAAAGCGCTCCGGAGTTACCACCTGTGCTGCAGTAGTGACCACTATTATCCCCTTTCTTAGCTAACCCTGTATTGTTAAGGTCATAAAACCTGTTGCTTATTCGATTTGGACTACAGAAAATTGTAGCATACTTTGCTTAAAATTTATACCGGTTATATGCTGGACTATGGCGCTCTCTAGCCATATAATGAGAGTGCGCAGTAGGCCCAGCTAGTCGTTGGTCCTTGAGTAAACCTGAATCGGGGGTGTAAATGCACGATAAGCCGAAAGAAGCGTGTGGCGTTTTCGGGGTATATTCTCCTGGGGAAGATGTAGCAAGAATAACGTTTTATGGGCTGTACGCGCTTCAACATCGCGGTCAGGAGAGTGCCGGCATAGCCTCTAGCGATGGTAATAGAATATATCTAGAACTAGGCATGGGACTTGTCAGCCAGGTCTTTGACGAAAAAACCCTCCAACAGTTACATGGTCACATAGCTATCGGCCACACCAGGTATTCTACCACAGGGTCTAGCACAAAGAACAATGCTCAACCCTTTCTTGTAGAGGGTCTAGCGGGGCAGCTTGCCTTAGCGCATAATGGCAACGCGATAAATGCTGATTACTTGCAGAGCGAATTGCTGCAGAAAGGGCGACACTTCGACTCCTCTACAGACTCCGAAGTGATCGCCCAGCTCATAGCTGAAACCCCCGGCAAAGACTGGCCCGAACGAATAAGGCATGTTATGCGCCGCATCGAGGGGGCCTACTGCCTGGTGATGATGACAAAAGACGCCCTTATCGCAGTACGTGATCCTTTGGGCGTGAGACCTTTATGTCTGGGTAAACTTGGTGAAGGTTGGGTGATCGCCTCAGAGAGCTGCGCGCTGGACCATTTGGGTGCGGAGTTTATCAGAGATGTGGAGCCAGGGGAGATAATCTACATAGACAGCTCCGGGTTCTCCAGTTACCAAAGCCCCGATCCTCCCAGCCGGGCTTTTTGCGTATTTGAGTACGTTTATTTTGCCAGGCCCGACAGCGTCATCAACGGCAAACTAACTTATATGGCCCGGGAGAGGATGGGAGAAATACTGGCAGAGGAACACCCCGTTGATGGGGACATAGTAATAGGGACGCCAGACTCCGCTATTCCTGCGGCTATAGGTTATTCAAAACAGTCCGGCATACCCTACAGTGAAGGGTTGATCAAGAACCGCTATGTAGGTCGGACATTCATTCAGCCTGACCAAAGAATCAGGGAGCTGGGAGTACAGCTTAAATTCAATCCTTTGCCTGAAGTGCTGAGGGGCAAGCGAATTATTGTTATTGATGACAGCATAGTTAGGGGCACCACTACGTCCAGAGTAGTGAGTCTGTTGCGAAAGGCTGGGGCTAAGGAGGTTCATCTACGCATCTGCTCCCCTCCCATTCAGAACCCCTGCTTTTTTGGGGTTGACATGGCTACCAGAGGCGAGCTGATAGCCGCATACAAGTCTGTGGCGGAGGTTGGGGAGTGTGTTGGCGCAGACTCTCTGGGCTATCTAAGTATCAAAGGTCTGGTGGAAGCTATTGGCCTGCCACAAGACAACTTCTGTCTGGCCTGCCTTACCGGAGAATACCCCATTCCCGTGCAATTAGAGATGGACAAACTGGCGCTTGAGCTGCATACGGTCCAGGGTTAGAGAGCGGAGAGGAACAAATAATCGTATACCCATCTCGACGCTTCAAATTGTGAGGAGGATATAGCCTCCTCTTTTTTGTTCGTACCCTCTTGACAACCGTTACATTCCTCGAGCCTGCCGAGAGCAAAAGCCGCCCTAATGAGCCCGAGGAACGGGCTGCGAGTTGGTGATTCTCATCGTTAGGGCGTTAGTGCAAACCTGTATTTTGTATATTCTGAAATGATTGATTCGCTCGTGGCTAGCGCCGTAACGTAGAGACGCCAGATATTGCGTCTCTACCACCAACGTTCTTCAAGGTGACTTATCTCTGAGAACAGGACAAGCGGACATATCGCCGCATTATATGGGAGGTCATTGAGATTATGAAAGGCAATAGCTACTTGGAGGCAGGGGTAGATACAAACGCTGCTGACAAGACCGTGGAGCTAATAGGTCACGAAGCTCGTTCTACCTACGTGCCTGGGGTGTTGGCGGGGGTAGGCCCATTTAGTGGCCTGTTCGAACTAAAAGGTTACAAAGAACCTGTTATTTCAAGCAGCACCGATGGTGTTGGGACCAAGCTGCTCGTGGCCATCGCGCTGGGGCGGCGCCGCAGCATTGGAATCGACCTGGTACATCTCTGTGTGAATGATGTCATCACCTCCGGCGCACAGCCTCTGTTCTTTCTAGACTATATAGCTGCCGGGGTGCTGGTCCCTGAGCAAGTAGTTGAGGTCGTCAAGGGAATTGCGGAGGCTTGTCGTGGCGTTGGCTGCGCCCTCGTGGGTGGAGAGACCGCTGAGATGCCCGGGGTTTATCGCGCCGGCCATTTCGACCTCGCAGGTTTCGTCGTCGGCGTGGTTGAGCGCAGCGATTTGATAGATGGAACAGCCATAGAAAAGGGGGACGTGTTGGTGGGCATCCCGTCCAGCGGTATCCATACCAACGGCCTATCACTGGCCCGCAAGGTCTTTGGCGTAGGAATATCTGAGGATGATGAAGGTAGGGCAAGAGAACGGGAGATCTTAGAGCAATGGTACCCGCAGCTTGGAAGAACGCTCGGCGACGAGCTTCTTGAGCCGCACCGGAGTTACTGGCCGCTCCTTAAGCCGCATCTACCACTGATCAAAGGGATGGCTCACATAAGCGGAGGGGGACTGGTGGGTAACGTGCCCAGAGTTCTTCCGAAAGGACTTGCCGCCAGTTTTGCTAGAGGAAGTTGGAGTGTGCCGCCTATTTTTTCCTTAATTCAAGAACGCGGCAGGATTCCGCAGCCGGAGATGTACCGCACTTTTAATATGGGGATAGGCATGGTGTTGGTGTGTACTGCCGCTGACGCCGGCGTGATCTGTCACGAAATACCGGGGGCCAGCCGTATCGGCGAAGTGGTCGAGGAAAAGGATGGTCGAACAGAGTTTGTTTGATTAGATATGTCATTACGATTCTTCTAATGAGTCTCAATAACACTCGTTGTAATATTATTTACGAGACGTGAAAGGACCAGGAGATTGGAGAATGCCCACGACACTGCGAATAGCCGGAATCTTGCTGGCGCTTGTGGGCTTAGTCTGGGGGCTACAGGGCGTTGGGTTCTTGGGCGGCAGCGTGATGACGGGACAACCCTTTTGGGCCGGCGCGGGCCTGCTGTCCTTTCTAGTTGGAATATCTATATTGTTCTTAGGGGCTCGCCGCTCGAAGGGATAGCGTCTAGCCCAATCCCGATAGACCGTCTGTAGCCACAAAAGAGGCCTCGTATATTGCTAACCACCGACCCCATGTCCACACATCGCTGCGAGAAGAAGTGGAGTTGCAGCCGTTTGGAGCAGGCAGCCGCTACCATCGCCGGGCTGCTGGAGGTAACTAGCTACTATGTCACTACCAGTCCGACCGAGTTCAAAGCGCGTACAGGTCATGGCACCGGACGGGCCCTGGGGCGAGCTCACGCCTCGTCAGGTACCATCTATGTTGGTCTACGGCATAAAAGAGGCCTAGTAAGTGGTCAGACCGAGAGCCAGAGGGCCCCCTGGCATACCTGGTCCACGAGTTTATCCATCTCCGCTGGCCCAGGCTGCCGCACTGCCCCAGGTTCTCACAATACGTTCGTAGAGTCTTCGGCGGCGAGCATATACCCAGGCGCAGCAACCGCCCATCGATAGCTTCGACCAGCGACCGCTAGAGTATGTTGAGCAATAACGCGTCAGAGCGCCATCCATGTAGCCAAGAGAACATGTGGTATTTATATATTCTTTTGTGCCAGGACGGAAGTCTTTACACCGGCATATCAACTAATCTGGAGAAGAGATTTCTTGACCACATGAATGGCAAAGGCGGCAGATATACCAGGTCTCACAAGCCTGTTAAAGTGGTTCACTCAGAAGAATTGCCCACTCAATCGGCGGCCTTAAAAAGAGAAATACAGATAAAGAGTTGGCGCAGAAAGAGGAAGATAGCGACTCTGCGTTTGGAGTATTAGCTTCACATTGCGTATTTGCAAACCCTCCATGGTGTATACTCCAAAGCTTGGCCATCTTCAATGATTTCGAGGCGGATCGCTACGCCGTGTCAACTCATATAGGAATGTTACCGAGGGGGAAGTAGTTCACTCATTTAGGAATGTTACCGAGCGGCGCTGGCTACCTCCTTTCGTTTAGTCTCAGGGTCTAGCAACGGGGACTGCCACAGCCTTTCCACAGCCCGGTAGATCTG
>SHYC01000144.1 GCA_009693005.1 Dehalococcoidia bacterium | reverse complement strand
CGAGTTCATCGAGGTCTTCTACAACCGACGACGGCTTCACTCTTCACTGGAGTATAGGTCTCCAGCAGAGTACGAACGTGTTAGAATGGCGGAAGGGAATCCCGCCTTTGCCTCCTAACAAAACTGTCCGTCGAAACGGGGTAACCCCAATCCTGGTTCTATAGCTGTAGTGTGGCCCTAGATTACTGTCAGGCGCCCAAAATGTCAACACGCCGATCCGCCTCATAATAAGTGTTACCGAAAATGATAATGTTGCCTCATAAGATTGTTACCGAAACAAGGAGGCAGCATGACTGGGCTAAGGTGTGTATATGAGCACAGCTACATTTCTCGGAATATGAATCGGACTCCCGTTGACGGCTAACACTATTATAAGCGAAATAGATTGTCAAGCGCTTGAGAGGGAAGAAAAGTATCTGGGGGGACACCCCGGGACACCCCCAGAGCCCCCCGCCAAAAGGGCAAAGCCCCTGGACTCCCCATGTGGACGTGACGCTGATTTATGCAAGTGAGTACTGGTTACCCCCTAGACCAAACTACGGCGTTGGCGTTACCAAGAGCCTGAGCACCCCTCGCAGGTCCTCAATCATGGTCCTGGGTATGTTTACTCGGGTATCGGGGTCTTCCACCCACCTCACCGGCACTTCCTTTATCCGGTAGCCCTTCTGCGCAGCAAGCATCAATAGCTCGGTATCGAAAAACCACTCCTGGTTCTGCACGAGTGGGATGAGTGAGCGGGCGCAGGCGCGGGTTATGGCCTTGAACCCACATTGAGCGTCGGATATGGGAGCGCTGAAGGCTGACTTTAAGATGATGTTGTAGCCGCGCGAAAGTACCTCTCGCTTGAGGGAGCGGACGATGTCGGACTCCGGGTGCAGCCGCGAGCCAATGGCAATATCATATCCGCCGGCCACAGAGCGTATCAGATCGGGGAAGGACTCCAGACCGGACGACAGGTCCACGTCCATGTAGGCCAGTAGGTCTGCGCTGCTCCTGCTCCAGGCGGCACGTAGCGCCCGTCCTCGCCCTTTTTGGTCAAGGTGAATGTAGCCTACTTTTGGTCTCTCGTGGGATAACTCCCTGGCTACGGCAAGAGTGCCATCCCTGGAGGCGTTGTCGGCTACGGTAATAGTCCACTCGTAGCCGCGCATATGTTCGGTCAAGAACGCTTCCAGAGTGGCTATGCTGCCGGCGAGGACATGCTCTTCGTTATACACCGGAATGACTATGTCAAGGGAAAGCATTTATCTCTTAAGTGAGGAATAAGCACGGATCAAAGGCGAGGCTGGTCAAAACTCCCTATTCAGCAGGGACCCACTCTCTAAGGGACCTGGCTACTTCGAAGGGGTCGCTGCTGACGACCGTAGACGCGTACAGTTCCATCGCTCCCATATCCGATGTCCTGCCGGCATGGTCGCCTCTATCTAGCAGCCGGACAATGACGGGAAAATCGGTCCAGTCTTCGTCCGTGGGAACAAAGGGAGGCATGTACATCACTAAGTTAAAGGAGGTCACGCCCATTCCGTCTCTGAAGCACCTAAGGACATGATAGATAGTATCCTTCATAAGATCGCCAACATCGTGGCCCATTATCAACACCTCACGTTCCTTGGTAGGTGTAAGATGGGCCATCACCCTGATACCGTTTCTTTCAAAGCCTAACCCGAGAGCCTCATGCGTCTCAAAAAGGTCATCAAAATATGGGGCGCCATACGTATGTCTATAACGCAGAGCGGACAAGCGAAGATGCTCAATCTTGCCGTAATGTACATCGCGCCCCATAGTCATTTGAGCATGGCCATGCACGAGGGACGCTCCAGCCTTCCAGAGGCAGTTCCAGAGGAAGAAGAAGTACCTGGCCGTGTTGTCGATCTTAACCACTTCATCGCCCCACCAAAGCGCAACCTGTAGATAGTCAGCAACCTGCTCCTTGGTGAACTCCAAAGGGTTGAAATTATCGAACACCACCAGGCTGCTGAAGCCGTCTATTTTGGCCACGTTTCCCGCGGTCATGCTGAATCTTCCTCTGATCCGGCCGAACACATCCGCCGGTGTGCCCTCTAAGGGCGAGCTCAGGGGATCGTTCGTGTTCTCCGCCAGCATTTTGTAAAGGTCAGTGTTGCCGTCAAGCTGCATCGGCCTCTGTGACCTGATGGGGTTGAACATAGCATCCTCAAAGGTCACCTTGTTTAGAACTCTTACTATGCGCTGGTTTCTGACCACATCAAGAGAGCCAAACTGCTTCTTAACCCATGGTTCCATAGTTTCAGGAATATTCAGCCATCCCTCGCTGCTATGCACTCCGTATATCCGGCTGAACTTTTCTCTATCAGCGTCGGATAGCTCATTGACTAATGACTCTAACGAAGCGATCCGGTTTTCTGTCTTCAACATGTTAGAAACGCTCCCATCAATTAATGGATTGTTTTTGGCTTCTTTTACCGTTAGTGGCGAAAATGCCTCTCCCCGGTGAAAATCATTGCTATACCATTCTTGTTACAGACCTCGATAGATTCATTATCTCTGATAGATCCGCCAGGTTCAATGATCGCCGTCACACCTGCACGCGCCGCCTCTTCTACGCCGTCGGGGAAGGGGAAGAAAGCGTCGGAAGCTAACACGCTGCCCCTGGTCTTTTCGCCCGCCCGCTTAACGGCCAATTCAACACTGGTGACCCGGTTAGGTTGACCGGCGCCCATGCCCAGCAGCGCCTTGTCCTTTACGAGAACAATAGCGTTGGACTTTACGTGCTTTACAGCTCTCCAGGCGAACATAAGATCGTCTATCTCCCCCTGGCTAGGGCCTCTTTCAGTGACCACCGCGATATTTACTGCGTCTTCGGGAAGGGAGTCGGGCGCCGTTAATAGGAACCCTCCCGATACATTGCGGTACTCCCAGGCGGATACTTTGGCTATGTCCATTACACCGCCGGTTTCTAATATCCTTAGATCCCTTTTCCTTTTCAATATATTTAGCGCTCCCTCCTCGTATGACGGAGCAATTAGAACTTCGTAAAAGATGGGAGAGATCTCCTTAGCAAGGGCCTCGTTAACCGGGCGGTTTATGGCAACGACGCCGCCATAAGCCGAGACCGGGTCCCCATCGAAAGCGCGCTTGTAGGCTTCCACAAGGTCTTCGTTAGACGAAAGGCCGCAAGGATTGGTGTGCTTAATTATCGCGACCGTTGGCGCCGAGAAATCACAGACGCACTTCCATGCCGCGTCGGCATCTACGATGTTATTGAAAGATAGCTCTTTGCCCTGCAACTGTCTGGCGGAGGTGACGGTATGCCCATTAGTTACGCGCTCCGATGTATCCCTATAAAATGCGGCCTTCTGGTGAGGGTTCTCGCCATACCTTAGACCGAGGACGCGCTCCATAGCCACAGTGAGGACCCGCGGAAACTCCTCAGGATCAGGGTTTAAATACCGCGAGATCGCAGTGTCATACGCGGCCACATGCTGGAAGGCCTTGTAAGCCAGCCGCTGCCGCTCATCCTGGGACAAGTCTCCTGCAAGCAGCGACTTGATGATCCAACCATAGTCCTCGGGATCGGAGATAACTATGACACTGGAAAAATTCTTGGCTGCAGAACGCAGATTTGTCGGCCCACCTATATCTATATTCTCTATTGCGTCGTCAAACGACACGTTTGGCTTGGAGATAGTCTCAATAAAGGGATAAAGATTCGCTACTACCATATCTATAGGTAATATCTTGTGTTGAGCAAGCTGCGCCAGGTGGGAGTCCACGTCTCTCCTGGCCAGAATCCCGCCGTGTATCATCGGATGAAGGGTCTTCACCCGTCCATCCAGGATCTCCGGGAATCCGGTAAGCGCCTCCACCGCGCTGACCTGAATCCCAGCATTGGATATAGTGTCTTTAGTCCCGCCAGTGCTGTACAGGTCCCAGCCCAGCTCGTTAAGAGAGCGGGCAAATTCTACTACCCCGTTCTTGTTATAAACGCTTATAAGTGCTCTCACAATATCTCTATTCCTTGTCTTATTAAACAGGCTGTCTACCTGATTTATTACTGGATAATCCAATAAGAGTGTCGAAGAAGAGCCATGACTCTACAGAATGTACCTCTAGGTTATCGCGATGGCCGCCCGGAAACCAGCGCTGCTCTTTCGGCTCGCCGGCGGCATTATAAAGAAACTCTACTGCATCTTTAGGTATCACCTCGTCGTCTGAATTGTTCAGCATCAGCAGAGGTCTGGGGGAAATGAGGCCCACAAAGACGGCCGGATCGTACTTCTGAGCGGCCCGTCGGGATTCCATTGCTGACTCATCGATGGGAGCTTCTTCCAAAAGCCTCAGGGCATAGCGGCTGCCGCTGCAGCGCAGCACGACAGCTTTCACCCTCAGGTCCACCGCACAAAAGAGAGCGCCCAGCATCCCGCCCATGCTCGAGCCTATATACCCGACTCTCTCAGGGTCCATATACTCTTTAGCCGATACGTAGTCTAAAGCGCGGCGGAAGTCCGCTACGTTTCCGGCGATGTACTCAGCAGAAAACCGGCGGCGCATACGCTCTTCCTCTGCTTGTCCGGTAGCGGAGAACTGATCATCGCGCTCACCGTGGCCGATCGCGTCTACGGACATGCAGGTAAAGCCGTTATTGGCAAGAACGTCGACCGCGGCAAGGACGAAGGACGCGAACTTACTGGTGCCGGCGCCATGCTGTAGCATTATCAGAGGCTGGGGAGCGGAAATCGAACTGTTACGGACAATAACCCCTGGGACCACTCTGTTGGCTTCGCTTTTGATGTCGAAACGGCGCCAGGTCAGGCCATCTCTTTCCCCCAGCACCCATTCCACCGCCTCAAAAGGACGGCTCCTATCGTATTCAAATAGCGTTTCAGCTTCTGAACGAGCTGTTCCAATCATACTAAGTTCAGGCGGCACATATTCTCCAGGGTAGGTATTTCGTCTACATCGCGATAATGGGAAAAACGTTATGGAATTATAGCATATTCTGGCGCGGCGCCACACGATATCATATTCACTCATCTAAAATGTTACTGAAAGAGGTATGGTTAACTCAGCTAAGAATGTTACTGAGGGGAACATGCCGATTGACGAAAAGATGACCGTGAATGAACGACGGAAATACCTTAATCTTATGAGCCCGCGTTATCATAAGTCGCG
>SHYC01000143.1 GCA_009693005.1 Dehalococcoidia bacterium | reverse complement strand
GATGACATGGAAGTGTTAGATCGCCTAAAAGGCAAAGAGCGGGCAGACCAATTCACCCGCTTGGCTGCTCAAGCTGCACTGAAAGCCCAGGGTCCTGAGCCTACGGAAGAGGAGATAGTTGCCGCGGTAAAAGCGACGCGAGAAGAGTGGTACCGCGAGCGGTATGGTTCAACCTAGGCTTCGTGTCGGGCTAGATGCTAACGTCTTGATCGCCGGCGTTCTGCTCCCCCGTTGGCCGCATGAAGTCATGCGAGCGGCCCTCCTGGGAGATTTCCAATTGGTACTGCCGCAGCAGGTGATCGCCGAGGCCCGCCGTCACCTGTCCAAGCCGGCCCAGACCGAGGACCTTGAGTATTTCCTCGCCCAGTCAGGCTATGAAGAGGTACCGATGCCATCCCTAACGGAGTCAGAGGAGAATGTAGACCTGGTTCGTAGTGAGAGGAATGTTCCCATCGCACTGGCGCTTATGACCGGGCATGTGGATGTCTTCGTGACCAGCGATCGTGACTTCACCGAGCCACAGGCAACGGCCCAACGCTTCCGAGATCGTGTGCGGATTATGCTCCCGGGGACTTTCCTTCGAGAGGTCAAGGGCTGGAGTTCTGAGGCCCTAGAGTCTATAAGACACCGCACGTGGCAGGAGGTGCGGGGCAGTTTTAGTATAACCATAGAGGAGAGACGTTGATATTGTCGGGAGCCGGAACCCCGACTCGTCTTCTAGGAACTCGATCGGCTGGACTCTTTTTCATTAGGCAACTCGTACAACGCCTCTGGGGCGAAGTCAGCGCCGTTTGGCCAGACCACCGTACCTCCAACTGGGTCGACTACAACACGTGCGAAATAGGCAGAGTCCCGCAGCGGTTCAAACACCGGGCCCTTCAACAGAGGCAAGACATCTACTGGTTTGCAAGCGCCGTCGTTAAATGTCAATCGCAGCGAATGTGGCCCGCATACCTCCGCTTCCATAATGTGCAAGATCATGCAGTTGCCTCCCTTTTCTTACTGTACTGGCGGAATTCTCTGAAGCGGCTGGGCCTCCTGTGCCTTCTTCCGATTACCGCGCAATTCTTCTCGATAGATTGCCGCCCACTCTCGGACAAGAGATAAGGCTCGGGTAGGAAAACGGCCTTGTAGTACCTCAACTGGTTCAATCTGGAAAACTGCCTCATATTGGCCGTATATAACATGGAAATGTGGTGGTGAGTGGTCACTAAAGTACCTATAGATTGCTTTGAAAGTGCGGCGCTAGGTCGACGTTGCCTGAGGCTCTCGAAGGCGCCGCCCGATCCTTTCGAGAGCCTCAGGCAACGGGCTACGCTGGTACGCTTTCATCCTCCATGCCACAGATGGCAAGCGGCATGGACGATTGTGATACATAGAGATCTGAAATCCTTGGCATAGATGCTTCTTTCTACATACAACAGTGTGTCAGACCCCAGGAATAAATAGAATATCGCCCCACAAGTGTGAGGCGATATCAACATACGGCTAATTATTAGAAGACCACCGCTGGCTTACTAGTTCTTCATAGACTCTATGAGTACCCTCGCTACTTCCGGACGGGAGAACTCAGGGGGCGGCAGCTCTCCGGCTGCAAGCATGTTGCGCACCTGGGTGCCACTCAGGCTTATGTGATTGCTGCTGTCATGAGGACAGGTCTTTAGAGAAGCCATGCCTTCGCACTTCTTGCAAAAGAAGGTGTTATCGAAGTACAAGGGGGTTATGCCAAGCTCCTCAGGCGACTGCTGCTTCAATAGGTCCTGGGCATCGTAGGTGCCGTAGTAGGTGCCCACCCCTGCATGGTCACGCCCGACGATGAAATGGGTGCAACCGTAGTTCTTTCGTATGAGGGCGTGGAATATCGCTTCCCTGGGACCGGCGTACCGCATCGCCGCCGGCATCACCGAAAGCAGCACTCTATCTTTAGGATAGTAATTCTCAAGGAGCACTTGATAGCAGCGCATTCTTACGTCCGCTGGTATATCATCACCTTTGGTGTCTCCCACCAGGGGATGCAGCAGCAGGCCGTCCACAGCCTCTAAAGCGCACTTCTGAATATACTCGTGGGCGCGGTGAACAGGGTTCCTGGTCTGGAAGCCTACAATGCGCTGCCAGCCCTTCTCTGCGAAGGCCGCCCTCGTCTCGGCCGGAGTAAGCCTGTACTCCTGCAAATTATCGTGTGGGGGCCGCTGGATAATGGATACGGGACCGCCTATCAGGACATCTTCTTGACCGTACATCGCGGCAACGCCGGGATGAGCCTCCTCGGTAGTGCGATAGACATTTTCTGCTTCTACTGCCTTATTGTACGTGTATTTATCCTGTACCATCATGGTAGCCAGGGTCGTGCCGCTCTCACCCACCAGCGCGATCTTCTCGCCCTCTTTGAGCGATGAAGCCGCGTCAGAAGACACAGACAGAGTTACGGGAACCGACCAGAGCAGGCCATTTGCCAGATGCATGCTCTTCACGACATTCATGTAGTCATCACGATTCATAAACCCGGCAAGCGGACTGAATGCCCCAATGCCGAGCATTTCAAGGTCTGAGGTCTCTTTCGAGCCAAGCCTTACCTTCTTGAGGCCCTGAGCTTCTTTGGTAAGCTGGTCTACTTGCCCCTTGGGCGCTTCTAAGTTCACGAGCTCACCACCGTGCGGAGCCATTCCTTCGGCTGTTTTCAAGATTACCTTGCTCTGTGTCATTACTTTACTTTCACGGCTGCCGGTATGTATCCCAACTCAGCCAGTTTATTAAGGACTTTGGCCACGCTCTCCTCGACGGTCTCCTTGTCTGATTCTACCACGACCTCCGGGTTCAAAGGCTCTTCATAGGGATCGGAGACGCCGGTAAAATTGGCTATCTCACCCTTTATTGCCTTCTCATAGAGGCCCTTAACGTCTCTCTTTACCAGCTCATCCAAAGGACATTTTACGTATACTTCGACAAAGTCCCCGATGCTCTCCCGTGCCTCATCCCTGATCTCTCGATACGGCGAGATAGCGGCTGTTACCGCGAGGACGCCGTTTCGGCTTAACAGCTTGGCGACATACGCGATACGTCTGATGTTTGTATCGCGGTCTTCCTTGCTGAAGCCAAGACCCTTGCTCAAATTTGTCCTCACCTCATCACCATCCAGCACCTCTATTCTAAGACCCTGGTCCTTTAGGATAGCCTCGATTTTAGAAGCTATAGTAGACTTTCCGGCACCGGACAGACCTGTAAACCAAAGGGTGCAACCCTTCTGCATAGTTGTAGGTACTCCTTGTCAGCTAATTTTTATCAACGTTAACGCTAATGCTTTCTGATCCCAACTGTATCCCGCATTCATCCTTGTCAAAGCCCTGCCATCTGCCCGACCGCGGGTCTGCGCCCGGCGCTACCGCCTTTGTGCAATAGGTGCAGCCTATGCTGGGATAATTTTGGTCGTGCAGCGGGTTATAGGAAAGGTTGTTCTTGAATATATAGTCCCAGACGTCCTTTTCGGTCCAGGCCGCAACCGCGTTGATCTTGACGTTGTTGAACTGAGTATCCCATTCAACCAGGCCAATTTCACCACGAGTCTTGGATTGATCGCGGCGGATACCGGTGATCCATGCGCGTTTTCCGGCAAGCGCCATTATGTTAGGTTCAACCTTGCGCAGCTCGCAGCAAAGGTCGGGGTCCCTGGCCCATAGAGCGTTCCCGTACTGAGCAGCCTGCTCCGCCGGAGTGAGCCTGGACTTGTAAGCCACGGGCTGGAAGCCATATTTTCTTGCAACCTCTTCCTTCAGCGCGTAGGTCTCAGGAAACAGGAAGTCCGTGTCAAGATAAAAGACCTCCACATCCTTGTTGGTCTTCATGACCATATCCAGCAGGACCATGCCCGAAATCCCTCCAAAGCTGCAGGTGAGTGAGATATCAGGGAAGAACTCTTCGATCGCCCACTTTATGAGCTCTCTAGGCTCCTTTCCTTCAAAGCTATCGCTTATCCTCTTAAGCTCTTCAGGAGCGTATGTAGTTTTCTCTGTAGTCATGGTCCCTCCGCAAAAGCCACGTTTGTTCCCAAACTTGGGTCACAACAAAGTATAGTTATTGACTATACTGGTTAACAATTATCTAAGTCTAGAATATTATAGCATACCGATTCGTATGTCAGCACAGTTTGACAAGAAATTCTCGTAACTTACGTGATCTATAACCTGATTCTCTGCTAGTCCACTCTAGCCTGGACCGCAACTTTGGCCGCGGCGCGCCGGCCGAAGAACCGGCTCAGGAGATAAAGGTCGATCAGGGCAGTGACCATCAGGGCGACGTACGCCGTCGGGCTGGGAAGGATCCCCAGATCGATGAGGACCCTCGACAGACCAAAGCCCACAACCCAGGCATCGAAGCTCATACATATCCGGCGGAACGTCTCTGGGTGCATCCGCGTCATGAGAAACGCTCCAGTAGGAAGTCCGATTATGCTGCTTGGAAGTATATACGGGATCAGCTGAAGGCTTGACACAGTGTATAAGCCGAGGAAGTAGTAAGCGATGGCTGTTAGCGTCGACTCGACCACCCTAACGAGACCGAGGCAGGCGCGGAAATCCTCTTTGATATAGCCCTGGTTGTTCAACATAAGGGCCAGAGGAGGGCCGGATATCGTGGTAATCGAGTAGAGCACCCCGACGCCAAGTCCCAATGGTAAAGATATCAGGTGCTCGGACTTGATGGGGCGGCGCAGCCCTCCGGCCTGGAAGAGGATAAAGGGAAGTAGAACAAGGTAGGTGACGAGCTTCATTGTCCCCGGGTCAACACGTGAGAGCGCGTAACTGCCAACAATGACGCCTGGCACCAGAGCAATTAGGAGAGGGAGCATCCGTCTCCAGATTCTGGAGAAGCTTCCTCGGTTCACCAATAGAACATACGCGTTAAGCACCACCTCGATCAGCACCAGAGCTGGGCTCAGGACCCTGCTTGAGTAGATGAGAAGAGCCAGAGGGACCGTGAGGGAAGAGAAGCCATACCCGGAGGGCTCCGTTAACGGTGGCCGCAAACAGAGTGATGGCCGCAATACTCAACAGCCCGGCATCTATATTCATGATTTGTCTCCCAGAATCAGTACCAGTATAGTGTAGTTATTGACTATACAACTTAACAATTATATAAGTCAAGAATACAGCACATGGTCTTTTGCTGTCAACCCCTCGTATTCACTCATCTAAAATGTTACTGAAAGAGGTATGGTTAACTCAGCTAAGAATGTTACTGAGGGGAACATGCCGATTGACGAAAAGATGACCGTGAATGAACGACGGAAATACCTTAATCTTATGAGCCCGCGTTATCATAAG
>SHYC01000142.1 GCA_009693005.1 Dehalococcoidia bacterium | reverse complement strand
GACTTATGATAACGCGGGCTCATAAGATTAAGGTATTTCCGTCGTTCATTCACGGTCATCTTTTCGTCAATCGGCATGTTCCCCTCAGTAACATTCTTAGCTGAGTTAACCATACCTCTTTCAGTAACATTTTAGATGAGTGAATACGGGGGGCTGACTTAAAGATTACAATCTGTTATACTTCTGTTTATGTCTGCTTAGGTTAACATTCTGTAAGGTCTGGGGTACGCATCGGTACGCGGACTATAAATTTAGTTGACGCTATGGGGTGAAGCAAGAATGGAAAGCGTAAAAACCTATCTACGCAACAGCGGTTACTTTGGGAATGGCTCGTCCATGATTTCGAAGTTACCTATCGATCCTCTTTCTCCTACGATGCAGCGGTATGCGTTGGCGTTTTCCGCTAAAGCCGCTACTACGGTACATTTCAGACTCCTGGCCGCTCTCGCGGCAGTTGTTGGGATCTATTTGCACCAAACCGAGGCCTCACTTTGGACGGCCTTATCACTGTCCGGCGCTTATATTTCATATGCAGTCGTTTCGTGGATGATTATTAGCCTACTGCCGTCTGCGTTACCTTCACCACTTCCGTTGTATATTACGTTGCTGGTAGATGCCGCAGTTGTGTTGGCTGTTGTTCTCCTTGTAGCCGGGCCATTGGGAGTTCTGACCTCTGCGTTCATATTTTATTTGGTGTATTTATACCTAAGTTCTGCCTATAAGCTGGTCCTGGAGTCCAGTGTCGGGACGGACGCGAAAAACAGTGAGAGGTTGCCTCGTAGCCCGGCATTGCTTGACGAAGAAGTGCAGACACTCAGCGCCCGAAAATGGAAAGAGTCCCACGATACAAGGGCGCTCCTCGATGTATCGAGAGAACTAAGCAGTACGCTGGACCTCGACACCATCCTTAGCAGCATAGCGAATTCGGCCCCTTTGGTCACAGGTCTTTCAAAATGCGTTGTCATGCTCAGGGATAACGCCGGATATCTCGTAGGAAGAGCGGCCAATGTAGGGCCCGAAGAGCTAAATATTAAGACTCTGGATGAGCTTGTTGAGCGGCCGTCCCAGCGTTCACTGGCTCGCAAGGTATGGTCTGCCAGACGGCCAGTTGAGATCAACAACGATAACAACAAGGGAATAAACAGAGAAGAGTCCGCTCTCGGGGCGAGGGGAAGCATTCTGGCCATCCCGTTGCTAAACGGTGACGAGCCGCTGGGCATCGTCTACGCCTTTGATGGAGCTAAACGAAGTTTCACGGAGGGTGAGAAAAATACTGCCCATGTGTTTGGGGAGCTATCAGCGCAAGCTATTAAGAACGCGAGTACCATCCAGGAGGCACACGCCAGGGTGGGCATATTAACGGGAGAGCTCGCGTCCACGGTGACACAGTTGGAGCAGATACAAGAGTCCAAACGCAGGAACGTTATGTCTGTCAACGGCCTGAGCCTCGATGCCTCCAACCAAAGAGTGACTGTAATGGAACAACCCGTTGAGTTATCTCCGACGGAGTTCCGTTTGCTGTACGCCCTGGCCGAGCGTGCCGGGAAGCCGGTGGGACAGGATATCTTGTTTGAGAAGGCATGGGGTGAAGAGTCCGGAGGCCAGACAAATGTTGTAGATGTGTACATTCACAGGCTGCGGAAGAAAATAGAGGACGACGCCTCTTCCCCCAAGCGGATCCTTACGGTCAGGGGCGAGGGGTACAAGCTGTGCTGACCTGACCTCTCACCGTATTGTCTGAGGATTGACCAGGGTGGTGACTGTAACTACTTGGCCGTCCTGCGTATATACTCTGGGCACGCGGGCCGATATACCGCAAAGAATCTCATAGCTGATGGTCTGGGCTTGCTCAGCTATATCTTCTACGCTTATCTCCTCGTCTCCCTGCTTTCCAATGATTACGACCTCGTCCTCAGGCTGTGCTTCTTCTATGTGGCTCACATCCGCCAGGCACTGGTCCATACAGATTCTGCCTACTATCGCCGCCCTTTCTCCCCTGATGAGCACGTTACCACGGTTGGAGAGAAGCCTTGGCAGACCATCCGCATAGCCGCAGCTTACCAGGGCCACACGGCAGTCCCTCTCTGCGACCCAAGTTCTGCCGTAGCTTACAGAGTCTCCCCTGGATAGCTGAAGCACTCTGGTAACGTAGCTTCTAAGGGAGAGTACTGGCCTGAGGTCCAAAGAACGCCCGACCATTTTGGATGGATAGCAGCCATAGATGCTTATTCCCGGTCTCACCATATCCAGCGCCATTTCGGGCAGATCGGCTATGGCGGCGCTGTTTGCAGCATGTCTGAATCTGACTTGCGGGAGGTTTCTTGTGGCGTCCAGAAATCGGCTGAATTGCTGCTGAGTAAAAGACTTGTCTGCCTCGTCGGCAGCGGCGAAATGCGTGTATATGCCGGCTAGCTCAATGCTCGGGAGACGGCTTATCAATAACGCCAGGTCTCTGGCCTCCGCCGGCGTTACGCCAAACCGGCTCATACCGGTGTCGATCTTTAGGTGCACCGGAAGTACCTTACCGCTGCTCTGCGCTGCCGATGCCAGCGAGTCGGCAAGCTGGCTTGTGCTAACGGTTGGGATCAGGTCATTCAGTACGATGTTACCGGTTTCCCAAGCTGGGGTATAGCCCATAACCAGTATAGGCGCGGTGATTCCGGCCTCCCTTAGCTGAACTCCTTCGTCGGTGCACGCAACCGCTAGCCCGTTCGCGCCGGCAGAAAGGGCGGCCCTTGCGATAGGGATAGCGCCGTGGCCGTACCCGTTGGCCTTAACCACCGCCAGTATCTCTGCTTTGGGCCCAATATGTTTCTTAATCTGATGTATGTTATGTCTTAAAGCGTCCAGGCTGATACTGGCCCATAAAGGCCTGCCCCGCCACCTTACCCCGCTATAGCGGTCGTCAGAATAAGGCTGGAGTTGTTCAGTGGACATATTCGATGAACCTTTGGAAAACACCGCTACTCATGCGCTCCTTGGTCGTTAGGCAAGCTTTTGGCCGTAGGGCTTGGCCCTAATCGTCTTCTTCATCCTCATCGATATGCGAAGAGGCTGCCGGCGCAGGTGAAGGCAACATTGCGTCTCGCCTTTCAGGCTTTTTCTTTTTGGGTTCCAACATCCTGGCGCTGTCACATAACTGCGCTAGGACTCCGCTCTTAGCGCTCTCAGATACATCCACAGCCAACGCCTTGATGCCAAGGTCTCTGAGGACCGGCATGAACTCAACGCCCCATGATGGATCTAGATATGCGATCAAAGGCTTCTGGGTCAACAGCGATACGCGCTGGCAACTGATAGCCAGTTCAATAGTAAAAGACTCCTCCCCTCGCAGGTCTATGATAAGGGCGTCTAAAGGCAGCGGCTCAAGGGACCTGATAAAAGAGTCTGTCCAGTTGATGTCTATGGTCAGAACATTACTCTTGTCAGTATCCTGTATACAGGATGCCGGGAGCTTAATGTCATCTAAGAAGTTAAAATCTACAAACTGATCGTTTTCTTGCGCCTTATTTTCCTGAGCCGATACCTCGAATCCTACAGGTAGGTCTCCTAGACTGTCTGACAGCGTCTTAAGAGACCATTTGCGTGTCTTCGCGTCCCCCGTAAGAATTATTGCGTCCACGCCTGCCTTTGCCGCCGTTTCAGCTAGGTTCGCGTCTGCAGCCTTCATGAACCCCACTATGAGTATGTTACGGCCCTTGGCGCGGCTGGAAATACTGTGAGCGAAACCCATGGGCTGGCTCACGTTTTGCCCTACCTTCTTAAGGTTGTCTACAAAAATACTCATTATTACCTCTAAATATTATTTCTTGGCGCGGGTTGTACGCGTTCCGGGGCATTTGTAATCGCGCGATTAACTTTGCAGCAATGCCGAATGATAAAAGACGTAGGCGCCGCCGGCGGATTCGAAACCTCGACCTGCGGTTTACAAATCCGGCGCTCTGTCACTGAGCTACGGTACGAGAATTGATGCCGGTATTACTGTGCTGCGCGGTCCAGGCCACGGGCCTTCAGATCGCTCTCCACTGCTTCCAGGACTGCACGCGCCTGCCTGAGCGCCTCCCAGGCGTTTTCCTCTACAGGTTCGGGAAGGTCCGTTACGGGGTAGCGCCCGGCAATGGCCCAGTCGTTTAGACTCCTTCCGCTGATTGGCGCCTCCTTTACGCCCCAGTCCGATGGGACCAGCTTCAGGAGCGGATCGATCTCATGAGTGAAAGGAAACTCGATCTGCAGGAAGATCAGAACAGCCTTGATAGCCTTCTCCACGGCCTGCTGGGCATGGTAACATGCAAGGCCGACAAGGGGCCGGCCTCCCTCCAGGGCACGCTCCGCCAAGGTCACATCATCCAAGGCTAGGCGCATCCAGTATCGAGTGTCTTTTGCGATCTCCTCTGCGCTCATGGCAATCCTCAACTCTTGTACGCCGCAATCGTACAGCACCACGCCCTCCCGCAGTGCGGGACGAAGGATTGAACCGATAAGGTCACCCCTGCGGGCGATCTCGTCCGGAGTAGTTACTATTATGTCTTTGCTCACCCTGATATCACTCAGCGCCTCACCGATGTCCATCATCATCTGGCGTTTGTCAGCGCACTCCCGCAGTACCACCAGCAGGTCGAAATCGCTCCAGGGTCGAGCGTCGCCCCTTGCCTGAGAACCGAACAAGACGATTCGGACAGGGTGAAACTCTCGCACGATCCGGTCCGTCATCTCGGCCAAGATGGTTTGGGTAGTCATTAAGGAGTAGCTCTTTTCATACTATGTGGAGCCACCGGGGGGATTCGAACCCTCGACCTGCGGTTTACGAAACCGCTGCTCTACCACTGAGCTACGGTGGCACACGATTAACCAGGAAAAACTGCGCATATTGCTACGACGTTATGCAGTTTCGCAGTGCGTTTAGGTTATCACCCAGACATATTATACAGTATAAGGAGTTTATTCACTGTAATTTTTCCTGGATTTTGCGGGCCAAAAGTTCAGCCAAGCGTACTCGTAAGAATCGGCTCCCATGCTCAGGCGTGACGCCTACGTTCTTGCTGGCCGTGACAACGCTAGCGCCCCCAACTATTTGCGTAGCGAACTCACGAAGGCGCTCAGTACCCTGCAGCCCATCCAGGTCATGGATAACCTCTCTACAAGCCTGTTTGAAGCACTCGCCGAGTAGCTTTCCCGCCGGAACCACATGACGTGGATAGAGACGTTGAGCCATAGCACGGACGGCAGGCAGCCTTGCGATCTCGCACTCGTCCAGAGCGATAGGGTCCCGCCTGAGGTGCCAGATAATGAGGCAGCGACGAACCCACTCAACCTCGTCTG
>SHYC01000141.1 GCA_009693005.1 Dehalococcoidia bacterium | reverse complement strand
GTGCGACGCGCCATTTTCGAGTTCATCGAGGTCTTCTACAACCGACGACGGCTTCACTCTTCACTGGAGTATAGGTCTCCAGCAGAGTACGAACGTGTTAGAATGGCGGAAGAGAATCCCGCCTTTGCCTCCTAACAAAACTGTCCGTCAAAACGGGGTAACCCCACTCGGTGGTAGATGAGATCGACAAGGGGACGCTGGTAGGATTCCACCACGCCCGAAGGACGGGGTCGCTGGCCATCCGGTTCAAACCGGAGGATATTCAGCTACTGCGAGAAGAGGCCAACCAACAAGGCATAGGACCAACAACCTTAGCCAGGATGTGGATTCTCGAGCATCTGAAAAACAAAGGACCGTCAGGCACATAAGACCTGACGGTCCCATATGTAGCTTGTACTTAGCCAGAAAGCTCCGCGAACTATACCTTCGGCTTGACCGCCGTTATCAGCGCGCTTAGCAGCACACCCTTATCCCAGCCGGACTCTCTCAGCTGTGTTCCCAGCCGGGTGATCTCCTGCGAGACCACCCGTACGTCGGTGAAGCCTGCGGCTTCCAACTTGTGGATAAACTCCTGTTTTTCCAGCGCTCCCGCAGCGCAACTGGCCCAGTCCTCCAGGCTGTTTCTCGTCTCTTCGGGTATCTCTCCGTCGGCCACGATATCGGATACGCACAGCCGTCCGGACGGTTTTAGCACGCGGAAGGCCTCGTTAAAAACGGCGTCCTTATCCGGTGAGAGGTTTATGACACAGTTGGAGATTATTAGGTCTACCGTCGCGTCCGCGACAGGCATGGCTTCCATTTCTCCCTTGCGGAACTCTACGTTTGAGGCGCCCATCTTCTTGGCGTTGGAGCGGGCGAGCGACAGCATGTCTTCGTTCATATCCAGCCCAATCACATGTCCCTCTGCCCCCACTCTCGTCGCTGCCAAAAAGCAGTCCAAGCCGCCGCCACTGCCCAAGTCAAGCACGGTGTCCCCCTCCCTGATCTGCGCCAGGGCCGTTGGGCTTCCACATCCAAGCGAGACCTCAGTAACGGTGTCCGGGAAAATCGCCAGCTCTTCGGCCGAGTAGCCTTTTGCTACAGCCATCTCCAGCGCGTTGCTCAAGGCTCCGGTGCTGGGAGCACAGCACGCGTTAACCTGTATCAAAGGTATGGAAACAGGCTTACTTCTTAGGTGCTCCTTTGCAATGGCTCCATACCTCTCGTTTACTGCCTTCTTTATCTGTTGATTATCTGTAATTGTCATTTCCGACTCCATTCACTGTCTTCCCCATATAATACTAGAGCTAACAGCCCCGCTGTACAAATAGTTTATCGAAAAGTTCGGGCTGCCGCTCAGAACATCACTAAAGGTTGCGGGAGCTACCCTGGAAAGCAAAGATGCCCCAAGTCCGAAGACTGAGCCTTTGTCCCCGAATTCAATGATTCTGGGCTTGCCGATAATTCCCCCCATCCTGGCGGCCAGCGCTATTGCCTCCGGCAGATCGCCGTATTCATCAATCAGCTTAAGCTCTTTGGCTTGTTTGCCTGTATAAATGCGGCCGTCAGAAAGCTTCCTTACCGACTCTCTGTCTAAGCCCCTCCCCTCAGATACAACATCGACAAAACGCTCGTAGGCGTCGTTCACGACACTCTGAAGGATCTGCCGGTCATCATCCTCTAAGGGGACGAGTCCTGAACCGGTGTCTTTATGGGGACCGCTGGTCAACACGTCGGCGGTTACGCCAACTTTCTCCAGAAGACCTTTCAAATTTGGGACGATGCTTATCACTCCGATACTGCCGGTTATCGTCGTCTCATTGGCAAAAATTGTGTCCGCCGGGGCGCTGACGTAATAGCCACCGGAGGCTGCGGTGCTGCCCATGGATACAATCACCGGCTTCTTGGATTCCTTTTTCAGCTTGACCACCTGGTTTCTGATCTCATCGGAGGGAGTAATTCCCCCGCCTGGGCTGTCCACCCTCAAGACCACGGCCCTTACTGACGTGTTCTGACCGGCCCGTTCCAGGTATCTAACAATCGTGCCACTGTAGGCGCCCCCTGACGCAAAAATGCCTCCCGGTTCACCACTCATTATCGTGCCCTCCACCCTGACCACTGCAACAGCAGGTCCGCCGGCAAACATGCCGTCGCCCCTTGACGCTACGGAGCCGAGGAGGACGCCAACACCGCAGGCCGAGGTGAGAAGCAATATGGCTATGAAAATACTGCCGAGGGAACGAACAACTTTCATACGGGACCCTAATGTTATGTCAATTACCTAGTATATAGGGGAAGCATTCTCACTCCCAATCCTCCTCAAGGGGGTTCCCTTGTAGAGCCTCAGGACAGGCAATGTATCGCTTCGGGATACTTTAGTAGGGCCACATCCCCCAAACCCCCTGGCAGAAGGCAAGAATCACCCCTGCACTCCTCTTTCTCAATTAACTTGCGCTAGCCCTGCTTCACAATTTTTATGAATCGTCTCTTGCCAACCTTAACAATCGAGTTATCCCGAACGCTCCACATAGGAGCGTCAACAATCTGATTGTCCACCTGGACCGCCTTCTGATTGATGAGACGCCTTGCCTCGGCACGACTCGGGACTGCTTTTGCATCTAAGAGGACCTTTGTAAGGTCCACCACAGCAGCGCCCTGATTGACCCCAGCCGTATTAGCGAGGTCTATAGGGTACTCTACCATATCCTCCGGAAGTTCGCCTTCTCGCACAACGCGGTTGAAATAAGCCTCGGCCTCCCTGGCCTTCTCTTCATCGTGGAACTGTTGGGTTATCTCTCTGGCCAGTCGCAGCTTATACTCGATGGGATTCACGGACTGCTCGCTAATCTTACGGCGCATCTCATTCACATCATCGTCCGGCACGTCGGTCAACAGTTCATAGTAGTCCATCATTATAGAGTCAGGGATGGACATGACCTTTCCGTACATGTCCTGCGGCGGGTCCTCAAAGGCTATATAGTTGCCAAAGCTCTGGCTCATCTTTCTACCGTCTGTCCCTATTAACAGAGGCATGAGCACCACCTGCTGCGGCCTGAGTCCTACCATGCCCTGGAGCTCTCGGCCAACCAAACAGTTGAACTTCTGGTCCATCCCTCCAAACTCCACGTCAGACTTAATTGCCACAGAGTCATAGGCCTGGAGAAGAGGATATAGGAATTCCGTTATCGCTATGGGCCTGTTGGCTTGATAGCGAGTGGCGAAGTCGTCTCTGGCCAGCATCTGGGCGACGGTAAAACGGCTGGTAAGGGTTATGACATCTGCCAGGTTAAACTTTCCAAACCACTCGCTCTGCCATACTACTTCCGTCCTATCTTTATCTACCACTCTAAAGAACTGGCGCATATACGTCTCAGCGTTTGCCTTCACCTCGTCCGCCGACAGCATAGTCCTAGTCTCTGCCCGGCCCGTGGGATCACCGATCTGCGCCGTCCAATCCCCAACTATTAAAATTACTTTGTGACCCAAGTCTTGAAGCTGCCTCAGTTTGCGCAGAGCAACCGCATATCCCAGATGGAGATGAGGCCGGGTTGGGTCGAAGCCCATTTTCAGCCGTAACGGTCTCCCTTCATCCAGAAGCTTTCTGAAATCGCGCTCGACGATTATCTCAGATATCCCGCGCTTAAGAATGTAATCTATATCGAACAACTTGATATTATCCTACAAAAAAGGTCATTACCCCGAAAATGGGCGCAAAGTCGGCGTTGCCTGTCCGCCATGTGGACTCCGTGCGTGGAGAGCTTCGTCGAACGGTCACCGCCCGATCCTGGTTAAAGAGCCTCACTACAGGTTTCGAGAGCCTCAGGGAACGGGCGGCGCTGATACGCGTTCATCCTGTATGGCGCCGCTGGCAAGCGCCGATCTATTGCTTTGCCGTGCCTCAGCCAAAATGCCGGCTTCTCGTCATGCTCCCAGTATTTTTTTCGTTTTCATAACGTCTTTTTCCATTTGTGCCCGCAGCTCAGAAGGGGTATTAAAGGTACGGTCCTCCCGCACCATATCTATCCATTCCACCACTATTTCTTCGCCGTACAGGTCCCCCGTGAAATCCATCAGATAGGCCTCGATGGCTCGCTCTCTACCGTCGAAGGTTGGACTGGACCCTACATACGTGGCGGCCAAATACAACTCGTCCTTATGTCTCACCCGCGTGGCGTATATACCATCCGGAGGAATTGCCAGATCATTCCATACCGACATGTTTGCGGTAGGAAAACCTAACGCCCGTCCCCGACCATCTCCTGAAATAACTTTGCCCGACGTCGTATGAATTCGCCCTAAATACTTGTTGGCTGTAGCTATATCTCCTTCAGCGATGGCGGCTCGTATCGCAGTGCTGCTCACCCTGGCGCCCTCAAAGTCTTTATGAGATACTACCTCGACCGAAAATCCCATCTCATGCCCCAGCTTAGTTAAGAACGCCACAGTACCCTCCCGGTTGTACCCCAGGGCGAAATCTGCACCAAGCACAAGCCCCTTAAGCCTTAGCTTGTCCATCAGAATATCTACGAAATCCCTTGCCGTAACTATGGATAATTCCAAAGTAAAAGTGACCGGCAGCACTATATCCACTCCCAGAGCTTTGATTAAGTCTACCCTCTCCCTGACATCGGTCAAGTATCTTATAGACACGCCGGGCCTTAGAACAGATACAGGAGTGGGGTGAAAGGTAATCACCCCACTCTGGCAGCCGTTCTCCGCAGAGGTATGTAGAAGACGGGATATCAAGCTATGATGTCCGATATGTACCCCGTCGAAAACTCCGATGCTAAAATAGGTATCTCTCTGAGGTGTAACGCCTTCGAGTTCCCTAAGGAAGTAATTGTTGTCCTGGTCAGGTATGGTATTTCCGTCTAACATATCAAGGCGGCTCTCATTCATAGGTCCAAT
Source organism: Dehalococcoidia bacterium (assembly GCA_009693005.1). Classification (GTDB taxonomy): domain Bacteria; phylum Chloroflexota; class Dehalococcoidia; order SHYD01; family SHYC01; genus SHYC01. The sequence goes on along the minus strand of SHYC01000141.1, from coordinate 457 downwards.
TTTCTTTGCGATACTATCATAGGGATATTATGGCGTCAAACCGACTATCGTCACTTTATTATATTCGTTCTGAACTTCATGCACATAATCCAGCATGGGTTCGACACCTTGCCCGATAGGCGAGCACCTGGCGGTATCGGCCAGCCCGAGACCAAAGCCTTTTGACAATATAACAGGTCAAGTGCTATCATCAAGTTGTAGCATGACTTCAGCGGCTCATTCTCAGAGGCGCAATGCCGTGACATATCCACAGACCTACTCTTGTGTGTGTTTGTCCTAAGTATTGTCGAAAGAGTGTACTCACAGTACGCTTTTTTTGTTATAAGCCGAAGGTAACATTTGATGAGTCTTGCCGGAAGGAGGTGAATTTATTATGTCATTAGATTTTTTTTCCAGACTTCTGGGAATGGCAGTGTTGGGATATACGGGCTTTCAAATAGCCGCCGATCTCGGAGAC
>SHYC01000140.1 GCA_009693005.1 Dehalococcoidia bacterium | reverse complement strand
CGTCTCTATGCTGACGCTTTCCGGTAGTACCAAAGGCTCGCGCATGATAGCACGCACCTTGGTCTGTGAGGTATGGCCAGACATTAGAGTTTTTACTATGTCGCGTAGATGCACGATACCTACTATGTTATCTAGATTGTCCTCGTATACAGGGAGACGGGAATATCCCTCTTTCACGACCTGTTCCACGGCATCCTCTACGAAGCTATCTGCCGACACCGCTGCTATCTCAGTCCGTGGGACCATGACCTGGTGAGCCCTGGTCTCGCCAAACTCGAAGACCCTGCCCACCATTTCGCTCTCGACTTTGTCCAACACCCCTGCCTCATGGCTGGCTGCAACCAAGTATCGGAGCTCTTCCACGGAATGCACCATCTCCTCCGCAGTACCTGGCTTCAGTCCAATAAGACGAAGGATGATGTTGGTAGCGCCATTAAGCAGCCAAATTGCAGGGCGGAAAATTATGTATAAGAGTCCCATGGGCAGGGCGACAAATAATGCAACGGCCTCTGACCTCTGAATAGCTAATATCTTGGGTGCCTGCTCACCTACTATAATGTGCAGGGCAGAGATAATCACGAAGGCGATGGTGACAGCTACCGCGTGCGACCCAATAATGGCGAAATTCTCCGGGAGCGGGTCAAAGAGAGGCATTATTATGGCGGCCATGGTAGGCTCCCCGATCCATCCCAAAGCTAGCGACGCCATGGTTATGCCGAGCTGGCAAACAGCTAAATACGCGTTTAGCCGGTCGATGCCGCGCTTTACCGCCGGGGCAATAGGATGTCCTGCTTCGATAAGCTGCTCGACGCGGCTGCGGCGTACCGCTACAAGGCCAAACTCGGCGGCCACGAAGAAGCCGTTGGCTGCTACGAGCAGCAACACTGCTAATAGATTAAAGGCAATCTGCATGACCGGTACTTCCGTAAATACGATAAAAGTAATTCACATTATAAGCCATCCGCTAAAAAGTTGTAGGCAGGTCAGCGCAGCGAGTGTGGCTAGAGTTTGTACGCGGATGGCTTATTCCTCCCGCCCGGCGCCGGCGCTAGCATCCTGGATAAACTCTTGTCTCAGCATTTCTTTTGACGCTCTCCATACGTCTTCTACACTTACCTCCTTCATGCAACGCAGGTTATTCCGGCACTGCCTTAGCAGCCCTCCGCCGAACTCACAGTTTGTGCAGTGCTCGCCCTTGTACACCACCGCCTGTTTTTTGGTGTACGGCGCGTAGTTTTGGGGCCTGGAAGGACCGAATATAGCTACTACCGGAGCGCCGACTGCTGCGGCGAGGTGAGTTGGGCCGCTATCGTTTCCTATATATAGGCTGCTTATTGATGCGACTGCGCCAAGCTGTTCCAACGTGGTCTGGCCCGTTAGATCGATAACTGGTTCATCGGTACGGTTATACAGGCCTGTCAAATAGGCGGCGGCTTCCTTGTCTTTCTGGTCTCCAACCGCAACTATTCTATAACCATTTTCAATAAAGAGGCGGGCCAGCTCGCCGAAGCGCTCCTGGGGCCAGCGCTTTTCAGGCATCGAGCTGCCTGGGTTGACTCCACCACCCGCCTGCAAGACGATGAGCTGTCCGAGCTGCGGCCTAAGCTTTTCCGCCGCCCATTGGAAAGCCGCCGCTGAAATGGAGAACTCCAGTCTTGGCTCTTCTATCTCTATGCCCAGGGCTCTTACCGCATCCAGGTACAACTCCGCTTCATGCCTGTCCTCTGTAACCGGTACCCGTATATTTAGTGAAAATCCTCTTCCCTCGCTGTCCAGGCCCGCGCGAAGGGGGATGCCAGCCCAAAATGGCAACAGGGATACCAGAGGGGAGCGGTCCAGCACCAGGCAAAGCTGAAAATCGCCAGTCTTTAGCCGGGAGACAAGAGATAAGTACTCCCTGATTCTCAGAGGGCCTACTCCAACCTGACGTGAATCTATTATTTCGTCAACGTGAGGATTGCCGTGCAGAATATCCTTCGACCACGGCCCGGTAGCCACAGCTATCCTGGCGGTGGGGAACTGTCTTCTGAGCTGTCCGAGGGCTGGGGTTGCCATGAGGAGATCGCCGATGCAGCAGGGCTTGATCACCAGTATAGATGTTATGTTTGGTAAGTCATTTGGGGGACGAGTAAGAGGGGCTAACAGAAGTCCAAGACAGTGGGAGGCCAGGCTAATGATCTTGTCTCTGAAATGCATTGGGCTAATTTAAAGCCGAAGAAGCCATATAGGATTGGTTAGGGTGCGCTTGAAGTGTTAGGGGCAAAGCGCCTTGTATCAATACAGTCTTGTCTATCATAAGCCTAACGGAAGAGCCGTGTAGATTAGACTCTAAAAGGCGCTTTGCCTGCTAAGCCCGCGAGCTGCTGTGCTGACTCAATTGGCACATCCACTTCACCGACGCCGATCTCCATGCGGCTGCCCATTCCGTGATAGTCACTGCCTCCGCAAGGGATAAGGCCGCGCCTTTTGGCTATACCGGCTAGTTGAGCCACTAGATCTGTGGAATATCCTTGATAGTGCACCTCCATTCCCACCAGACCGGCGCCCTGGAGCTGGTCTAAAACCGAATCCAGGTTATTAATCACGTCGAAAGGGTGGGCCATTACCGCGACCCCGTTGAAGCTCTTAATAAACCCGACAGCTTCGGCCGGCCCCATTTTATAGCGTTCGGCGTAGGCTGGTCCATTCCGCCCGATATACTTATCAAAAGCTTCCTTTATCTCTGAGATGTAGCCTCCTTCTAGCAGCGCCTGCGCCACATGGGGTCGCCCCACTGCTCCCTGCGCCAGTTCCTGCACTCGCTCCCACTTTACAGACATTCCCATCTCGTTGAGCAACTCAACCATGCGCTTGCCTCTTCCAACCCTGGACTCGCGGAATTCTGCTAATTTGGCTTGGAAGTCTGAGTCGCTTTGGTCGATGAAGTAACCGAGTATATGGACCTCGTTCCCGGGTATATCCGTGCTGAGCTCAATACCTGGGATGATATTAAGCTCCGGAAAAGCCTTTGCGGTTTCATACGCCTCGGCCAGACCGTTGGTAGTATCGTGGTCGGTTACGGCAATAATTTTCATGCCGCGCTGGCCGGCCAGAGTTACCAGCTGGGTTGGCGTCAGTACACCATCAGAGGCGGTGGTATGAAGATGCAGGTCAACGTGCATTCAGTATCAGCTACTCCTTGCCAGGATGCGTATCCACCCTAACGATGGACCTGGTGCGTCCGGTCATGGCGTCTATATCAATAAGAACTGAATTGAATTGAGAAGGACCTGTGGCAACAGGCAGCGCCACCGGTATCTGGGTTAGAAATCGCTTTAACACTGCCTCTTTGTCTGATCCTATTACTGAATAATATGGGCCGGTCATTCCCAGGTCCGTGACATAACCGGTACCTTGCGGAAAGATCCGCGTGTCCGCGGTAGCGACGTGGGTATGAGTGCCTACTACTGCGCTAACTCTTCCGTCCAGGTACCATGCCATTGCCATTTTTTCAGAGGTGGCCTCACAATGAAAATCTACAAGGATTGTAGACGGCTTGGGATGGATAGAGGCCAGGAAGGCGTCCATTTTGCGGAATGGACAGTCCACGCTAGCCATAAAGGTGCGACCCATCAGGTTGACGACCATTATTTCCCCGGTTATCAGGTAGCCTCGGCCAGGAAGCCCCTCGGGATAATTAAGTGGTCGAAGGATAGGCAGGTCAGAGTCCAGGAAGGGGATTATCTCCTTCGTGTCCCAGATGTGGTTGCCGGAGGTTAGTACGTCTACTCCCGATTCAAAGAGTTCATGTGCGGTCTTCTCTGTTAGCCCTCGGCCGCCTGCGGTATTTTCTCCGTTGGCTATGACCAGGTCGACACGGTGCTCGTCCCGCAGTCTGGGGAGGAGGGACCTGACCACGTCACGGCCGGGTTTCCCCATAATATCTCCTATCATTAGGACTCGCAAATGTATTATCTCCTACTCATTAAAAGGGGAGATCCTGCGGTCGCAAGACCACTACAGTATCTCCCCTTGGTCTCGAGTTTGTGCTTTACTGAGCGTATTCTATGGCCCGGGTTTCTCTGACCACCGTTACCTTGATCTGACCGGGATATTCTAAACCTTCTTCTACTTTTCTAGCCACTTCTCTCGCCAGTCTCGAGGCAGCAAGGTCGTCAATGGCTTCGGGTTTTACGATTATGCGGATCTCTCTGCCAGCTTGGACGGCGTAAGACTTCTCAACTCCCTGGAAGCTGTTCGCTATAGCTTCCAGAGTCTGTAGCCGCTTGATGTAATTGTCCATAGACTCGCCGCGAGCGCCCGGCCTGCCACCACTTATTGCATCGGCCGTTTGTACAATTATTCCTTCGAGAGAATTATTAAACCAGTCGTCATGATGTTTAGCAATTGTTAGAACAACTTCCGGCTTTTCGTATTTCTCCGCAAACGCTGCGCCGATCTGGGCATGAGGACCTTCCATCTCGTGGTCTAAGGCCTTACCGATATCGTGAAGAAACCCGCCTCTCCTTGCAACTTCAACGTTAGCTCCGAGTTCTCCGGCTATCATTGAGGCTATCTGGGAGACCTCAACGCTGTGTCTCAACACGTTTTGCCCGTAGCTGTAACGGTACTTTAGTCTGCCTAGCAGCTTCTTGAGTTCCGGATGCACGGTCCGCACCGCCGCGTCGTAGATAGCCTGCTCAGCATCTTTCTGCATCGCATCTTCGACTTCGGTCTTAGCCTTAGCTACGACATCTTCAATCCTGGAAGGGTGGATTCTGCCGTCAGAAACAAGCTTTAGCAATGCAATCTTTGCTATCTCTCGCCGCACGGGGTCAAAACACGACAATGTTACGCAATCCGGCGTATCATCTATTATTACGTCCACCCCCGTTGCATGTTCCAGAGCCCTGATATTGCGACCTTCTCGGCCTATTATGCGGCCTTTCATATCGTCGCTAGGGATCTGGACGACTGAGACAGTCATCTCGGAGATTACGTCGGCAGCACATCGTTGGATGGCTTGTATCAGTATGTCTCTCGCCCTTTGGTCTGCCTCCTCCTTGAGGCGCAACTCGAACTCGTACAGTCGACGTGAGGCATCCTGCCTCGCTTCATCCTCGACCCTGCTTAATAATATCTCTTTGGCTTCTAAAGTAGTAAGCCGAGATATTTGCTCAAGTTCTTTAAGGCCCTGAGCCTTAAATCCTTCTATCTGGGCACTGGTGTTCTCCAGGTCCTTTTCCTTGTTTCCAAAGTTCCTTTCCCGCCGCTCCAGGCTTTCGAGTTTACGATCTAAGTTTTCCTCTTTCTGCGTAACTCTGCGTTCTAAGCGCTGGATTTCTGTCCGCTTTGCCCTTGCGTCCTCATCAGCCGCGGAACGTAATCTCATAGCTTCTTTAGTGGCTTGTAGGATTATGTCCTTTTGTTCCGCTTCTGCCTTAGCTAT
>SHYC01000139.1 GCA_009693005.1 Dehalococcoidia bacterium | reverse complement strand
TGTCATCCGGGAAAGCAGCTGGTTTGTCTCTTCCTCCAGTTCAGGAAGGACCTGCTCTATGATAAGGGCCTGCACGCCGCGCTTGCCGAAGGCGTCTGTCAGTTGTTTGTACAGCTCTTGTTCCTTGCCCAGCTTCTGCAGATATGCGGCATCCCTCTTTAGCTCAGACTCGAGGTGGCGATAATATTCAAGCTGTCCCTGCAGCTTCGCTTCATCGTCACGAAGACGCGCGATACCGCTCATAGTTTTGTCCAGCTCAGACTCGGCTTGCGCAAGCTCGTTCAACACGTTGTTTGCTCCGGCAAGCTCTTCCGACAGAAGCGATTCGGTCTGAGACGCCTTGTCCCTTCTCTCAGTCCACCTGTTTATCGACTCGCCCGTAGAAGCCAGCTCCTCCTCCTCTCTTGGCGCTTGTGCTATAGCGTTGTCCAGCATCTGACGTTTAGTTTCGTAGATCTGGAGGCTCTCCAAACTCTGGCGCAGCAGCTCGAGCGCATCAGGGTCGTACTGGAGAGAAGCCAGGCTTGCGAGAACACTCGTAAGTTCACGCTGCTCGCCCCGGGCGAAGTCCTGGTTTTCCAGCTTTGTCTCCATAGACGTGAGGCCGGCCAGAACCTCATTCAGACGCGCGTCCGCTTCTTCGGCGGTCTCCACTTCTCGCTGCAATGTCCCGACGCGCACCTGTCGATCAGAGCGTTCCCGAACGAGGTATTTTTCCAGTTTATCCGCTGCTGCTTTTGTGCTGTTCTCCTCCTCTAGGGCGCTCTTTAGTCCGATGCCTACCTGCTTATAGTTATTCCTTTTGTCCATTATCTCGGCATCGTAGTGCTGCTTTAGGTTTGCCAGGCCGCCTGCTCCAAGGTCGCTCCCGCATATAGGGCACTGCGCGTCAGCGCCGCTGAGCGTAAAGATCTCCAGCTTCTGGCGGAGCTCCTGGCCCTCCCTGGCCGCTCTCTCCTGCTCGTTTGTCAAGCGCAGCACGTTTGCGGAAGCTGCTTCTGACTCTAACCTGCTCTGCGCCAGACGCGGCTCTTCCTGCTCAATGGCTTCAAGCAGAGACCGTGCGTCTGTGAGCAGCCGCGTCTTCTCCGCTACAGCGTTCGCCTCTTTGTGCAAACCGTCTTTCTGGCGCTGTAGGCCGGTTATCTCGCCAATGAGCTGCGCTCTGGACTGATTTATGGACGATTCAAGCTGGTTCTTTTTCTGCGTTAGGCCAGCCCACTGCGATGCAGACCGGCTTAGCGCAGTGTGCCTCTTGCGTATCGACTCAAGCTCTGCAGTCCCAGCCAGGATGGCATCGGCCTCCGCAATGGTTGCCCGGTACTCTGCGGCCCTCTTCTCGGCCTCTTTCTTGCGCCGGTCCGACGCTGCTATCTCCTGTTCCGCCTCCTCCCTGGTTCTTCGGGTCTCGGTAAGCTGCGCTTTCTTGGCCTCCACAAGAGACTTGCTTTCTTTCAAGAGGGCCACGCGGCTCTCCAGCGCCGTGCGGCCTCTCTCGAGCTCTTGACGCTGACTCTGGGTCTTGTACAGCGCTTCCTGCGCTCTCTCCTTGTAGGCAAGCTCCTGGCCTTTTCTCCTGTTCTCTGTTTCTATGGCTGTAATGGATGCGCTCAGTACTCTGACCCGCTCTCTGGCCTTTTCGTCCAGCGTGTCGTATTGTTCCAGGTCCAACAGCTTTCCTAACACGGCCTTCCGGTCGCCCGGACTCTTCAGAGTGAACTCATCAGCACGGCCCTGGACGAGGTATGCGCTATTGATGAAGGTGTCGTAATCGAGGTGCAGGATCTTACTTAGGCTGGTCTGGGTATCTCTGATGGCGTTGCCGGAGATAGGGCGGTAAGCGGGTGCGCCATCCAGTCCTTCGTCGAGTATTTGCAGCTCAAGAATGGAGTGACCTGTCCGATGGCCGGCTCCGGCCCTGGCCCGCTTGCGTATCACGCGATACTGGGTCTCACCGGCGAGGAACTCGAGCTCCACCTCCATCTCCGTCTCGGCCAGGTGCACAAGCTCATCGTCGTTCTTGGCCCGGGCGCGCCCCCACAAGGCCCAGGTTATCGCGTCCAACAGGGCCGATTTGCCCGCGCCGTTATCGCCGGACAGGCAGGCCACCTGGACTCCGGAGAGGTCCAGCGGCTCCAGCCCATCGCGATAGCACATAAAATTGCGGAGAGTAAGCTTAAGCGGGACCATAATTCATAACTTCTGATATACTGCTAAAAATAATGGGGAGTCCAGAGGGGCTTGCCCCTTTGGCGGGGGTGTCCCACCCGATTATCGTTGGTATTCTACCATCTCGATCAGCTTCTTCGCCTCTTCCATCAACTCTCTTGTGAGTTCTTTCGAGGTCTTCTTTGTCTCCAGGTACATCTCTAATGCCCTCAGCGGGGTCAGCCCTTCCACGGACACTCCCCCCAGTCTCGTGGCCCTGGCCTCGTCTTGTACCTCTTTGCTTATACCGGCAAGGTAGTGGGCGCTGCTTAATGCGCGACTGATCTGGGCGTCGTCAAAATAGGGATAAGTCTCGCGGCTCAGTTTCACCTGCAGTCTCACGATGGCGTCGCTGATGGAGGCCCTCTCGATGGCCCTCAGCACCTCGTTCGTCGGGTCGGTCGACTTTACGTTGACGGATACTGTGACGAAGGGCCTGGCCCATACCGGAACGAATTGATAGGAGAGCAGCCGCTTCTCCGGAGGTCTTGCAGGATCGATCTCAATGAGATAAAAGCCCTTCTCGTCCTTCTCCTCGCCGAAGTCCACTCTTTGCATACTGCCGGAGTACACTACCGGCACGAGGCCCTCGAACTTCTGCATTTTGTGAATGTGCCCCAGGGCCACGTAGTCCAAGGAAGGGCTGTCCAACTCGCTCTTCTGGATCACCGGATCGCGGCCGATAGCCATCCCCTTCTCCGAGCTTGCGGTGGCCTGGGGCAGCGACAGGTGTCCCGCCAAGACCGTCGGCAAGTCTCTGTCAAGCCCCTCGATTTCATGACGGATGCTGGCGGTAATGCGCTCTTCCAGAAGCTGATGCACTCTATCGGCGGGCGTGTTCTTGTACTCGTTTACGGAAAGGAGTCGTCCCTGGGTCAGCCACGGTACCGACACGACCTGCAGCGGCCCTGCCGGCGTCTGAATAATGTGCGTGCCTACACGTGAGACCACGTGAACGTTGTCCATCGGTATGGTCTGGAAAATCTCCAGGGCGGTGGCCCGGCCTATGGCGTTGGGCAGATCGTGGTTGCCGGTTAGAAGGAACACCGGTATCCCCGCCGCGCTGAGTTTGGCGATGCGCTTTGCGAACTCCCGCTGCTGGGTCTGGGAAGGGTCCCTGCTCTTGTAGGCGTCACCGCAGAAAAGCACCAGGTCCACCCGCTCCCTGATGGCAAAGTCCACCATCTCGTCGTAGGCCCGCAGGAAGTCCAGCAGCCGCGTAGAAAGTCCCGTAGCCGGATCAATCCGGCTGTAGTTCTCCACACCTATATGTAGATCGGCGAAGTGTATTATGCGCAAGCTAGTATCCCACTTAAGGCAATGCTACGTCTATCGGTACTTTCCCCAAAGTACTGACACCAAGAATAGAAAATCCTATGATGTTACCCTCGGCATCGACCTTTTCCATCACTTGATCGTGGTCGGTCTCACGGAAGTACCCTGATTTCTGTTCGAAAATTACTTCCAGATAGTCCCCTTCGTGATCGTACCAGACTTTTACTAACTTCCTGGCCATAGTATTGATCCTTCGAATAGTACGTCCTGAGTAGTCCTTTAGTAAAGGCAAGGGGTTCTAAGTTACCTTATCTGCGCTTATTTTTAGCAGGCTTCGAAACGCGCCGGAACTTGTGCTCCGTCACTGCAACAGGGATGGTTGCTTTGAGCGGCAGATCGGCTTTTGTTGATATCTCTTGTGGCAACGGAGACCCCTTTTCTTCATAGATGTCTATCATCATTGCTATAACTTCCTGTATCTCGCTTATGGCCTCCGCAAGAGTGGGCTCGTCAACCCAACACCCTTGCAGGCCAGGAGCCTCTACTCGCCAAAGTCCATCCTCTTGCTTGCTTATCTCAAATGGCACTTGATGGTACATGGCTTGCTCCATTATTAGCGGTTCACATGAGAAGTGCGCGCCTTCTATGCAGAGTCTTATCTATTGGGTCGACAACGAGGCGGAAGGCCTCAAGAGCATGAGCGCCTAAGAGGTGGGGTGATCCCTCACGGCCGAAGCTAATCAGCACGGGGACCTGCTCTTCGAACCCTTCAATCTCCATAAGCCCCAAGCCAACCATTAGCGTCTCGACCTGTCCCGAAGCGTACTGTCCCTCTATCTGGAGTCGTTCCGCCACACCCAAGCGGCGCAGCATGCTGGCCGGGAGCATGGAGAAGGTGGCTCCCGTATCCACCAGCATAGCTGCATCTTCATGTTCTGATCCGTCCATGGAAAGGACGCGCACATTCACTTCAAAAGTGCCCACTTAGCTATAGCTCACTTAGTTTCATTGCGCGGTCGGTCCCATGCGGGACTGAAACAGCGTGGGCACTTGAGCGGCGGCTTCTCCTGGCGTGGCCACCATGAATGACCGCACCGGAGGCAACGTAGCTGTGTCAGTAGTCGGTTCGTGCTCTCTGCCATCCCTCTTCCTCGATAACCTCAACTCTTACTACGTTTGTTTGTTTCGTCCCGATTCTTGGTGCAAGTATAACACGTTTGAGCTAATTTCACGCTGTATCCCGGGGCGTCTCTTACAAGGGCAAGGCTATATCCAGCACCGCATCTTTTATGGTACTCACCCCAAGGATTGAAAAGCCAAGCAGGTTGCCCTCCGCGTCCACCTTCCCAATGAACTGGTCATGTGCAGTTCTCTTAAGTAGCCTTCTACTTGCTCAGAGATAACTTCCAGGTGGTCACCTTCAGTGTTATAGCAAACTTCGATTTGTTTCAGAGCCATCGTCTTGATCCGCAGGAACGAACCCGTTGACCTTGCCGCGGCCGCCGCACTCGGGGCATGTTACGATTTCAGGTTTAACTTTGGTTATGCTTCGGACTTTGTACATCTGATCGTCGCCGGCCCAAAACGAGATTTCCGGATCGATTTGTCCCAACGGAACGCTCTTAGGATTTCCGCCATCCCAGTATATATCTTCATCATCCGCATCACCTGAGAGACACCGGGCGAGTCTCAACAGCGCCGCTCTAGCGGGTTCTTCCTTTAACTACATTCTTGAAAGAATGAGAATAAGATAGGTGATACCATTTTCCGGAGATTTCATAATAAGGCATGGGGTTACCCAGTTTTGACGGACAGTTTTGTTAGGAGGCGAAGGCGGGATTCCCTTCCGCCATTCTAACACGTTCGTACTCTGCTGGAGACCTATACTCCAGTGAAGAGTGAAGCCGTCGTCGGTTGTAGAAGACCTCGATGAACTCGAAAATGGCGCGTCGCAC
>SHYC01000138.1 GCA_009693005.1 Dehalococcoidia bacterium | reverse complement strand
CACGTTGGGAATCGTTATACCCTTCACACGCTTGCTGCGCTCCATCACTATATCCGATATCATTACATACCTGGTATCAGGGTCCATAACCCCAGGATCAAATTGATTAGTCGCCTGAAACCTGCTGGAATATTGCCCACCTGACGTTCTGGTCCTCTCATCAAAGTCGACCCACATTTTAGAATACTGTAAGTATGAGCTTGCCCATGTGATCCCCTCTCTTTCTTGGGGCAAATAGAAAGTCCACCTATTGCTGAAGTATGGATCATTAGTGGCCTTGAGCAGACCAGCTACGGAAAACCAGACAACCAGTGCTAAAGCAAGACCAGTGACGGGAAGCCTTAGCGCTCGGATTTCGATTGTGTTAATCAACCCGCGCTCTAAGGCCATAGCTGCCAGCGGTAGTGCAAAGAGCATAAACAATGGGAAGACCCGGAGTTGAAGATTGGCACCCAATTGTCCCGATCGATCTGTAATGACGCCGGCAACCACCTGGGCGCCAAACGCCGCATAAAACAGCCAGAGGGTGAATCTTGGGCGGTCCCATGTTCCTGTTCGCCCGATGATCTCCTTATATCCCATATATAGCCACATAACAAAGGACAAAACCGCGACCATCCAGTTGAAACTGGTCAACAAGACATAAGTGGCTGGGCTGGTCCAGGCAGAGTTGACGTATTCGTATGGATTCATCGCGGGACCTTCGAGATCAGCCGGGCCCGCAGGCTCGGCAGCCAATAGCAGTACCGCACCTCTCTCTACTGCGTTGGTTAGAGCTTGGATAAAGTGGATAGACGGCGTGTACATGTAAAAGATGAACAAGAATATGAAAATCATACTGGAGGTTGATATATAAAACAGGCGGGCCATTTCAGCGCCCATAGAGAACTGCCGGAATACTATGCTAATTAGATAGCCAAGCGCGCAACTGGCGGCTACGGCAAACACCCAGGACATTGCGAAACCCACGTTCACGGTCACCAACGCAAACGACATTAGATAAAACAGCCCCATGAACGTAGCGTAGATATGCAACCGATTCCCGATCAAAGGGGCGATAACCAAAAGCAGCAGTGCCGTCAAGACCAAAGAAAACGTCACCTTCTCATGGTTGCCTCTAAACAGGATGAACAAAAACTCCGGTTGTATGAAAAGGAAGAAGGCAGATAAGGACGCCAACCTGGCACTGCCGGTGAATGCCCTGAACAGTGTATACGCCATCACAGCCAATGATGGAGACAACAGCAGGTATACAAAAGAAAGGAATGCATCTACAGATACCCCAGTTACTGAGATAACAAAGGATGCCACTGCCTGGAACCCCATGCCCTGGGTATAGGCGTCAGTGGCTGACACTAGTGCGCCGGAACTCGTAACATTGGAGATAAACCTGTTAAAAATGCTTGTATCATTTTCAGCCAATCGGCCGCCATATCTAGTCATCAGGAATAAAGACACCGTAATTGCGTAGAACGCCGGTATCGCTACATACAGATACTGAGGCTGGCCTGTTAGAGCTTTGGCTTTAGCAGCAAGCTTCGATATACTCACAATTTCCTATAGCTCCATGCTGAGTTCATATTCCGACTCGTTTAGTATGTCGATAGGAGAACTACCCCAGCAGCAAGAGATGTTAACATGACCAGTCCGAGAGAGGCGATGATCAGCACAGTTTTTCCGGAGCCGCTAACGTCTACAAACCCCAGCCATCCTGCATTGTCCCATGGAAGAACGTTGACTGTCGACTCGATCTCCATTACGCGCGGCTCATTAGACTCCGCATCCACATACTCTGTCCTCACCCCAATGCGCCACTCTCCGGGTTGTCGAGGGAACCAGACGGTATCTTCTTTAACAGCGCTTCCTCCCCGTATTTCGCGGAAGCTCCTAGAAAGCACCTGGGGATCATCGGTCCCAAATTGCGAGTAAAATGTTACCAATACGTTACTAGCGGTCTTCTCACCTGAATTGGCTAATGAAGCAGAGAGACCAACCTGCTCACCTTCACTGGGAGCGTTGGAAGAAAGCTGCATGCCGCCATTAAGAGAGAGAGAAGGACCGGTGGCTTTTCTTATGGTTAAGGGGATTTCGCCCCTGAACATATATTGTCCTGGCGCTAACGTTGTACCCTCTGACGCTAGTAATGCCCCGCTCTTCGAAAAACCGGGCTCTATAACTAGCCATCCTGAGAGCCCTTTCTGTGTCATACGTACGTCGCTAAGACCAGCGCCATTAATGACGGTGGGAACAAGAGACAACCTACCGAAAACCGACATCAGGGATGTGTTAGGCAAGGGCTCTTTGCCATACTTCTTCAAAGCCTGCCCAAAACTAGCCCACTCCTCGCTGTTACCAGGCGGTGCCGCCTGGTAGAGGGCCGTGGGAAGGGTTGCAGGAGCAAAGGCAGCCAGCCCGGCACCTGAATACAGAAGGTAGTCGCCCGAGTATGTTAGCGTCTCGTTAGCTTCAACCCCGCGATCTGCCTCATTCCACGAGTTCCACAACCTCCACTGGTCTATATAGCCGTCCCCGTTCAGGTCCTCATACTCCAACCGCCTTTGGGCGTCTATCTTCCAATGCCCGTCAGAAGCCCCCAGAAGGTGGATCCGGTTATCGATGGGGCTCAAGTAAAGCATCGGCTGCCGTTGATACTGATAGTTATATTCAACACGGAACCCTACACCAGCCGTGGTTTCTACTTCTCCATCCGGAGGGGTATCACTGAAGCCTGTGACATAGTCATCTCGCGATTGCAGCCACTGACCCTCGTAGACACCTTCAGATGTCCACGCGTAGCCATTCTCAGGTATTACCAGGTTGGCCACGTCCCATTTTCGCTCTTTGACCCAGTTTGGAATTTCCTTGTAAGGTATGCTTTTGATAGAAAATTCCGGGAACTCTACTACCGAGTCTATCTCATGGCGGCCAATAAGGTTTAGACCAAAGTCCCAGGTATGGTTGTGGTCTATATCCCAGGAGTATCTAACTGTTTCAATAGGCTTCGGAAAGCGGCGCCCTAATTCCGCATTGAAAATTGGATCATTGGGAGGATTGTACTCCAGTCTGACCTGTACATCGGGATAGCCGTCGTTTGTGCCTGAGAAGTCATAGAAGCCAAAGGGGTTCTCAAAATCTAGCTTATAAGGCTGCTCGCCACGCATATGGGCCTTAGCTTTTATGAACCAGGTGTTTCCACCCCATCGAGAACTAATAAACTCGCCTGTGCTCGCTATCTTGCCTCGTCCCCAATCGATTTGGATAGGTGCCATACTACGTGTATAGAGCTCTATTTCGGAGGTTCTGGGTGAAGCCTTCAAGAAAGGATAGAAAGCATATCCCTCTAAGGGAAGACGCTTCGTCTCTGAGCCACGAATATGTGACCTTATAATATTATCCCTGTCCGAACCGGGATAAAAGGTCTTGGTCCATTCCAGATCAGGAAACCCGTCACCGTCGTAGTCCCGCACGTGAGTCTCTGCATCTATGATGCCTTCATGTTTGTAGCGGTCCAGATCAAAGTCTTCAGTAGCCTGTAGCTTGCCATCCACCTTTATATCAAGGTTGTAGTTTATTTTACCTGCTTTGGTCCACCAGCCGTCTTTGGCAACGATAATTACTGTAGGCCTGTCGGATTCCTTAATCACAGGTGATCCGCTGACAACGTTATAGCTGACGTTCCCGTCGCCATCCTGATCATCGAAGAGCTTGGCTACCAGTCCATCGCCTTCTTTGCCAAACACTATCGCGAGTTGGACTGTGCCGTCTGCGCCTGCATCGAAAAGCCAGGTGTCATTGACAAAGTCGGTGGCTTTTCTCCAGTCAGAGGACTCTCCCATGTCAGCACCGCGGTCATACACCAGTACACGGTCATTTCCGGTTGCGAAGGACCCGTTAATTGTAGTCAGGTTAACGCGAGGGCCATTATCAGCGCTGCTCTGCACCACTTTAGACACTGTAAAGCCCTCCGGCCCTGCAGCGTCCACTGCCTTCGTACCTGAGAACAGGAGGGTAGCCAGTATTACGATATATATTAAGAAGGACTTTTTCAAGGTTATGCTCGTAAAAGCGGATTTAGCAAGAACAAAGCGAGGGCCGCTGCGAAAAGATATGATAAAGCCATCTGTATACGCTTTATATAGCAATGAATCCAGATAATCAACTTGTGTTGATCTTGTCTTGCTCGTTCCGCTCGCCATCGGAGCAGTACATGATGCTGTGAATGCTTGAAGAAGATTACTTTGTAGAGTTGAATACCTCTTGTATCTGCCTGTCTCCGCCTTAATGTGAAGACTACGCGATTATACCATTTTCAGGTCATTTCCGAAAGCCGTTCGGGTGGCTAGATTTCCAGCGCCATGCACTTTCAACAATTTCTTCCAGATCTGTTCTCTTAGGTCGCCACCCCAAAACCTCCTTTGCCTTATCTGAGCTGGCAACCAGCACCGCAGGGTCGCCATGCCGCCTAGGTCCCTCTACAACTGGCACGGGCTTACCGCTAACCCTTCCTACCATATCTATAACCTCTTTTACTGAGAAGCCGGTTCCGTTGCCAAGGTTGCAGGTGATGCTCTCACCAGAGAACACCTTCTCCAGCGCCAGTATGTGGGCGTCCGCCAAGTCAAGAACGTGGATGTAGTCCCTTATGCACGTGCCATCAGGGGTAGGGTAATCGGTGCCATAAATGGTGAGATCCGGTCCCATCCCCAGAACAGAGTTTATGGTCAAGGGTATCAGGTGGGTTTCAGGATTATGCTCCTCTCCGAGGTCATCAGTAGCCCCAGCAGCGTTGAAATACCTGAGGCTGGCATAGTTGAGGCCGCATTGGGAACCATACCACTTCAACAGGCGCTCCACGATGAGCTTGGACTCCCCATACGGGTTAGTAGGACAGGTCGGAGCCGACTCATCGATGGGTATCCTGTCGGGGTTGCCGTAAACGGCGGCGCTAGAACTGAAGACAAAGTTCATAACACTGTGCTTAAGCATTAGGTTTAACAGGGTTATAACGTACACTACGTTATTGGCAAAGTAAAGGCCCGGAAGCCGCATTGACTCACCAGCCTGGATAAGCCCGGCGAAGTGCATGACGGCGTCAAACTGGTGAACTCTGAAGGTCTCCTCGAGGCGCTGCGCATCTGCAATATCGCCGCGGACGAACACCGAGCCTCTTGACAGCGCCTCCTCATGGCCGGTAGACAGGTTATCATACACAACAACGTCGTGGCCGGCATCACGCAGGGCTCGAGCCGCTACGCTGCCTATGTAGCCGGCTCCTCCCACCACTAAGACCTTCAAGCTATTGCCACCTTTCTTCTATCTGCCCTTTTTTCTGCCAATGGCATGTACACCTCATTACGGACCCTCAACATGACCTTAGTCCAAGTCAGGTTCTCGTGCACATAGTCCCGGCCGCGCTCCGCCACCTCACGAGCCACAGCCGGATTGTCCAGCACAAACTTTAGCTTGTCCGCCAGAGCTTTCGCGTCTCCCGGAGGCACTAGAAAGCCTGTCTGCCCCTCTACAATATGG
>SHYC01000007.1 GCA_009693005.1 Dehalococcoidia bacterium | reverse complement strand
TCCGAGCGCTGACGCTGCAAGGCGGACAAAGGGGGGAAAGGCAACACCGACGGGGTGTCTAGTGGCGGGCCGACAGAGGATACCGGACGGCTACAGTTTACGCTAAGTAGCGCAGGACTGCTTGCATTACGGAGAACAGAGGCTGCCCACCCGTCCCTTTGACACGAGAGGCAGATTGACGTTGAATTTGGCTGCAAATGCTCTGGCCGGTTGGGCTGATGCGGTCCCAACGGTGCTTCCTTCCGTATACTGCCAGATTCCCCTACCGCCTGTGCTGACGAACAAAGTCGTCGGCTGTTCCTCTGATATTGCAAAACCTGTTATATCTATTTTGTCCAGCTCGCCCTTCTCTGACGCTATCAGGTTCCAAGAATATCCGCCGTCACTGGAACGGTAGCCCCCTTCGTGCGTACCAACGTAAACCATCCTATCCCGGGCGAATGACTGCGAAAATTCTACCGATCTGATGTAAGGATTAGCTATTCCCCCAGTGGACTTTGTCCAAGAGCTGCCTCTATTCCTCGAAGTATATAAGCCATCTCCCCAGGTTCCGGCGAGTATCGTAAAGTCGGTGTTGTAGGTCGGGGAAGTGGCTAGAGACATGACTGTCAGGTGGTTGAGTCCCAGATTGATAGGGACCCACTTTGAGATTAAAGGCTCCCAGCGCATGACTCCGGCAGCGTCTGTGCCAGCGAAAATACTGGAATCTTGAGGATAGTTAGGCGGCAGCGCAATAGTCCTTATCTTAAGGTCGGTAAGGCCGTTGCTCATATTACTCCAAGTGTTGCCCATATCACCGCTCTTATAAACTCCGTTGCCCCATGTGGCCACAAACAGCGTACCATCCTTCACAAAATTCGGTGAAAACTGGATGTCTCTTATAGCCACGTTCCCGGGGAAGTTAGCAGCTGTCCGCCAGGTCGCTCCCGCATCGGCGCTCTGGTACAGTCCGTGAGCCCAGGTGCCGGCCATGATGGTGTATCCGGTGCAGATACCGGGTGATACTTCCAGCGCGGTTACCTCAGCATCCGCAGCTCCAGGCAGTACCGGATAACTCCATCCGGTGCCTCCCGGTATATAGTTTCGTCCAACTCCCAGGCCCCAGGTCCCAGCCAGCACCACGCCTTCTTTGGTCATTGCAACGTCCCAGTCCCAAAGCCCCCCTACGATTTTTCGTTGCGGTATCCATGAGGGACTGTCTCCGCCGTCCTGGAAGCGGTACACATCGTTGTCCCATACTGCCGACCATACTGCGTGGTCCACCTGGTAATTTGGGGATATTGCCATAGAGCGGACATCTTTGCGGGTAAGACCTCTGCTCAACTCTGTCCACACGACTCGTCCATCCGTTTGTTCCACCCCCATAAAGACCCCGTTTTCGGTGCCGATAAAGAGAGTCCTATCGTTGGGATAACGAGGGGAAAGAGCAACGGCCCTCACGAATACCCATTCCGGCTCCAACCCCTGGTTGACTCTGGTCCACGTTGGGCTGGAGCTGCCCGCGTTGCTGGACTTGAAGAGGCCTCCGTAAGCTGTACCGGCAAGAATGGTCTGGTCGTTAGCGAAAAAGGGCGACACCGCGAAGGACGTAATCCACAGGTCGGTAAGCGCCGAGTTACTTGGAGTTATGGACTGCCATACTATTAGCTGTATAACCGCATCGTCCACTGCTCCGGAAGGGCCTCCGGATCCTGCGCCGGTGCCGATGGCACAAGCCGTTGTTCTTAAAGGCTTGAACTCTGTTCCCAACTCGTCTTCAGGCTTGATTACTATGCGGGCGCTTAGCACAGCCTGGCCTCCTGGAGCCAGGCCGTTTACAGTTCCCACCACCATGTCATCCTGGGTCTCATTAACGTCGGTTGTCGCAGCGTTATCAGTGCATCCGGGGCCGTCGTTTCCCTGTGTATCGTCGAGTACTCTGATGTTGGTCAAGGTCTCTTGACCTTCATTTATTATGGTATAGGTCAAAATCACCGGACCTGGCACTGTATAATATATCTGCCCGTCAGGCGCGTTTCCTGCGGTCTTGATGAGCTTGAGGCCGCGCACCGGCTGGGAAGTTATTATCTTCACCTCCGCGGTATCTGTTGCCGTAATTACCTGGTCGAAGCCCGGACCAAATCTGGCGGTAGCGGTAGCGCGATTATTCCTATCGCCGGTTACTGAATTATTGGCTGTTAACGTATTGTTGGCCCCCGCCGCCAAGCTGGGGATAGTTCCTATGTGGATATCATCTGAAGTATCGCCTGAAGTCCCGCTGTCGTCTTTTACTGCGATGTCGGACAGCGTGACATCTCCTGCATTTCTTATCTCATAGGTATAAGCCACCGGGCCTGGAGGTGTGGTCAGCACCGCTCCATCGGCGGCATTACCGGCCCGCACAACTAATTTCATAGATACGTTGGGTCCGCCCGTTACCACTTGGACAGATGCGTCGTCACTGCAGCTAATGCTGCCGGCCAGGTCAGCGCCAAAGAAGCCCACGGCTGTCGCTCGATGTGTAGACGTCTGGGTTACAGGAATGGTGGCGTTTAGCTGGATAACGCCTTCTGGGGCTAGGTCTCCGATACTGCCGCGTGGACCGGGTAAGGTTACGTTGATGTCATCGGAACCGTTACCTGGAGTGCCGTTGTCATCGTTGAGAACGAGATTCCTAAGGGCGGTTGTTCCAATGTTGTCGATTTCATAACTAAAGGAGACTGGGCCCGCCGAAGTGCGGAAGACAGAGCCGTCTGCTGCGTTTCCTGCCCAGGCGGTTACTCTTAGGCCTTCGGTGCCGTTGATGCAACTGGTGCTGGACACGCGGAAGTTTATCGCTTCGCTCCGCCCTCCTTCAATTGTCCCCTGTGCTGTAGTGGTTGGGATGGGGAAAGGAAACATCGTGGCCGTCGGACTAGGGCTCGGGCTTGCGCCAGGTGTACCGCTAGGGGTCGGTCCGCCAGCGGTTGAGGGCGTGGGCGGGTTTGAAACCTTGGCTGCGATGCGGTATACCCCGCTGAATCTTGTGCCTAGGAACAGTGTGCTGTCGTTGGCAAAATTCGCGGACGTTGCGAATGCCTGAACCGAGCGGTCCGTGAGTCCGGCGTCAAAGGGCAACCACGTGGCGCCGTTATCGGTAGATCTGAGCAGGCTCCCGTCCATTCCAACAAATAGAGTATTGTCGGACGCGTAGTTTGGAGATAAAGATACCGCTTGTACAGGCTTGTCCGTAGGAATACCAGGGCCCACGGGAAGCCAAGTTGCCCCCGCATCGGTGCTCTTGAACAGCCCATTTCTTGTCCCTGCAAATAAGGTCTTGTCCCCGGTGCCCTGGAGCTTGTCACACCTGTCGAAGTTCGGAGAAATGGCCAGAGAAAGAACGCTAAGGCTGGTCAACCCGTTATTGACTGGATACCAGACACCGTCCACCTGGGTGTCGGTAGTGCGAAAGATTCCTTGCCCATCTGTCGCAAAAAATACCGTGTTATCGCAGGGGAATGACGGAGATACCGCGATCGCCGTAGTATCCATGCCAAAGGTCCCTGTGGGAGTTAGAAGACTTACTCCGGCATCGACAAGGCGTGGATAAATCAAATATTGAAATACGAGGAATGCCAAGAGTAACGTAGAGATAAAAAAGAGAAAGCTGTTTCTACGCCTTTTGCTTGTTGTCATAAGGCTCCGGCTGGTTGAGAGATAGAAGAAAGAAATTGGGCATTAACACCCTGATGGTATAACGCTTTCGGAAACTTATCGTTACTGTAAGCTTGTGCCGACCTTGTCGCGAGTGCGCGACAAGGTAGAGACCGGGGGTGAATACGAGATGGCTGACTCGAAAATAGACACCAGGTCGGCGTTGCCTGAGGTTCTCGAAGCATGTCCTGAGCTTCGTCGAAGGGGCATCGCCCTCTCCTTTCGAGAGCCTCAAGGAACGGGCCAATAGCTGTGTGGGGGTGTCCCCCCAGCATTATCCCTTCCTATCCTTGCTATAAATAACAAGTAAACTTACAATATTTTTTGTGAGCTTTGATAGTATGCCAAAAGACCTAACCATTCAACTCGCCGCTGTGCCTACCCGTCCAGGTGTGTACCTGATGAAGGATAAGGGGGGTATCGTGCTTTACGTGGGAAAGGCTGCAAGCCTTCGCAACCGCTTGGGCTCTTACTTCGGCCCTCAGACCGGCTTCGCTCCGAAGACCAGGAAGTTGGTGGGCAGAGTAGCCGACTTTGAAGTTATCCTGACCGGCTCGGAGCAAGAGGCGTTAATACTGGAATGCCAGCTGATCAAGCGTTATAAGCCTTATTACAACGTGCGTTTGAAGGATGACAAGACCTATCCTTATCTGAAAGTAACTGTTAACGAAGACTGGCCTCAGGTCCTTATATCAAGGCGCGTCAGCGACGATGGCGCCAAGTATTTTGGCCCCTATACCGATTCCGGCTCTGTGAGCAGGACTCTCGCTTTAATCAAGAAGCTTTTCCCCTATAGATCGTGCAACAAAACTATCACCGGCACCGATCCCCGTCCGTGTTTGGACTACCACATAAGAAGATGCTTAGGCCCTTGTATCGGCGTAGTCAGCAAAGCGGAATACCGTGAGATAATTGACCAGGTTGTCCTGTTCCTGGAGGGCAAGCAGGACCAGGTATCTTCCGAGCTACGAAGGCAGATGTACGCGGCCGCGGCTGAGTTGGCCTTTGAGCGCGCCGCTTTCTTAAGAGACCAGATACTGGCGGTGCAGAAGGTGGTGGAGCGACAACGCATTGCCGCTACTATTAAAGACGACCAGGATGTGATTGCTCTGCACAGAGACGGCGCCGACTGCTGCGTCCAGGTGTTTATGATTCGACAAGGAAGGCTTCATGGTAATGAGCATTTTATCCTGGATGGGACTCTGGACGAGCCAAATGAAGCGATAATAGGTTCTTTCTTGAGTCAGTTCTATTCCTCCGCTACTTCCGTTCCTCCACTAATACTGCTCCAGTGTGTAATCGAAGAGCTTGAGTTTGTTCAGAACTGGTTGAAAAACCGCCGCGGTGGCAGGGTAGAGATACGAACGCCGCGCAGAGGTGAGAAAAAAAGGATGGTGGACTTGGTGGCTGACAACGCTCACCAGACCTTGATACACGAGAGGACCAAGTGGCTGGCTGATTCGACAAAAACAGCAGCGGCGATGCTGCAAATACAGGAGGAGCTAAATCTACCTGGGCTGCCCCGCAGGATAGAATGCTACGACATTTCGGACATTCAGGGGACTTCTGCGGTAGGAAGCATGGTGGTTTTCCAGGATGGCAAGCCCAAGAACTCGGAATACCGAAGGTTTCAGATAAAGACCGTGCATGGCAACGATGACTACGCCATGATGAAAGAGGTAATTGGGCGTCGCTTTGGCAAAGGCTTTGCCAAGCGCCCAATGTCTATGGAAGATACTCGATTTATCGGCAATGATGAACGGGGAAGCGATGGAGAAAGCAGCGAAATTGTGAAGCCGGCCACTTCGTGGGCAGCGGAGCCGAGCCTGGTACTGATCGACGGTGGCAAAGGGCATCTTGCCGCGGTCACCGAGGTGATGCGAGAACTCGGCGTGCATCACATACCCACGGCCAGCATCGCAAAGCAAAGAGAAGAGATATTCCTGCCGTACCAGTCAGATCCAATAATGCTGCCGCGAGACTCTCAGGCCCTTTATCTGATGCAGCGGGTTAGGGATGAAGCACACCGCTTTGCGATTACCTATCATCGCAAGATACGCAGCAAGAGCGCGACCAGGTCTATTCTGGACTCGGTGCCGGGGATAGGCCCTCAGCGAAAGAAGGCCCTTTTGAGACACTTCGGCAGCCTAAAGAGTATAAAAGAGGCCCCCATCGAAGAGGTCGCAGTTATAGCCGGCATGACACGTTCCGTTGCAGCGCGGTTGAAGGTGTACCTTTAGAGGACAGCCTGTTCCTAAGAACAGGTTGGAGGAGTGGTGATTTGGGATATTACATGACGGGCCCACCTGGACCCAGATGGCCCAAGTGGATGCCGGGGTGGCTTACTTCAAGATTGGAGGGCATTATGGACGCTCTGGTCTTGATAAATGCCGTCTTCGGAATTATTATGCCGATCTTCGGCCTGTTCGTGGGCTTTGCCGTGCTTTGTTTCGGAGGCGTCTGGCTGCTCAGCGTTCTAGGACCGAAATAACAAAGTTATTCTGCTGCAAGCTAATAGAGGCGGACTTAGATGGTCCGCCTCTTATTTGTTCTACTATTTTGTAAGAATTCTCCCTGTCCTATAATTTGAAATGATGGATTACACAATAAATGTAACGTACGCGGTGGATGGCGCCGCCGGTGGAGGCGCGAAGCGCAAGAAGCCCACCACCCCAGTTGTTTAGGTAAGAACCAACCAGCCTCATCTTGTCAGGCGTTTGTCAGGTGGATATTATACGCTCGTTATGGTTAAGAGTGAAAAGAGATTGCAACTGAGACCGAACTGGATAACGTAGGTTTTGAGGGGAGGAAGGACACGAAAGAAAGCGTGATTGTGAGCAGACCGAGACAAGGCTTTAAAGGAATCCTCTGGGCCTATATTACGAGCCTGAGAGGTCGACTCATCATGCTGCTCCTGATTTCAGCATTACCTGTTTCCGTCGTAACACTGCTCAACACTCAGGAGCTAAGGCGTCAAACCGCTGATGATTCTCGCGCTGAACTGGGGAACCTGGCCAAATCGGTGGCTGAACATCAAGAGCGCATCATTGAAGGGACGGGCATTCTGTTGCTGGCGGAGGCTGACGCTCTCAAAACCAGTGACCCAGTGCTCTGCGGATCGCGGGTCACCCGGGTGCTGTCAGATACGTCCTTGTACGCCAACATCGGGGCGGCCAACACTCGGGGCGAAATCTTCTGTAGTGCGCTCCAGCGCGAGCCGCGTCCCAAGGTTGCGGACCGCTCCTGGTTTAGCCGATCACTGAAGGCGAAAGGCGTGGGCGTGGGCGAGTACCAGATTGAGCCCGCAAGCGGAAAGCCCTCCATTATAGTTGGATATCCGTTTCGAAATTACGATGGTGAAGTTCAAGGGGTGGTATTTGCTGCGATAGACCTGACGTGGCTATCCAACGTTACGGGTGAGATCAACCCCCCGACTGGGTCAGTCCTGACACTGACGGATCGCGAAGTCACGATCTTGGTACGGTATCCGGAGTCCAGCGATCTGGTGGGGCAAAAACTCCCAGAGGTAGAGTTGCCTGCAGACCTGGTAGGCGATGGAACGACGTCGGTGGCTGGGCCAGATGGGTCCCTGCGGTGGGTTGGGTTCGCCAGGACGAGTTTCATTTCGGATGGCGCAATGACCGCAAGCATCAGTTTGTCCGAGGAGAATGTCTTTGCCGATGTGGACTCGCTACAGCAAAAGAACTTGGCAACCCAGGTGCTGCGCGGAGTCCTGATCATTGTTCTAACGTGGGTCTTTAGCGAACGGCTCATTATTAGTCCTGTTGGGGCGTTGGCTTCTGCAGCCCGTCGCCTGGCTGCCGGTGACCTTACTGCGCGAACTGGACTTACTCATGGAAGTGACGAGTTGGGCGAGCTAGCACGCGCTTTTGATGAGATGGCGGACGCGCGACAGCAGGTCGAGGCCGCCAGGTCGCGCCTGGTTGCCGTGGTAGAGTCTTCCAACGATGCCGTCATCAGCACTTCAACGGAAGGCGTTATCACCAGTTGGAACGCCGCAGCAGAACGCCTTTATGGCTATTCCGCAGCCGAGGCACTCGGCCAGCCAGGCGATTTCCTCATTGCCCCTGACCGAATCTTTGAAATCGCCCATCTGCCGATCGCCGTCGGGGTGAGACAAGTCTTTTCCAACTTCGAGACAGTGCGAGTCACTAAAGGCGGCCGGCACATCCCCGTGTCCGTCAAGATATTTCCGCTGCTGGACCCCGCAGGGCAGATACTTGGTCAGGCCGATATCACTACTGATATCTCAGCGAGGCTGAAGGCAGAGGCGACTGAAACACGCCTTGCCGCCCTCGTGGAGTCATCTGCCGACGCGATCATAGGCTACACACTCGAAGGGGTTGTCACCGATTGGAACCGAGCTGCAGAGCGGCTATATGGCTACTCAGCGAACGAAGCCATGGGTAAGTCGCTTCATTTGGTCACTCCCCCTGACAGGCGCGATGAACTGCATCGTATTTTGGGGCAGATAGCTGCTGGTGAATCTGCCCACTTTGAAACCGTCCGTATGACAAAGGAAGGCCGGATGGTGGACGTGTCCATCGTGACCTCGCCGGTCAGGGACACCGCGGGCAATGTGGTTGGGGGTTCTTCGATTATTCGTGACGTCACCGAGCAAAAGCGGTTGATGGAAGCTCTGAGGCAGAGCGAGAGCCAGCTATCCCTCGTTTACACCCAGATGAACGACGCCGTCTTTTACCTGGGAGTGGAGCACGGCGATCAGTTCCGGTTTATCTCCGTCAACCCCGCCTTTACCAAGGCCACTGGCCTCACCGCGATCGCTGTGGTGGGCAAGCTTATCCAGGAGGTGGTCCCGGAACCCTCCCTACAATGGGTGCTGGATCGATACAAGGAAGCCATTCGGGAGAAGAAGATCATTCAATGGAATGATCACTCGAACTATCTAGGGGGCGCTAAGCATGGAGAGGTGTCTATTGCCCCTGTCTTCGATGCTGAAGGGCGCTGCACCAATCTGGTGGGGACGCGGCACGACGTTACCGAGCAACAGCAGGCGGCGGACGCCCTGGCTCAGCGGGCGCGTGACCTCCAGCGCTCCAATGAGCAGTTGGAGCAGTTTGCCTATGTGGCGTCGCATGACCTGCAGGAACCCTTGCGCATGGTGGCAAGCTACACTCAGTTGCTCAGACGGCGGTACGGTGAGCAGTTGGACGCTGCCGCAAACGAGTATATAGATTTTGCGGTTGACGGCGCAAATCGCATGCAGAGCCTCATCAAGGACCTGCTGGAGTTCTCACGCGTAGACCGTCGCGGAGCGCCGCTCAAGCCGGTTTCCCTGGACGAAGTGGTGAAGATGGCGGTAGATAGCTGCCAACTGCTTATCCAGGACAGCGGGGCCGAGGTCATTTACGCAGAGCTGCCGGTGGTCCTGGGTGACCAGGTACAATTGATGCAGGTCTTCCAGAATCTTCTGGCCAACGCCATTAAGTTCCGCCGCGACGTTGCCCCCAGAATCGTCATCGAAGCGACGCGAGAAGGCGGCATGTGGTCCATCAGGGTAGTGGACAACGGTATTGGTTTTAACGAGCGCTTCAACGAGCGGATTTTCGAGATGTTTGAAAGGCTGCATACGCGCAAGGATTATCCCGGCACCGGAATCGGCCTCGCCATCGTCCGTCGGATTGTTGAAAGGCATGGAGGGGCAATTTCGGCACGTTCCCAGCCGGGCGTCGGTTCGGTCTTCACCATCACCCTTAAAGCAACTTCAGAAAGAGAGGCGCCCTTGTGATGCCCCCAACCATTTTACTGGTCGAAGACAACCCCGGAGATGCACGCCTTGCTAAGGAAGCCCTGGCCGAGGGGAACGGCAGTACGCAGCTTTTTACGGTCGATGACGGCGCGGAGGCCCTGGCCTATCTGGAACGTCGCGCTCCATACCAGAACGCCATAATGCCGGACCTCATCCTCCTGGACCTCAACCTTCCCAGAATAGACGGCCGAGAGGTCCTCAAGTACATCAAGGAATCGGAAAGTTTGCGGTCGATCCCCGTGGTGGTGCTGACCACATCCTCGTCTCACGAAGACATAATGAACTCGTACGAACAGCACGCCAACTGCTACGTGACCAAACCGATCGAGCTGGACGAGTTCTTTGATACGATCCATAAGATCCAATCTTTCTGGCTCCACACTGCAAAGCTGGCCAAGGGTTAGAGTGAGCTATCCATGACTGACAAGCTGCTCAAGATTCTTCAGGTCTAGGACAACCCCGGCGACGCGCGTCTCACCGCAGAGGCCCTCGCAGAGGCTCCCGAGGCGCGCTACACGCTTAGAACTGTTCCAACCCTTGCGGACGCCATAGAAGCCGGCCGTGAGGAGAGTCCGGACATCATCCTCCTGGACTTCTCCCTGCCGGATGGTCGAGGCGTAGATCTCCTGGAAGGGTTGAGCGCGGCAGGAGTTCTTGCACCGGTCGTCATACTCACCGGTAACCACGACTCTGAGGTTGGTCTCCTGGCTTTGGGCGCCGGCGCGCAGGACTACCTGGCCAAAGAGGATACCACGGGTCGGACCCTCTGGAGAGTGGTCCGTTATAGCATCGAGCGCTGGCAAACTCAGAAAGAGCTCCGGGTACGGGAGCAGCGGCTCAACCTCGCGCTCGATTATGCCGACGTTCAGGGATGGGAATGGTACGTCCAAGACGACCGTCAAGTTATCTTCGGAAAGCTGCTTTCAGCCCGGGAGCGCGAGGAGTGGGGGTTCGAGAGTTTCCTCAGGAACGTTCACCCCGACGACGTTGATCGCGTCAGGGACGCCGTCGCGGCGACTCTTAAGAACCCCGGCAATAGGGTGAGTACGGAATATCGCCTCAGACAGCCGGACGGTCTCTGGCGCTGGGTCGTGTCCCACGCCACGGCTATTCTCGAACCGAACGCGATGGTGACAAGAGTGGTCGGTGTAAATGTGGACATTACGGAGCAAAAACGCCAGCAGTTGGAGATGGAAGACAGCCGCCGGCTGCTGGAGCAGGCGCTGCTGCAAAGCAAAACAACCGGCTGGACCATCGATCTCTCCACAGGAGCGCTGTCAACTGTCGGTTGGACTGCTCGGTTTAGCGACTACAACTCTTATGCCGAGTCGATGCAAGCCGTAGCCCCCGAGTTCCTTTTAGAGACGGCAAGCTTCATCGCCAGCGCCCAACTTGGTGAGCCTATGGGACCGCGGGAGATAGCCATGCTGCAAAAAGACGGCACGCGGCAGTGGTTGGAAGTTCGGGCCTGGCCTGTTTTCGACTCGACCGGGCAGGTGAGCCGGGTGTCCGGCGTATCAATGGACATCACTGAGCGAAAGGCCAGGGAACAACAGGAGGCGCAACAGGCTCGCCTCCGCGCTCTGGGCACAATGGCCAGCGGCATTGCGCATGATTTTAACAACGCCCTGTCGCCGATCGTGGCGTTTGCGGAGCTTCTTCAAAGGGATGAACGCACGCGGCAAAACCCGGCACGGGTGGATGAGTACCTGGGCTACATCGTCAGTGCCGCCAAAGAGGCGGCCGGCGTAGTGTCACGCATGCGGGAGTTTTACAGACCAACGAGCGTAGCGGCGCCCAAGGCAGTTATCGACGTAGAACAACTTGTGAAGCAGGCGCTAAGCGTGACGGCGCCTGCTTGGAAGGACCAGGCCCTCGGTCGAGGGGTCACCATCCAGATCGTATCTGAGATGGACGATGGGTTGCCCTTTTTGGTGGGCAATCCCAACGACCTTCAGTCGGCCCTCACCAACCTCCTGGTTAATGCCGTGGACAGTTTGGACAGTGATGGTGTCATCACCTTGTTCTGTCACGCCGGAGACGGCTGCGTTGAATTGGGCGTGCGTGACACCGGCAAAGGGATGACAAGGGACGATCAGCAGCATGCGCTGGAGCCGTTTTTTACGACAAAGGGGGAGAAGGGGACCGGCCTGGGGCTGCCGATGGTCTACGGAGCAGTTCAGCGGCATGACGGAACGCTGCTTATTGACAGCAGCCCCGGTGTGGGGACAACGGTGACGATGCGGCTGCCCGCCGGCACAGAAAAGGGCGATGCGCCGGCGACCGAATCCTTCAGTCGAGCTACGCGGTCTAAAGCCCTTCACGCTTTGATCGTGGATGACGAGCTGGCAATTAGGACAATGCTCGCGGCACTGCTGGAGGCGGATGGCCACCAGGTGGAACTGGCGGAACACGGCTTACAAGCGTTGGAAAAGCTCCGCTCCGGCAGCTATGACCTGCTCATCACCGATCGGAGCATGCCCATCATGAACGGAGACCAACTGGCGGCGGCCGTTAAGACGATGGGGCTCGACCTGCCAATCATCATGCTCACCGGTTTTGGCGAACTGATGGCCTCCGCGGAAGAATCCGTAGCCGCAGTGGATGTGACCCTGGCCAAGCCTGTGTCATGGGACACGCTGAGAGTCGCGATCCAGCAGGTCACCAGCGTTAAGCACAGCGTCTAAATTGCGCTAGAGATGGGAGACGACATGAACGATAGAACCGGGACCGACCCCGAAGCGGCTGCTGCGCTAACGGGAAAACAGATAGAGCGTTTTACCAGGGAGTTGCGCGGCCTCCGCGCGGCCGAGCGCAGCAGCCTCTTGGAGGCTGCTGCGGCCGAAAACTCGATCAAACAGCTGCTTGAGCAGAATATCCTGACTATCAAAGAGCTAAAGGTCGCCTACTTCCAGGAAAAGGCAAGACGGGCTGAGCTGGAGGGCGCCTATCTCTCTACCGTCCGCATGTTAGCCAGCGCCATTGAAGTTCGAGATGGGTACACAGGTGGCCATATTTTGCGGGTAGCAAAATACAGCAAGGCCATTGGCGCCCAGATGGCCCTGAGCGTGCAGTCGCTGACGGACCTGGAGTTCGCCGCAACGCTCCATGACCTTGGAAAGATCGGGATTCCGGACGCAATCCTTGGGGGCACGAGGGCCCTCAACGATGCCGAACAGACCCTAATGCGACAACACCCCGCTATCGGGGCGGCGCTCCTGCGGGAAGTGCCGGCATTGGAGCGCTTGGCGGACATTGTCATTGCACATCACGAGCGCTGGGATGGCTACGGGTATCCCAGCGGGCTGAAGGAAGAGGCCATACCACTGCTCAGCCGCATCGTCTCCGTGGCTGATGCGCTGGACGCAATCACAACGGCCCGCTCGTACCGGCAAGCCGAGGGCCTGCCAGAAGCGATGGCTGAAATCACGCGGTCTGCGGGCACCAGCTTTGATCCCCAGGTTGTCAGCGCCCTTGCGGCATGTTTTGAAAGAGGCGACTTCGAGCTTGAATAACCCGGGGCTTGGCAAAACACCCCAATTATGATGTCAATCGCGTGGAGGGAGACGCCTATGGAAACACTGCCCATGTTGCTCATCGCCGACGATGACCCGTGGTTGCGAGCGGTGGTGAAGGCTACGCTGGCCGACGATCGTTTTCAGCAACTGGAGGCGACGAACGGCACGGATGCCGTCGCGCTGGCGCGGCAGGCGCGTCCGGCCGTTGCCATCCTCGACTTGGACATGCCCGGCATGAACGGTATCGAGGTCTGTCGTGCGCTTCGTGCCGACCCTTCCACGCGAGGCTGCTTCATCGTTATTCTTACCGGCAGCAGTGGGGTTGGCGACCGTGAACGGGCGTTCGCCGCGGGCGCCAACACCTATCTGGAGAAGCCCTTCAGCCCGCTTCAGCTTATGGGGCTGATAGACTCAGCCCTCGAGATGGACGCCGCTCCCGCACAGCGAACTCGACAACCTGAAGGACTGGGCCTTTCCCTGGCGGCCTTTATGTTTGCAGACATCCGCGGATTCACCGAGTTCACACAGCGGAATGGCGATGAGGCCGCGGCTGGTCTGGTACGCGCGTTCCAGCGCTTATTACGCCAGCAAAGCGACGCCTACACTGGGCGAGAGATCAACACTGCCGGCGATAATATGCTCATCGCGTTCCCCACCGCTCGCCAGGCAGTGCGGGCCGCGGTTGGTTGCATGCAGGCGCTCAAGACGTACAACGAAGCGTCGCCCCCGCATAAGATTCACGCGGGGGTTGGTATCGATGTGGGGGAGCCCGTTCAAGACGGCGCCAACTTCATCGGCAACACGCTTAACAAAGCCTCCCGTCTGACCTCCCGCGCGGCCGTCGACCAGATACTTGTCACGACTGTTGTCCGCGAGCTTGTCGGTGCAACCAGCGACCTGCGCTTCGAGCGGATAGAGCTAGGGGAACTGCGCGGTATCGAGGGGTCTACAGTTGCGTATGCGGTGTCGTGGCAAGAGTAACGAGCTAGGGGATGATTCGCCAGACCAGTGGCTCAAAGCCGGAAGCGCAGTTAGAGCCGACCATATTACCTGGAAATTGAGATGCCTTTGTGATAGTATCAAGGCCATCACACGGCTCATAAAAAGGTCTACTTGGTCCGCCGCTCCTCAACTTCATACCTCCTATTGCTTCTAATAGGTTTCCTGCTCACTAATCCTGGTCAGCTGCAAGGTAGCCCATATCCCGATGCCTCCATTACAGCGCAAGAGATAGAAGCCCTGGCAGAAAAAATGCCAACCTCAGGCCAGAGCCCCGAAAAGCAGGTATCGGACGAAGTGGTGGTTAGGTTTAGGGACCAAACCAGCGAAAACGACAAATCCTTTGTAGGTTCATCCAATAAAATGTACATGTACTCTGAAGACGGCGCTTCCGGCGTCATCGTCCTAAAACTTCCTGTTGGCCAGTCTGTTGGCCAGGCGATAGAGTCCCTGTCCCAGGACCCAAGAGTGGCATGGGCCGAGCCAAACTACTGGTATCATGTTGCCGCGCAGCCTTTAGCGCTTATGACTCCCAATGACCTTAGATATGCTGAGTTTCAAAAGAAGTACCTCGACCTCGTAAATGCAGAGCAGGGCTGGAGCTTGCAGCAGGGGAACGACTCTGTGGTTATCGCGGTGTTAGATACCGGTGTGGCTTGCGCACATCCTGACCTCGCCGCGAACATCTGGCAAAATCCCGGCGAGATAGCCGGGAACGGCGTGGACGACGACCGCAATGACTACATAGATGACTTTAACGGCTCCGATTTCGTCGGCTCGGAGACAGGTTCGCAGAATTCTACCAATAGCCCAGGCGACAGCAACCCATGTGTGTTTGCCGGTGACCCGTCAGCGGGCAACGGACGGGATGACGACGGCGATGGGGACCCAGACGGCGCGGCATATCATGGCACTGCTGTTGCCGGCATAATAGCGGCTGTAACCAATAACTCGCTGGGTGTTGCGGGTATATGCTGGCGCTGTAAAATAATGGCTGTCCGGGTCATGAACCCTGAGGGTTCAGGTAGGTCCAGTGATCTTGCCAAAGGTATCCTCTATGCAGCAAAGAACGGAGCGAAAATCATAAATATCAGCGGTGGCGGCTCCTATTCTCAGAGCGTTGATGATGCAATTCAACAGGCTTATGATCTTGGAGCAACTATTATAGCCTCTGCCGGAAATGACAATAGCACACCCATGGCTTACCCTGCCAGCAGCCCAAGGGTCGTAGGAGTGTCCGCCACTAGCCTTGCCAAGGGCAGAGCTTCTTTCAGCAGCTGGGGGTCCGGGAGCAAGTTGACGGATATCGCCGCTCCCGGCATCGGCATCACATCTACTGTCGTGTGCTCTGTGGCCCAGGTAAACGCCAGGATTGGCGCCTGTCTCTCCGTCAGCGCTGGAGGCCCCGCCTATGCCCTTGGCCTCCTGTCGGGGACCTCTTTTTCGGCGCCCATTGTGTCTGGCGTAGCCGGCCTGATACTCTCCCAAAACGCTTCGTTAATAAACACTGACTTAGTCAATCGGCTCAACAGCAGCGCCAGCCCCCTACAAAATGACCCCAATGACAGGCCGGACGCTGGAGTCAATTGGGCTGGCGCCGGCATGGTTGATATGGCTAAGGCCATGGGTCCATCTTCTGTGGTAATCCAGACTCCTACGGCTACGCCAGTTCCGACAACTGTTGGAGGAGCGGCTCTTTCCCTGGCCGCAATTGTTAGTCCACCAGATGGCATGCTGTCCTTTGACATGGGGCCGACTTTGAACTGGACTCTCCCCCAGGGAGCTACGCAATACCAGATACAGATCTTGCCGTTCAACAACGATGGGCCGTCTATAAATCTAGTTCGTAACGCGGAGGCCAGCTATGCTATTGGCGCTCCTCAGCTCGGCGTAGGCAATTATGTGATGCTGCCAGGCATGACCTACACCTGGAGAATAAGGACCACCAACTCGCGAACAGCCGCGTCGCCAGATAGTGATGCCGGCTGGAGTGACTGGACCGGCAGGACTTTCAGGACCGCTTATCCCTGGAGCGGCAGCATTTCTCCGGTTACAGCGAAAGCTGGTGAAACGATTGGCAGTCGTACCCCTACCCTGGTGTGGAAGGATGAGAATACGCATCTCTTCTACTACGAAGTCCAGGTAAGCAGGGCCCCATCATTTAACACAGACCCGAAGACGGCCACCGCCCCAGTGTATGGCGGCCTAGTACACGGCGGAGTGACGACTCCGCTCGAAAGCTTCACAATACCTTCAGGGCGACCGCTAGAAGCTGACACGACCTATTACTGGCGCGTCAGAGCAAGAGTACAGGGTGACGGTACACCCATACCATGGTCCGATACCTGGTTTTTCAATACCAGGCCATGATCCCTGGTAATCCTTCGTCAATAATTGGCTATGGACGAGATGCCTTCGACAGCCTCAGGCAACGCGGCTCGTTCCCTTAATTTCTCGAAACCTGTGGAGAGGCTCTCGAACCAGGGACGAGCTAGGCGGCATTTCATCTTGATAGGATGGTGAGGCACGGTTGCGACCTCTCGAAGACCTTGAGAAGACCATTGGTATGACCTTTTCAGACCGCGCGCTTCTGCGTCAAGCCTTTCTTCATAGCTCATTCATATATGAGGCTGGCGGAAATCCCTGGGAGTCTAATGAGCGTCTTGAGTTCTTGGGCGACGCCTTTCTCGGCTACGTGATCGCGGAGTTACTGTATAAGGAAAGCCACGAGATGTCTGAAGGGGAAATGACCAGGCTTCGGGCATCGTTAGTTAACCGCGATATTTTGGCAAGAATTGCTGCTTCTTTGGACTTGGGCAGCTATCTCTACCTAGGCAGGGGAGAGGAGTCCAGCAAGGGAAGAGAAAGGCCGGCTAACCTGGGGAGGGTTTATGAGGCCCTGATAGGCGCCATTCTGCTTGACCAAGGCGAGGTGGTCGCCAGGGACTTCGTCTTGACGTCCATGAGATCTGAGCTAGAGTCGGTCGCATCGGGGTCCGCACCTGTAGACTATAAATCCAGACTCCAGGAGCTCGCTCAGAGATTGGGGGAAGGCTACCCCATATATCGTACTATCGAAGCGGAAGGGCCACCTCACGCCCGGAAGTTTACTATCGAGGTCTTAATAGCAGACCACGTTATGGGTGTGGGGTCCGGTCCCAGCAAGCAAGCAGCGGAGAAAGAAGCGGCCGCCGTAGCCTTTAACGCGCTTTCCGAACAATAGCTGTAAGATAGAGGATTTATGCCTTTCGGTTTTTTCAAACGCCAGGATGACAAACAGAAAGTAGAGCATGGACTAAAGAGAAGCAAGGACAGCTGGATAGCCCGTCTCTCCAACGCGTTCGACGTTCCCGCGATTACCGATGATCTGTGGGACGAGCTGGAGGAAATACTCATCTCT
The DNA here is from genome assembly GCA_009693005.1 of Dehalococcoidia bacterium. Classification (GTDB taxonomy): domain Bacteria; phylum Chloroflexota; class Dehalococcoidia; order SHYD01; family SHYC01; genus SHYC01. The sequence continues at coordinate 13,185 of SHYC01000007.1, read as the reverse complement.
GCGGATGTTGGTATCGATACTACCGGGACTCTAATAAAACGGGTAAAAGAACGGATCAGAAAAGATAACCTCCAAAACGCTGACCATGCAGAGGACGCCTTAATGGAGGAGATGATCGTTATCCTGAATGCTCCCCTTAAAAACGAAAGCCAGCCTTCCAACAATGAGCCATGGGTGATCTTGGTCGTGGGTGTAAATGGCACAGGAAAGACCACCACGATAGCCAAGCTTGCTCGCTATTTTCAGCAGCAGGGCAAAAGTGTGGTGCTTGCCGCGGCAGATACTTTTAGGGCAGCCGCAGTCGAGCAGTTGGACATCTGGGGCAAGAGGGTGGGCGCAACGGTTATTAGTCACCAGCAGGGTGCAGACCCAGGAGCGGTAACCTTCGACGCTATCCAAGCCGCCCGTAGTCGCAGTGCCGATGTCGTTATCGTAGATACCGCCGGCCGGTTGCATACCAAGTCCAATCTGATGGAGGAACTAAAGAAGGTCAACAGAGTCATACAGAGGCTGGACCCGACTGCACCTCACGAAGTACTTTTAGTGTTAGACGCCACAACCGGACAGAACGGTCTCACGCAGGCGCGGGCCTTTACTGAGGCCGTGGGAGTTACTGGGGTAGCTATTGCCAAGTTCGATGGCACTGCCAAAGGTGGGATCGTGCTTTCGATAACCGATCAGTTGAAACTCCCGGTGCTGTATCTGGGTACCGGAGAGGGTATGGACGATTTGGTAGCTTTTGATCCGCGGGACTTTGTTGAGGCTGTATTCGATTAGTTCATATTGTGGTACAAGACGTATTCAAGAGTAACTAAAGGAGGATGACGTGGCAGACCTGGAATACGATAAGAGGGACAATTACGCTATATTCACCATGAACCGTCCCGACCGCCTCAATGCTCTGGGAGGCGCGATGATGGGAGAATTGGAGAGCGCTCTGCTGGACTTCAACAACGACCCAAAGATGCGGGTTGGCATTCTCACCGGCGCAGGCGATAGGGCTTTTTGCGCCGGCGCCGATCTAAAAGAGATGGCGCAGCGCAACAGTAGCCCCACTCCCAGACTGACAACGCGCAGCCTCGGCATGTTGGGAATGCTATCCAACAGCCCCAAGCCTTTTATTGGGGCTGTCAACGGGCTTGCGATAGGCGGCGGCATGGAGTTCTCTATGGACTGCGACATACGCATCTGTGTGCCCGAGGCATACTTCGGCCTGTTTGAGGTCAAGCGGGGGATAATGGCCGGCTACGGTATCCATCACTTGCACCGTTTGATCCCCCAGGGCGGGGCGATGTACGTGCTACTCACCGGGGACCGCCTCTCTTCCGAGCAGGCCTATCGCTACGGTTTTGTGCATGAGATCGTTCCAAGGGAAAAGCTGCTATCAAGAGCTGAAGAGATAGCCGCTCTCGTATGCGATAACGCTCCTCTTTCTGTACAGGGCACCAAGGCTGTTGCCCAGTTTTGGCGGCAGTATGGCATAGAAGAGTCTTTCCGGTTGAGTGAATGGGTAGGCAAAGTGGTCCTAAGCTCCGAGGATGCCAAAGAGGGACCGAAAGCTTTTACCGAAAAGCGTGCTCCACAGTGGAAGGGTAGGTAATCTACATATATCTCAGATAAGAGTGTCGCAGCAACCGCTCAAGAGGTTGCCTAAGGCTCTCAAAGGCATCGCCGCCGTTCGCTTCGAGAGCCTCAGCAAACGGCGGCTCCGTCCTTCAGCGGCGTGGGTGCATGGAACGTTTACTAATTCCTCATGCATTTACCTTTGACCGCAACTTTGCTCAGTACGGGTTAAACGTTCTAACCCCATAAATCACCAGTTTACCTTAATCTTTGGTATTTTTAACCTGGCTTATGTTAAACATAGTCTTATGGTGGGCAGTCATCGCCTTCCTGGGTATAATAGCTTTTCCGTACCTATTCCCTCTGCTTAAGAATCTGCCGGACCGTGGCTATTCTATTGCCAAGACCTTTGGTCTTCTGGCCGTCTCTTACTGTCTGTGGATATTCGTTAGTTTTGACTTGATGCCCAACGCGCGCGGCTCTATCATCTTGCTGATCTGCCTTCTTGCCTTGGTTTCCGGGTATCTATGGTCAAAACAACGTAACGCTATAGCAGAATTCATCAGTCAATACAGGACTCTGCTCCTTGCTGAGGAAGCTGTATTCATGGTCTCCTTCTTCGCATGGGCCGTTATACGGGCATACAATCCTCAGATCGACGCTACGGAGAAACCCATGGACTTCGCGTTCCTCAACTCTGCAATCCGCAGCCCATCATTTCCTCCCTTGGACCCTTGGCTTAGCGGGCATACCATAAGCTACTATTACCTGGGCTACGTTATCTTTGGAGGGCTCATACAACTTACCGCAATACCATCCTCAGTTGGCTACAACCTCGCCCTTGCGCTCATTTTTGCCCTGGCCTCGGTGAGCGTTTTTGGTCTCGTCTGCAATCTGATGCGGCTTGCCTCTCTGGGAAGCCGTAAGGTACCATATCTGGCGGGCGCCACGGGGGTGCTTTTTGTCCTGATCGCAGGCAACCTGGAGGTACTATTGGAGCTAGCCAGGTCCCACGGCTTAGGAAGCGCCGGGTTTTGGGGATGGCTCGGCGTCAAAGAGCTTTATCCCACTTACGTTAGTCCTCACTGGTATCCAACGGACAACTGGTGGTGGTGGCGCGCCAGCAGGGTGATCGGCACTACTGTCGGAGATGGCGCGTCAGACGTAACCATAACCGAGTTCCCGTTCTTCAGTTTTCTTCTGGGAGACCTGCACCCTCACGTCATGGCCTTGCCCTTTGCCGCTGCCTCTGTGACTCTGGCCATGGATGTGTTCACAGGCCGCAAGCCTACAAGCGTCTGGCCTATAAGAGACAAGGTGCCGTATATAGCTATGGCCGCTCTGCTTATTGGCAGCTTTGGCGCATTGAACTCCTGGGACTTGCCCACCTACTGTGGGACTCTGCTCCTGGCGGGGCTGGTATCACAGCTACGGTACTACGGTTTCGCCACAAGAAGAGAGATCTTAGGCTTCGTACTGTGGTGTGCCGCTATAGCTATTACGGCGGTCCTACTGTACTTACCATTTTATCTAACCACCGGGTTTGAGCTATACCGTATCTTAGGTCCTAACGACGCCAAGAATGGACAGGGCCTGCCGGTAGCCTTATGGGACGGTCCTTATTCACGCCCCATACATCTGGCTATATTCTGGGGACTCTTCCTGTTCATAGTCCTATCTTTCATCGCAGCGGCCGTGGCCGTTTCATCGAAGCGTGCAAAGCGGTCGTTTGCGGCTGTGGCGCTGCTACCCGCCATTGCCCTGATCGCGGTGGAAGCAATCATTTCTACGGCCGGCAATCTCACCCTTCTGGCTGGTGGACCGCAGGCAGTTCTGCTTGAGATAGCACAGAGATGGTGGGCGGCTCCTCCTGTCCTTGTGATAGGCTTTGTGCTCTTCTCTAGGGCTTTGGCGCGGCGGCCTTCTGCTCTTATATGGGACCAGACAGACATTGTGGCAGAAGAGGGGCGTGGCCGGGCGGTTGACTTTGTGATGTTGATGGTTATGGTTGGTCTGCTGCTCATAGCTGCTTGCGAGACGGTGTATATAAAGGACGTATTCCATAACCGAATGAACACCGTATTCAAGCTCTACTACCAGGCCTGGCTGTTTCTTGGTCTCTCCAGCGCCTTTGCGGTTTTTTATCTTCACAATGTCTGGAAGCCCCAAAGTGTTCTTCAGTCGGTAGGCAAATACTGCTGGATGGCGACTGCCGCCGTCCTTTTGTTATCGACTACGCTTTATCCGGTTGCCGCAATTATTGATAAGACGTCCAGCTTTCGAGGTCCTGCAACCCTCGATGGCATAGCCTTCGCGGCACAGCGCGATCGCGACGAAGCGCAGGCTATCACCTGGCTTAAGGAGCAGGATACGGATGAGCCGCCCGTGGTGCTGGAGGCCACGGGCGACGAATACTCAAGCTTTGGAAGAGTATCCAGTCGCACAGGGTTTCCTACGGTGCTGGGGTGGTACGGCCATGAGGTCCAGTGGCGGGGCAGGGATGCTGGGTTTCGTGAGCGGCCGAAGGATATAGACGCCATGTACAGCACTGCTGACAAAAGGCAGGTCATGGAGCTTTTCAAGAAGTATGGCGTGTCATTTGTTTTCGTGGGTTCGTTGGAGCGCGGTAAATACCCCCAGGGGCTTGGCGGTTTTTCTAACTTCATGGACGTAGCTTTCCAAAACTCTGGAGTAACTATTTATAAAGTGCCATAATTGAGGCATGTCTGCTATGAACACAGCTGCACAGTCCCCCAGAATGTTTGTAACTCCAGACGCCTTTATTTTCCTATGCTTGGCAGCCCTGGCTTTGGCGCTAAGGCTCTGGTCGCTTTCCGCAGACTCTTTCGGTGCCGATGAGTCCAGGCTGGCTTTGCAAGCACTGGACCTGTTGACAGGCGGCTCCGTGAGTCTTGAAAGCCCCGGGTCGGTCACCCTCACTGGTTTAAGTTTCCTGCTCTTTGGAGACAGTGATGCTTCGGCAAGACTACCGGCGGCCCTGGCCTCTTCGGCTACGGTGGCGGGGATATGGTTTCTTGGGCCATGGATCGGTAGATATGGGGCTCTGTTGACCGCGTTGCTTTTGGCTACTTCACCAACGTTGTCCTATCTGTCGCCTCGCCTGGGCGGCGCTGCCGTTGCGGTGCTGACTCTGCTCTTCATGGCGTGGGGAACTGCCCGTCTTGCTTCCGATGGCAGCAGCGATCGCGTCTTCCTTTGGCAGATGGCTATTTCGCTCCCGCTGCTTCTGACTCTTGGTCCCATCGGCATAGCCGGCATACTGGTGCTGGCGATCTATTTGGTTTTAGACTATGTGCTGTTTGGAAAAAGCGGTGTTCTTGGTGAACTCGAACTGGTAGCTGCCGAAAAACGTAGCGCAGTCCTTGTTGCATCTTTATGGGCGGTAAGCCTCTTGCTGCTGCCCGCCATAGGAGGACCCGGGCACACTAAGTTTCCTGGAATGGCCTCCTTCGTTGACATGTTCAAATTACCTCTTACCGGCTACTCGCCCTTGTTGCCCTGGGTCAGACTTATGGCTTACGACGTCGTGCTGCTTATCATGGGAGTAGCGGGTACGGCGTTTGTTGCTACGTCCAACCACATTGGAATAATGCGGCTTAGAGACAGCCGGAGCGTTTTTCAACGGTTTGTAGTTGTCTGGGCCGTCGTTGGGACTTTCGCGCTGCTATTGAGCGGCCCCGCCCACCAGGGACTGCTGATATTTCTGCTAACTCCCCTGGGTATTAACGCAGGCATTCTTCTTCAGAAAGCTTCGGAAGGACTGGATTTTTCAAAATGGAGGAGGGCACTTTTCAGCGTCGGCCTCTTTGTCGCCTTGTCCTTTTGGCTGTTTTTGACGGTCGCCGGCACCACCCCGACATCGCTCGAAAGCTGGGGAATAGCGCCAGTTCTGCTGGCAGGGTTCTCCTTTTTCCTTATAGCTGCGGCGTTGATGTTGCTGAAACGCCGCGTTCGGCTGGATGCTGGTGGACTTGTGGCGGGATTCCTTACCCTAGGTCTGTTCTTAAATTTACACAACATGAGCTTTCTCGTCTCTGGAGATACATCTGGGGAGCTTCTGGGACAGCCGGGGGTTCGAAGCGATTCTCTTACGATTATCAGGAACTCCACTGGAGCGGGACAGGGAGTCGTCTCTGACAAAAGCCTCAAGGTTACCGTCGAGCCGGCTTTAGAGTATCCTTTTAGATGGTACCTCCGGGATGTCTCCGCTCTGAAATTTTCTACGTCTGATGGCACAGAGGATATATTATTATCCGGCACTGATGCTGCCAGGTTAGCTCCGGGCCATCGCCGGATGGAGCTTCCGTATTCAAGCGGATGGCGCTACGGAGACCTGGACATCAGGAAAAGTACTCGCTGGCTGCTTTACCGCGAAATTCCTGCAGGTGAACAAGAGGTCTCCAAGATCTATTATTGGACCAGAATTAGGTAACTGGTCGAAGTTTAGAATTGGAGGGTAGTAGGGTGAGTTGAAGCGTTGTTTCAAGGTTGACTCAACAGTCTCGTAGGTGCCCAGCAACTAAATGCTACGTGTCAGAGGTTGGGGTGATGAAGAGCAATAGTACGATAAGACCTGAGCAAATTCTAGAAGTCCACGACCCGTATCTTCAGGGTCTCGCTGAACAGCTTCGTAAGGTCATTAGGCGGAACATTCCGGAGCTGGTATAGAAGGCCTACCCAGACTGGCGAGCCATCGGATAGCGTCATCCAACGGCAGGTTATGTCTGCGATATCTTTCCTTACTCAGATAAGATAAACACTGGCGTTCGAACACGGCGCTTCATTCCACGGCCCGGACCAAGTTTTGAAGAACCCACCGACCAGCCGAAAAAGGGTGCGCTATCTAGAGATCAAGCGCCCGGCAGACATTAACGAGGCAGTAATAAACGATTCTCTTATGCAAGCACTTTTTGTAAAAGGAAGATAAACTCCGCTTCTGAACGCCGTACTTTTCTTACAAGATGCTTATCGCTCGATCTTGTTGATCCTTCTCATGTGGCGTTCTTCATTGGTAAATGGCGTTTCGAGCCAGAGCTTGACCGCATGGAGGGCATCATCGTTAGTCAAGAACCTGGCTCCCAGAGAAAGTATGTTGGCATCGTTATGCTCTCTGCTCAGCCTTATTATCTCAAACGGGTCTGTGCTCATACGACCGGTAACATCCGTTGGATCCGTTGCGGTCACGAGGCCGTAAAATACTACACACCTGACGTTGTCATACCTATTTGCAGCAATCGCTTCCCCTTGTCCCGAGCCACCAAGTATGATGCCTTTACTTTCTGAATCGCGCGATACTGCCTTAGCTACTTTAATAATAAAGTCCGGATAGTCATCATCTCGGTCGTAGCGGTCGTTTCCCATGTCCACAACGTGATGACCTTCACCAATAAGGCTTGCCTTGATCCTTTCCTTAAGCTCGAAGCCAGCGTGGTCAGAAGCGATGTAAATCATACGGTCAATAGTAACATACCAGAGTTCCGAGATGGAATTATGTAAGCGAGAGCGTTTTAAGACTGCGAAAAGTAAATCTCTATCGGCACTGGACTGATGACCATTCGCCTGGATAATTCTACAAGAATCTTTTCAAAGCCGATGATCTTGCCATCGTTATCCTTATTCAAGATAACTCCATCGCCTATTTCCTCGCTGACCACCTCTTTTTTTGGATCATCGAACCAAACATTCAAGGTTTGAGCGTCATATTATATCTTACGTGATGACATGGGAATCTCTAGCTCTAATAGGCAGAACTTTTGAAGCCTCGAAAATTTCTATGCCCATTGGTCTACCTTGGTCGTTATACTCGACAGTTATATTTTCTGAAATATCTTCGAACCGCTCCTCAGTGCCCTCTCTCAGCACGATATATAAAATATCTTTTTTCTCATCATAACTAATCCTAGCCTTCCCCAGACACCCACCTTCCCGAGGATAACCTTTGTTGAATTTGATCATCACTAATAGTGATGAACCGCTATCACTTCTTTATCTTCACCGATTCTGTCATAAGCTGCAATCACTTTTCTGAGGCTCTCATTATGTTTAACTAAGCTAATCACAACATAATGATTCCTAAGGTTGTCCCAATAAGCTTCCTCGCTTTTCTCAAAATTCTCTTCGACTAGCTCTAGTGGAATTTTTCTTTGGCCCAAGCGGGCTTTCAGATGATCTGTAAGAACAAGTTTCATTTGAGCAGGTTCATGCTAGGCTTTTTAAACTAGCGAATCTCGCTAGTTTTGACATTATCAAAAACCGCGACGCCACCAACCACTTTCAACGCTTGATCTCGATCCCGTTCTCTGCGAAGGCCTTAAGGATGCGGCCACGCAGCTCTCCGGTTACCTCCCACTGACGCGTGGGCAGCGTGGTCCCAAAAATCTTTATGACCACACCGGACGCTTCAAAAGAGTCAAGCCGCTCGAAATGCGGCGGCTCCGTGATAAGGGGGCCAAAGTACGGGTCTTTTGTCATATCGTCCCCAACCCGGTTTATCACGTCCTTGACCTTATCAATATCTGTGCTATAGGCAACACCCACGTCCAGATTGATCCTGGACCACTCGCGTGTCAAATTGCTGACCATGCTTATCAGTCCGTTGGGTATATAGTGTACGGTACCGTCCATGTCTCTCAAAATAGTGTGCCTGAGGCTGATGTCCTCAACTACCCCTGTCACGCCAGCCACCCTTACAGTTTCACCGGTACGGTATACGTCGTCCAGCAAGATGAAAATTCCGCTGATAATGTCTCTGACGAGGCCCTGTGCGCCAAAACCTATTGCTATCCCGGCGATCCCCGCCCCGGCGAGCGCCGGCGCTATGTTGATGCCAATCTGTCCCAGGATAGTAAAACCGACGATGGCTACGATCACCCACTGCCCGCTGCGCGTCATCACTTTGACCAGAGTGTCTCTCCGTTGGGCCGCTGTTACCGGCGTCGTCAAGCTCTCGGCCAGCGTGGCGGCGCAGGCAACTCTGGGGGCGATGCGCAGCAGGAGGTTATATAGGGCCAGGCCCAGTATTAGGACAACGGCTATACGAAAAAGACTTACTGCTATCCCTTGAGCTATCTCTGTAAACATGAGTCAATCCCACCCGCCGGACAAGAGCGCCAGGCGGACGATTTTTAGGTAGATGGGCTAGAATAGCCAGGCTTACGCAAGTTCACACTACTGCCCGGCCATTACCTCCTTCATCGCCACAACCAGCCTCCGGCACTCCGGTAACGTGCGCACTCCGATCCTTATGAATTGAGGAATGCCAAAGGATGAACAGTCTCTAATACAGATGCCTCTGGACATCAGCATCGGAACCATCTTTGAGGCGTCGCCGACCTCTATCAGAACAAAATTCGCCGCTGAGGGGTATACCTTATATCCGGCCATCGAGAGAGAGCTGCACAAATACTCCCTGGCCTCTGCGACACCCTTCAGGCTGCTCATCATGTGCTCCGTATCCTCCAGCGCGGCGGCGCCTGCCGCCTGGGCCATAGCGTTGACGCTCCAGGGAGGCGCTACTTTGCTGAGGCCTTCTATGACGTCTTGACTGCCCACGGCGTATCCAAGTCGAAGCCCGGAAAGCGCATAGTCCTTGGTCATAGAATGTAAAACCAGCAGGTTATCTCTAATCCCACGGCCTATGCAGGACTCGCCAACGGCCACGAAGGAGATATAGGCCTCGTCAATTACAAAAAGGGTATCGCTAAAGCGGTCAGCCAGACTTACAAGCTGCCCGACATCGATATATTGAGAGGTGGGATTGTTGGGATTACAAATAAAGGTAACCCTTGGACCAAGAGCGCCAATCTGCTCCGCCACCGCGTCGATATCCACTATAAAGCCGTCATGAGCAGAAGCGGTGTATGATTTGATCTCAGCGCCGGCTATCCGGCTAGCCCGCTCATATTCACCGTAGGTGGGACCAACGATATACGAGATATCGTCCGCGGTCAGATAGGCAAAAGCGAGCAGCAGAATAAGCTCTGAGGTCCCATTCCCAACCCAGAGGTTGTCAACAGGTATCCCGTGTCGCTCAGCAATGAGCCGCCTTAAAGGAGCCGCGCTTCGGTCCGGATACAAAGAGATGTTCACGCATTTTAAGGCCTCCAAAACTCCTGGTGGCGGGCCAAAGGGGTTGGTGCTCACGCTAAAGTCCAGGACCTTTCCCCCAGAAACTCCTAACGAGGACAACTCTTCTAAGCTGACCGCGCCGTGTACAACCGGCTTTACTCTTGATAAGTGTTCATTAGCCTTTACGGCCACGCACCATCACCTCGGAGGCCAAATAGCACATCACGCCGATCCCCGCGGCCATGCCGGCTATTCTCAGAGCCTTTGTAATCGAGCCGCTGTCAGGCTGCGCACCGGTCCCGCCCAAAACGTAATAGCCGGGCTTCTCCAGGTCTGCGCCTATCGCGCCTGCCATCGCGCTCATAGGCCATCCGGCGTTTGGACTCTCGGTCTTATCGTGGTACTCCTTTGCCGCCCGCGCCCCTCCTATGAAGTCATCGGAGGTGAAAATAGAGGCTACGATTATTAACAGCGCGCTGAGGCGGGATGGTACATAGTTGAGCAGGTCGTCAAACTTGGCGGACGCTTTCCCCAAATCTTCGTATATGATGCCGTGATAGCCTATCATAGCATCAAGTGTATTCACCGCCCTATACGCCATAGCTCCAGGCAGCCCGGCAACCCGATAATACAGCAGAGGCGCGATAAAACTGTCGCTTAGGTTCTCAGCCACCGACTCCACAGCCGCCGCTGCGACCTGGACCTCGGTGAGGTCCTTGACCTCCCGGCTGACCAGCTTATGCAAGGCTTCCCTGGCGCCAACGGCATTGCCGTTGTCGAGACAATATCTGACCTCCTCGGCCGCGTCCCAGAGGGCTTTTACAGCAAAGGTAGACTTTAAGAATAAGATAGCACCCAGGAGCTTCGCCGGAAAAAGGACGCCTTTGAATACATTTAGAAGGCGCGGCAGGAACGATGAAAGCGCCACCATAGCAGCCACCATGCCCACCCCGTAAGCTCTCCTCTCTTTTGCGCTATCTACGGGAGCAAATCGTTCGAGGAGGGTTATAGCCTTCCCCATCCATACCACCGGATGCCAGAGGCCTGGCGGCTCTCCCATGCGCAGGTCTACCGCGAGCGCCGTCAGAAAAAGAGATACCTTTTTCATCTCACGTAACATCTTTTTTTCTGTTCCTCCAGGCAGCGCAAGAGCTTAGAAGGTTGGCTGCCAGGGCAGGCATAGCGCCAAAATGGATATGCAGGTATGAGGCCAGGACGTTTTTCTGCGCATAGCCCTCTACTCTGCCGGGCTGATCGATAACATTATACGCGGTATCATGGCCTATGTCTCCACGCTCTATGGACGACCAGTGAAACTCATGCCCCCGGACTTGCGTACCGGCCTTCATGAGTATGCTGTCGTTCCTGGCCTCTACCGTCAGATATCCCAGACTTACTCTCTTATTTTGCATGGCACACCACCCTGGAACGAGGCCCACCATAGGAAACGCCCTTCCATCGAAGCCGGTTATACCCCCTGATAAATACATAAGTCCGCCACACTCACCATACAACGGTATACCGGCGGAGGCGGCGTTCTTGATCGACTCTTTCATCGACACATTCTTGGATAGCTCCTCTGCGTAGAGCTCCGGGAAGCCGCCGCCAATATAAATGCCGTCAACATCGGGTGGCAGCGCCGCATCTCTGACAGGACTAAAGGGGACTATCTCAGCGCCTATATCACGAAGTAGGTCCAGATTGTCCGGATAATAAAAGCTGAAAGCCTCATCCATAGCCACAGCCAGCCTCACCGGTATCTTCGACGCTAGGCTCGGTACCTCGACATCAGACGGAGGTGACAACGGCTTAGCAGAGCTTGCAAGTCTCAGCACAGAATCTATATCGATATGGGCTTCCACCAGATTAACGACATTCTCTAAGGTGGACCTGGGCACCAGCCCCTCCTGGGTCGGGACCAGCCCGAGGTGCCGTTCCGGAAGGCTCATATCGCTGCTCTTTGGCAGCCCTCCCAGCACGGGAACGCCGCAGCATTCGACTATGGCCTGCTCCGCCATTCGAAGGTGCCGTTCGCTGGCTACGTTGTTCAAGATCACGCCTGCGATAGTAATCGATGGGTCATAAGACTTAAAGCCTAAGACCACCGCGGCTGCGCTCTGGGCCATCTTGGCCACGTCAACTATCAGCAAAACTGGAGCGCCTAAAATACGGGCCACATGAGCGGTGCTCCCGGAGTTGCGTTCGCCATAGCGCCCGTCATACAGACCCATCACGCCCTCTATCACCGCCATATCGGCGTCGCGCGTAGCTCTAATAAACGTCCTGAGGACCGCATCTTCCGTCAGCATCCAACTGTCGAGGTTGCGGGAAGGCACCCCGGCGATAGCCTGGTGGTAGGTGGGATCGATATAGTCCGGCCCCACCTTGAAGGGCTGGACCCTAAGTCCACGCTTCATCAGCGCGCCCATGATACCAACGGAGATCGTGGTCTTGCCCACGCCGCTGGTCACCCCGGCTATCACGATCCTTGGAGGGTTATACAAGCTTCTCATAAATTTATCGAATCCCCTTGAAAATGGCTGTGTCGCCGAATGAACCGAAGAGGTTCACCGCCTGCGCGGCGGGATAGTGTTCCAGAATGATGCGCACAATCCCATCATACTCGCGCATACCGTCACCTCGACAAAGGTCATTATGTTGGCTATTTGTACTCCCTGAAGCCCTCGACCAATTGCATGAATGAAGTCGGCTTGTATTGTTCAAAACTTTCCTGGTCTACGTAAACAAAGCCGTATTCCACATCGTTCTGCACGCGATTGACGTCCTCGCACCATTGGAGCAGCCGTTCCATCTTGCGCGGCACATCCAGGTCTTCGCGGCCTTTGGTCTCCACAATGACAATTCGTTTAGCGGAAAGCTTGACGAAGAAATCCGGATAATAGTTTGAGATGTCCCCGTCAGCATTCACGTAGTCCAGCTTGAAATGCACCGCCAAATAATTCTTGGCGTGTGAAACCACATCTTTGCATTCTTCCAGAAAGCTGGCAAACAACAACTCAAAATGGTTGTCCCCAATAATCCTGTTGAAGACGCTCTTTTTCGGGATGATGGATTCTTGAATCTTAGTCACGAAGGGTCTAGTTCGCCGTAGCTTGATGGTGTCGCGGATTTCGGCATCTCCTCTGTCCTGCACGGTGAGGGTGTTGATCGCCTTCTTAAACGTCTCTATCAAGGTCTTGGTGGCAGCCAGTTCCGATAGATTTCGCAGCGTGTTGGGGTCTTCGAGGTCCACCTCATGGTCGAAAAGCTCAGCTTGCACAAACGTCTTGACCTTGCCGTACAGAACGTCGTAGCCGCCGACCAGCCGCAGGTCCTTCATGATGGTCTGGTGCTAAGAGCTGGACCCGTCCTTCACGAAACTCCTCTAACAGGGCAATGGAAGGTTCTACGAATTGTTCATCTCTCAAGTGCCACTTGGCAGCTATAGAAGCATCTAGCACATACCGCGTGATCTCAGCCATTTCCTTCTGCTTCCCCTACTACCAACTCGTCTCGGTCTTCTCGAATCAGTTC
>SHYC01000137.1 GCA_009693005.1 Dehalococcoidia bacterium | reverse complement strand
ATCTGGGCGCGGCCGCGGCGCTGTTGGGGGATAAAGAGAAGGCCAGGGCCTACTACCAGCAGGCCTTGGAGGTGTGCGCCAAGGCGCGTCACCGTCCGGAGGCCGCCCTCACGCACCTTCAGCTTGCGGAGCTGCTTCTGGAGGAGGCCAGTAACGTAGGGGCAGGTTTGAAACCTGCCCCTACGGGGGATGATCTGCACAAGGAGGCCATGGAGCACCTGGACTTCGCCATCACTGAGTTCACCGATATGAAGATGCAGCCGTCGCTGGAGCGCGCGCTGCGGCATAAGGGGATACTGAAGGCTTAATGCGGCTCCGCCACACCGTCATCCTGACCGGAGGGAAGAATCCGTTCCACACCCTTGCTTGTGCCAGAGTGCGTGAGAAAGGAGATTCTTTAATCGCTGAGTTTGTCCTGTCCGCCTTGCGGACTCCGTGCGCGGAGAGGCTCTCGAACGGATCCTTCAGAATGACACGCAAAGACCGGCGCTACGGCACAAGCACCACTGTAGGGGCTGTGGCTCGTCCCAGCCAGTCGGGGTCGACCTTTATCCTCCTGCGTGGCTGCCCCGACAAGTCGGGGCATGGCGGATTGCCTGGAAATAGGACGCCCCGAGAGACAAAGTCAAAACTTTTCATGTATAAGTAGGGCACGAAGACAAAATATGCCGGCTAAAACTATCATGGTACAGGGCACAGCCTCATCCGTAGGCAAAAGCGTGATGGTGGCGGCGCTGTGCCGCATTTTGCGACAAGACGGGTACAGCGTAGCGCCTTTCAAGTCCCAAAACATGGCCCTGAACTCCTTCGCCACAGCCGACGGCAAGGAGATGGGACGCGCCCAGGTGGTGCAGGCGTACGCAGCCGGCCTTCAGCCTCAGGTTGAGATGAACCCCATCCTGCTAAAGCCGGAGGGCAACTCCCGGTCCCAGGTCATAGTCATGGGCGTGCCGATCGGCAGCATGACAGCGCGGGACTACTACAAGCTTAAGCCGGAGCTTTGGCCCGTGATAGAGAAGGCCCTGGACTATCTTAAGGAACGCTACGAGGTGATCGTTATAGAAGGCGCAGGCAGTCCGGCAGAGATCAACCTGCGCGAGTCCGATATTGTCAACATGAAGGTAGCGCATCTCGCCAACGCTCCGGTGCTCCTTGTGGGCGATATAGACCGCGGCGGAGTCTTCGCATCTCTGGTCGGCACCATGGAGCTGCTGCTTCCGGAGGAGAGGCAGTCGGTCAAAGGCATGGTCATAAACAAGTTCCGTGGCGACCTCTCGCTGCTGACCCCGGGCCTGACCTTTCTCGAAGAGCGCACCGGCGTCCCGGTGCTGGGAGTCGTCCCCTACTACCAAGATATTCATCTGCCGGAAGAGGACTCGGTAGCCCTGGAACGCCGCAAGGATGGAGGACAGCCTGCAAAGGTCATTGATGTGGCCGTCATAAGACTGCCTCATATATCCAATTTTGATGATTTTGACCCCTTTGACCAGGCCGATGGCGTGACCCTTAGGTATGTATCGGACGTAGATAGACTGGAAAGTCCCGATCTCATAATCATTCCCGGCACGAAGTCCACAATGGAAGACCTGCTTTACATCAAGGAAAAAGGCCTGGCGACCAGGATAAAGGAGGCCGCGGCCGCAGGCACTCCCGTCTTCGGTATCTGCGGCGGCTATCAAATGCTTGGGACCAGGCTAATGGACCCGGACCACGTGGAGTCCATCCACGATGAAGTAGACGGCATGGGGCTGCTGCCGGTAGAGACCACTTTTCTTCCTAACAAGATCACTCAGCAAGTTGCTGCGACGGTTGAGGCATCCGCTGGGATACTGTCCGGCGCTGCCGGGTTCCCTGTAACAGGTTACGAGATCCACTGTGGAATATCCAACCGCGATGGTCTAGCGCCCGCCTTCCTGATAAACCAGCGGGGCGGGTCATCCGCGCAGGACTACGACGGCGCGGTGAGCGGCGACGGAACAGTTATAGGCACGTACATCCACGGCCTGTTCCACAATAAGGAACTGTTCGACTCACTGCTCGGCAGTATAGCCCGTAGGAAGGGCGTTGTCATTAACAGCAGCAACGGTGAGCAGCAAGACCAATACGATAAACTTGCCGATTTAGTAAGGAACAGTTTGGATATGGCGAAGCTTAATCAGATTATTGGGCTTCAGCGATGAGCAGCAAACAGTTTATTCTTATTCTGGGCGGCGCTCGCAGTGGAAAGAGCGACTTTGCCCTCAAGATGGCGAAGGAGCTTGGCGGACCGGTGCTTTTTGTGGCGACAGCCGAGGCCAAGGACGCGGAGATGCGGCAGCGTATAGAGGAGCATCGCAGACACCGTCCAAAGGAGTGGCGCACGCTGGAAGCGCCTCTAGATGTATCCAAACAGATAGTAGCGCATATGGAGGATGCCTCAGTCGTCGTTATAGACTGCTTGACCATGTGGGCTGCGAACGTGCTTAGCGCCTCCTCGCCCATGGACCAGGATGAGCCGGACCTGAGTGACGCCAAGGACGCTCTTGCCGACGACCTTGGCGGTCTCCACGACTGGTACCGCTACAGCAAGGCGTCTCTGATAGTAGTATCCAACGAGGTGGGCATGGGACTGGTGCCGCCGTACCCATCCGGCAGGGCCTTTCGCGATCTCTTGGGCTGGGCTAACCAGTTTGTGGCCACAAGGGCCACACTCGCCTATTTTTTGATCGCCGGCATACCTGTAGAGCTGAAGTCGCTGGCTGTCACCCCCTGGAGCCAGGATATCCCCCTTTAGTCCGCCCGTGGACGGGGCGGTAACTGTAAGAATGTTGTTGTACAACGATTATGACAGCACCGATGGATCGAGTATCTTCGATAGCTAACTGTTCAGGGAAGATGCCAGTCCGCCGCCGATGGGGAGAATAGCGGCTGGTTGCGCGGTGGCTACGATATCCGCTGCGAGGCTAATGCGGACGTCGCCGGCGTGCAAACGGAAGGGGAGCGCCGCCCGTTTCTCAAGGCTAACGCTCCCCTTCTCTATGTTCTCTTGTTTTGACCTGCCACACCCACCTGAACAGAGGCGCATAGGCAGGCCGCAGCTTTTGCCGCTAGCAGGTCACCGTACTCGACGGCACCGCCGCCTTCAGCGCCTTGCAAGCGTCTATCAGCCCAGTCCCCCAGTACAGCGCCGAATAGCCGGCCGGCTGCACCGTATTCGCCTTTATTATCTCCACCACCTGCTTGTTCGTCAGCGCCGGGTTCGCCGACATTATCAGCGCCGCCAGCCCAGATACGGACGGCGGCCTTCCAGCAAATGAGGAGGGGGAAGAGCCTCCTGGTTCCATCCCGCTTGGCCAAGGACCGAGCTCTAAAACTCGGGGACCAAATGAGGCTCAAGGTAGCCGAGAAAGAGGATACTTTTACGGTGGCCGGAATAATAACTCATTCTCTGCCTACTGCCGACAATTATGGTGCATTGGTGCTATCAAGGACCGAGCTGGAGAGTATCTTCGGTGTGACAACATTTCGTTTTCTTGCGGTGTCAGCCAGCCCCGAGGCGGACGTGGCAGAACTCGAAAGAGAGCTTTCCAAGACTGCCGAAACCTATGGTATGGAGAGTAACACCATAGGCAGGCTCTCTAACTCTATCAGCCAGGGAGTGTGCAGTATGCTTAGCCTGCTTTTAGGGCTGGTTGTTATCGGCGTGGTGGTGGGATCGCTCAACCTGGTGAACACCATGATGATGAATATCTCACAAAGGTCCCGGGAGATAGGGATTCTCCGGGCGCAGGGAATGACCAAGGGTCAGGTGCAGCGGCTCACGATAGGAGAGGCAGTCATCATGGGGTTCATAGGCGGCATGCTAGGCATCATTATCGGGGCTTTTCTCAGTTGGGTCCTTGTTGACCTCAACCGAACGGCGGATTTTGACCCTCGCTTCACCTTCTCCATACCGGTGGCTATTATAGTCCTGACTTTAAGCGTTGTTAGCTGTGTTATTGCGGCGTTTTATCCCGCTGGAGTAGCCGCACAGACCAAGATTCTAGAAGTTCTTCGTCACCATTAAGGAGTAAGATCGATGACTACAGCCAGCGAACAACCGTTTTTGAACCTGTTACTTCAGCTAAAGGAGACTGTAGGCGCCGATCGATGTACGTTGTACATCGTGGATAGTAAGAAACACGAAGTCTGGTCAAAAGTGGCTGTTGGATTGGAGATCCCGGAAATCCGCCTTCCTACCAATAGAGGTGTGGTAGGCTACGTTGCCAGAACAGGACGAATGTTGAATCTTAAGGATGCCTACAATGACCCAAGATTTGACCGAAGCACCGATTTGAGGACGGGCTATAGGACCAAGAGTATGCTCACCATGGCGATACGGGACGCCCATAACAACTCCATTATAGGAGTGTTACAAATACTGAACAAGACAACAGGGGTCTTTAGTCAGGACGATGAGAAGGAAATCGCGAACTATTGCCAGGAGGCGGCCGCACTCATCGGTCCGCAGGCGTAAGAACAACCTGCAAAAGCTAGGTCAAGACGTATTTCCGCTATATTACACAACAGGGAGCCTGCATGGCTCCCTGTTCGGTTATTCACTTTCAATTGTAACTACCGACGCTGGCGGCTGCCTGCTTCTGTTCGGCTGTAACAGTCCCTGCAATACACGGGCCGGTCAGCTCTCGGCTGGAATGGTACTTGAGTTTGTGTCCCACACGTGGCACATACCGCCGGGAACATTTCCCGCTGCTGGTATCCACCGCTATACCCGGTGCCGGTGGAACTAAAGCTGGATGGACGGCTATCCTTTCGGCTCTGCCGGCACGCTGGACAACGCTTAGGGGCGTTGGAGAAGCCCTTCTGGGCGTGGATCTCCTGTTCCTCAACGCTAAAAATGTATGACTGGCTGCAATCAAAACAGCTAAGAGTCTTATCCTGATAACTCATGATTAAGCTCCCTTCGCGAAAAATAGTTGGCGAGAGGTTAACATCAGTTTAGGATTTTACTCTATAAGGA
Source organism: Dehalococcoidia bacterium (assembly GCA_009693005.1). Classification (GTDB taxonomy): domain Bacteria; phylum Chloroflexota; class Dehalococcoidia; order SHYD01; family SHYC01; genus SHYC01. The sequence continues at coordinate 617 of SHYC01000137.1, read as the reverse complement.
AATAAAACAATCACCACTTGTAATATTTTAACACATTATGCATTGCTTGGCTATTCGTAATCTGCTCGGGTAGCGTAATCATGCTCTCATGACTACCGCGGCACGTGCCTCGACGTTCGGCGGAAAGGGTCTATATATGCCGTCAGGTCACGGCGTGTAACGAGTTAGGCTGGGCAAACAGCATCCTTGTATGCGTTAACATGGGTTTCGCGCCCTTATGGTCTATGATCTTCGTAGACCTGCTGGAGAGAGTTCTCGACGGAGCAGGAATGGGGACATGAAAAAGTTGAAATAAATTGGCAGTCTGTTGTATCGTGGAAATCACCATAAGATATTTACAGTGAAATGCCACTTGACACCCAAGTCTACGTTAAGTATTTGTGGCCTGCTTACCAAATATAGTGGAGGTCGAGCCTGTCGTGGAAGTATCTTTTGAGTTGCCATTTCCGGAATACCAGGAGTACACCTGTGGGGTTACCCCGTTTTGACGGACAGTTTTGTTAGGAGGCGAAGGCGGGATTCTCTTCCGCCATTCTAACACGTTCGTACTCTGCTGGGGAGCGATACTCCAGTGAAGAGTGAAGCCGTCGTCGGTTGTAGAAGACCTCGATGAACTC
>SHYC01000136.1 GCA_009693005.1 Dehalococcoidia bacterium | reverse complement strand
AGTTCATCTAGGTCTTCTACAACCGACGACGGCTTCACTCTTCACTGGAGTATAGGTCTCCAGCAGAGTACGAACGTGTTAGAATGGCGGAAGGGAATCCCGCCTTTGCCTCCTAACAAAACTGTCCGTCGAAACGGGGTAACCCCAGTACAACAACTACACAAACTTAGCGCATATTACTGGTGAGGTCAATAGATAGGTGTGTCTGAATTATTGCTAAATTGCTGCTATTTAGTTGCAGACGGGTGAGGTTGTCACGTTGTGATTAGGGAGTTGCCTAAGCGGTTTAGCAGCACATATAGCTACTCCGCGGATATGGCCTCTCTCCGGCCGTGGAGGGCGGCGTGAAGGGTATGCCACGCCAGTATTGCACATTTGATGCGGGTGGGGAACTGCGCAACGCCCGCCAGTACCTCCAGGTCACCCAGCTTATCAGCGTCGACATGGGCCGCATCGCCTTTGGTAAGCATGTCACGGAAGGCCTCGAACATCTCGTCGGCAGCTTCCACGTTCTTGCCTTTTATACTGTCAGTCATGAGAGAGGCGGAGGCCTTGGAGATAGCGCATCCGGAGCCTTGAAAGCCTATATCCGCGATAGTATCGCCTTCCAGCTTGAGGTCAAGAATGATGCGGTCACCGCACAGGGGGTTGAATCCCTCCAACGAGCAGCTTGCGCCCACCAGAGGCTTGAAGTTGCGCGGCCTCCGGTTGTGGTCCATTATTACTTCTTGATAAAGCTCACTCAGGTCAGACATTAGCTGAATACCTCAATTGCCTTGTGGATCCCTTTTACGAGGATATCGATCTCCTCCCTGGTGTTGTAGAAGGCCAGCGAAGCTCTAGCGGTGGCAGGCACGCCGAAGCGGTCCATAACCGGCATTGTACAGTGGTGGCCGGCGCGAATAGCAATCCCCTCGGCATCCAGGACCGTCCCCAGGTCGTGAGGATGTATTTCGCCTACGTTAAAGGAGAGGACGCCGGCTTTTTCTTTCGCGGTCCCTATCAGCCGCAGGCCATCTATACTTAGTAGCTGCGCCGTCCCGTACTCCAGCAGCTTGTGCTCGTAAGCCGCGATGCAGTCTAACCCGATTCTTGATACGTAGTCAATAGCGGCGCCCAAGCCGATAGCGCCCGCTATGTCGGGCGTGCCGGCCTCGAATTTGTACGGCAAGTCGTTGTAGGTGGTCTTCTCAAAGGTAACGGACTTGATCATATCGCCGCCGCTCTGGTAAGGCGCCATTGTGTCCAGCAGCTCGGCTCTGCCGTACAGTACTCCGATTCCGGTGGGGCCAAAGAGCTTATGGCCGGAGAAGGCGTAGAAGTCGCATCCAAGCCCCTGAACATCTACCACTGTATGAGGCACGGCTTGCGCCCCGTCTACAAGCACAGGGACGCCGTAGCTGTGGGCCATCTCCACAATCTTCTTTATGGGATTGATGGTGCCCAGGGAGTTGGAGAGATGCACTACGGATACCAGCCTGGTCCTGGGGCCAAGAAGCCTTTCATACTCCTCCATCATCAACTCACCGTCGTCGTTAATGGGGATTATCTTTAGGCGAGCGCCCGTTTCCTGGCACAGCATCTGCCAGGGCACAATGTTGGAGTGGTGCTCCATAGCCGATATTATTATCTCGTCGCCTTCTCCTATATTTTTCCTGCCGTAGCTATTGGCCACCAGGTTTATCCCTTCGGTAGTGCCGCGTACGAATATTATCTCTTTATCATCCGCGGCGTTGAGAAGGGTCTTCACTTTTGAACGCGCCCCTTCAAACTCATGGGTTGCGATCTCACTCAGGTGATGGATGCCGCGGTGCACGTTGGAGTTTTGAGCCGTGTAGTATCGCACCAGGGAGTCGATCACCGTCTGAGGCTTTTGGCTGGTGGCGGCGTTGTCCAGGTAGACCAAGGGCATCCCGCGTACCTTTTGCTTCAAGATAGGGAAGTCCTTCCTGATCTCATAGACGTCAAAAGGCGCGTGCCCGGTTAAATTCTCTTGTTTTGCTGCTGGCCTGGTAGCTGTCATAGTTCTTGCCCCGATCTTAGGTTGGGCAGCGCTCCGGAGATTCTAGTTTCTACGTAATCGCGGAGCGTCGTCAACTGTATTTCGTCCACAATCTCACGAGCGAAACCCTGGATGAGGAAAAGTGTGGCCGTTTCTTTATCTATACCCCGGCTCATCATATAGAACAGCGCATCCTCTGCCACCGCTCCTGCGGTTGCGCCGTGGGTGCACTGAACGTCGTCCGCATAGATCTCCAGACTGGGACTTGAGTCTACCTCCGCTCCTTTTGACATGAGCAGGTTCTTGTCCCTCTGGATGGCCGACGACTTCTGGGCGTCCTTTTGCACGAGGACTCTGCCGCTGAAGACCGCCTTGGACCTGCCGGACAGAATACCCTTGAAGTACAGATCGCTTGTCGCATGGGGCTTCGCATGGTCAATGTCTATGTGGTTGTCAATGTGCTCCTTGCCGGAGGTCAGGTACAGCCCTCTAAGGAAGCAGTTGCCGCCTGGGTTATCCAGAAGCACCGAGACGTTGTTCCTGGCTATGGCAGATCCCTTGACGAAGGATACGGACCTGAAGGCGCTGTCTTTTCCCTGATATACCTGGGTGGTCCCAACGTGGAAGGCGTCGGCGTTCTCCATAAGTAATTTATAGTGCTTTGCGCTTGCGCCATCTCCGAGGACTATCTCCGTCACAGAGTTGGTCAGGTAAGGAACAGAGGACACTCCCAGATAGCTTTCGACTATGGTTATGCTGCTGTTCTCCTCCAGCACGATGAGGGCCCTGGGATGAGATACCGTAGGCTGAGCGTCACCGGCAGCCACAAAGATGATATGCAGCGGCCGCTCTACGGCACAGTCTTTGGGGACGTAAACGAAGGCGCCATCATGCAAGAAGGCGGTGTTCATGGCGCTGAAACCATCTGCTTCAGCCAGAGCGTACTTTGCCAGATGCCTCTCAGCTATATCTTTGTGAGTAACAATCGCATCCGTTAAGCTGCCTATATGCGCGCCATCAGCCCGGGGCGATGCCGTTGATAGAGCTTCGACGTAATGGCCGTCAACAAAAACCAGGCTCGCCCAGCTGTCGTCCCATGGCGCCAACTCTTTCAGCTGTGCCTCAGTCACCCGTTCGAAATTGGGCTCAAAGACGTACTGGAACGCCGTGCTGGCTAGCGAGCGTATATTGGTGTACTTCCAGTCCTCGTTGCCTTGCGTCCTGGTCGGCAAGCCCAGCTTATCGAAGCTGGCAATGGCGCTCTCACGGATATCGCTCAATCGTCCGAAACCGCTGCTGGGGAAGCGCCTTTCGAATTCTTGAAGGTCTTCCAGATATTTATCGTATGATGTAAGGACTTGCGTCATGAAATTTACTCTTCAAGTTTAATTGTCATTCGTCTGATAATTGCTATCGGGCTCATGGTTCGACAAGCTCACCACGAACGGTTAAGCGATGCTTGCGGTGTTAGCCGAAGGCTCACCTCGAGCGGAAAGGTTACCGTTCGCCCTGAGCCTGTCGAAGCGTGCCTCAGTTAGAGATCCCCACAGAATCCTTGATCCACTCGTACCCCTTGGACTCCAGCTCCAGGGCAAGCTCCCGGCCGCCAGACCGCACGATGCGTCCATCCACAAGCACGTGGACGTAGTCCGGACTCACGTAGTTCAAAATACGCTGGTAATGTGTTACCAGTATGACGGCATTCAATGGACTCCGGAACTGGTCTATTCCATAAGATACGGTCCTAAGAGCGTCTATATCCAGGCCGGAGTCGGTTTCATCCAGAAGGGCAAGTTTCGGGTTTAGCAGCAGCATCTGCAGGACTTCGCTCCGCTTCTTCTCACCACCGGAGAACCCCTCGTTCACAGAGCGCTTCATCAAGTCCGGGTCCATGCTTACCAGCTTCAGTTTCTCTTCGTACAGCTTGTCGAACTCTCTTATGCTCAGCTCTTCGAGACCGCGATGCCTGCGAACGGAGTCCAGGGCAGACTTCATAAACTGCCAGCTGCGGACGCCGGGAAGCTCGACCGGATATTGAAACGCCAGGAATAGTCCCTCTCTAGCCCGTTCATCGGCGAACATCGTCAGGAGGTTCTTGCCCTCGAAGAGCACCTCTCCGCCGGTAACTCGGTACTCGGGTCGTCCAGCCAGCACATTGGCCAGTGTGCTCTTGCCGCTGCCGTTTGGCCCCATGATGGCATGGACCTCGCCGGCGTTTACCTTAAGGTCTATGCCTTTCAAGATTTCTTTGTCCTCGATTGAGGCGCGCAAGTTGCGAATTTCAAGCATGTTTAGTTGTTTGCTCCTGTTTTGTGTCTAGAAATAAACTTAGTCCTCGTCTGAGGTGGGAATCACCCCCAAACCCCCTCAAGGGGGTTCAAGGTACCCCGAAGGGGCTTGGCCCCTCTGGACTCCCCAAATACTTTAAACCTGCTCCTCTATCTATAAAGGAGAGAACTGACATTCCCTCTCCCTCTGGGAGAGAGGGTGAGGGTCGTATACTATCCGACCGCGCCTTCCAGGCTTACTTTTAGCAGTTGTGACGCCTCCACCGCGAACTCGAAGGGGAGCTCCTGGAATATGCTTCTGCAGAAGCCGTTGATTATCATCATGTGTGCGTCCTCTTCGGAGATGCCCCTCTGCATACAGTAGAAGAGCTGGTCATCGCTCACTTTAGAGGTGGAAGCCTCGTGCTCCATCTGGGCGGTTGGATTGCGAACTTCGATGTATGGCACCGTATGGGCTGCGCACTTGTCGCCGATAAGCAAAGAGTCGCACCTCGTAAAGTTGGATGCGCCGTCGGCTCCCGGCATTATTCTCACCAGGCCGCGATAGGTGTTGCTACCCTGTCCCGCGGAGATGCCCTTGGCTATTATGGTACTCTTGGTGTTTTTGCCGAGGTGGATCATCTTGGTGCCGGTATCAGCCTGCTGATGGTTGTTGACCAGGGCCACGGAGTAGAACTCTCCTACAGAGTTATCGCCCTGCAGGATCACGCTGGGATATTTCCAGGTAATCGCCGACCCCGTCTCTACCTGAGTCCAGGAGATCTTTGAGTTCTTGCCCAGGGCCTTGCCTCGCTTGGTGACGAAGTTGTAGACTCCCCCGTTACCGTCCTTGTCACCAGGGTACCAGTTCTGCAGCGTGGAGTACTTGATCTGCCCATCGTCCAGAGCTATCAGCTCCACCACGGCGGCATGCAGCTGGCTCGTCTTTCTGATGGGAGCGGTGCATCCCTCCAGGTAGCTCACGTAAGCGCCCTTATCCGCTATGATGAGGGTCCGCTCGAACTGGCCGGTGTTGGCGGCGTTGATACGGAAATAGGTCATCAGCTCGACCGGGCAGCGCACCCCGGGCGGCACGTAGGCGAAGGAGCCATCACTGAACACCGCGGCGTTCAGGGCGGCATAGAAGTTGTCGTTATAGGGCACCACGGAACCAAGGTATTTTTTTACCAGGTCCGGATGGTTCCTCACGGCTTCCGAGAAAGAACAAAAGATAATACCCAGTTTGTCCAGAGTCTTCGAGAAGGTTGTGGCGACAGATACGCTGTCAAAAACCGCGTCTATAGCGACTCCTGCCAGGGCAGCCTGTTCGCTGATAGGGATGCCAAGTTTGTTGAATACCGCAACCAGCT
>SHYC01000006.1 GCA_009693005.1 Dehalococcoidia bacterium | reverse complement strand
CAAGCCCTGCTGGTCGTATTTCAGAAGCCAAGGTGAGAAAGCTAAACCACGAGCAGTTCCATTTGCCGGAAATAGGCAGCAGCGATGCCCACTTTGTTCAGACTATCGGGACGGGTGTTACCATCTTCCAGGGCAGCAGCGCCGAAGATCTGAAGGATAGCATTACCAGCGGAACAACCATAGCAACCGGATCATACGTCGGGTTGAATGAAATCGGATGGGGGAACTTGATAAGACAGCAGTTTAAAAGTTTGATCCTGACACCAACTAGACGCATCCGCCAGCCGCTTCACAAGTTGATAAGAGGCCGCTGAATGCGTATAGCTCTAGTATCCCCTTACGATTATTCCTATCCGGGCGGCGTCACGGTGCACATACAGCATCTGCGAGATAATTTTTTACAGGCCGGCCACGAGGTAAAGATAATCGCACCATCCTCAAAGCCTATAGACGATTGTGAGGGTGTCATACCATGTGGACGGCCGTATTCTGTTCCGGCAAGTGGCTCGATAGCTCGGATCGCCCTATCATTAAGGTTATCAACAAAGGTCAAAACTATCCTCGCGGAAGACTTTGATATAGTGCATCTGCATGAGCCACTGATGCCTACGCTGCCCATAACTACTCTACGTTTTTCCGAGACCGTAAACGTCGGCACCTTTCATGCGCACAACGACCGAAGTCTAGCCTACTTCTACGGCAGACGCATACTAAAGCGTTGGTTCCGTAAACTGGACGGTAAAATAGCCGTGTCCAAGCCGGCAATGGATTTTGCCGGCAAATACTTTCCCGGATACTACAATATCATTCCCAACGGCATAGATGTGGAGCGCTTCTCCAACGCCCTACCCTTCGAAAACCTGATGGATGGCAAGCTGACCATCCTATTCGTTGGACGTCTTGAAAAACGCAAGGGCCTAAAATATCTGATTAGGGCCTTTGCCAAGGTAAAAAAGGAGATGCCGAATACCAGGCTGATCATCGTGGGGCCGGACGGAGGACTGCGCAGAGGATATGAGAACACGATCGAGAAGAACGATATACCAGATGTCCACTTTCTTGACTACGTTTCTTCAGAAGACCTCCCCAGATACTACAAGTCGGCGGACGTATTCTGCGCCCCGGCAACAGGCCAGGAGAGCTTTGGCATAGTTCTCCTGGAGGCCATGGCAGCAGGTACGCCCGTAATTGCCTCCGATATCGAGGGCTATTCACAGGTGGTCAGTCATGGCAAAGAGGGCTTGCTGGTCCCGCCAAAGGACGAAAATGCTCTGGCAATGACCATTGTTCACCTCCTTGCCGATAGAGACATGAGGAGTGAGATGGGTAGAAGAGGAGTGGAGTCCGCCAAAGGGTATAGCTGGACCATGGTCGCTAAGATGGTGAGTTCGTACTATGAACGGCTCCTTAGCGAAGGGACAACCATATCTGGGGACACGACCGAAGTTTCGCCTGCCGATGTTCAGGCACCCGAGAAGGCCCAGTTCAAAATAGGGAGATGGCGCCTTTAACTGTACGGAGGCGTGGATCACCGTGGAGTCCTTCATCGTCCTCAGACCATTCTCGCTCCAGGGACATATTCAAGAGAGTCCCCCATACCGGCTGCGACTGGCACCCACGAAGGATAAACGCGGTTTTGTGTAGCCCGTCATTCTCAGTTAAGGGGAGAATCAGTCCAAAAGTGCCTGTAGTGTGGTAGGAACCGGACTATTGCCTTCGTCTTCGCTCAGGATACAACTAATTCGTTCCACATACCGACATCGTCAGAGCAAATCGAAGGGAATCAATATGGTATCCAGCTTTCGTAATGCGCTTCCCAGAGGATGGGTAACCCCGCTAGCCATTGCTCTCGGCAAAATGGGGCTGACCCCCAACGCACTTACAATTCTCGGCCTTATCTTAAGTATGATCGCCGGGGCGACCTTAGCTTTGGGCTATATGCGCCTGGGAGGCGTGCTGATACTGACGGCCGGCCTGTTTGACCTAATGGACGGTGCACTCGCACGGCATACCAAGCAGGCTTCTCCCTTCGGGGCGATCTTAGATTCCACCTTTGATAGATTCGGCGAGGCCGTCTGCTTGTTAGGGCTATTGGTCTATTACCTTCCTCAGGGAGGTGCTATCGAAATAGTCCTGATATACGTAGCAATAGTCGGTTCGCTAATGGTTAGCTATGTAAAGGCGAGGGCAGAAGGTCTGGGTGTCTCTTGCAACGTAGGACTGCTAACCAGACCTGAACGGGTTTTTATTCTTGCGTTTTGTTTAATAATAGGACAGGTGCAGATAGCGCTCTGGCTTTTGGCTATATTCGCCAACTTCACAGCCATACATAGACTGCTCCACGTAAAGCACCAGATGCAAAATAAAGTAGAAGAACGGAACTAAGAAATGGCCGAGTTTATATCCAAGAGGGACCAGGACTTTCTAAGAGAAAAGTTTGACAGCGAGCTTTCAAACGACGTCACAGTGAACCTGTTTTCCCGCCGTGAGACGAGGATAACTCTACCGGGCGTTGATCCACAGGTGACCGAGTACTGCGCTCAGGCGAACCAGTTGATGAATGAGGTGGCCTCTCTTTCAAACAAGATTAACCTCAACATCTATGACTTCATAACCGATGCTTCAAAGGCTCAAGACTATAGGATAGACAAAGTCCCAGCGATAGTCCTGGAAAGCGCGGGAAGCAGTGGCGCTCCAAGGTTCTTTGGCCTGCCCGCCGGCTACGAGTTCTCCACCTTCTTGCAGGACATCCTGGATGTTTCCAATGGAAATATCGACCTCAGCGATGAAACACAGCAGCAGCTGAGGGAGATCACCAAGGAGGTACACATACTTGTCTTTACCACACCAACCTGACCACACTGCCCCAGAGCGGCCAGGATGGCCCACCAGATCGCAATGGCAAACCCGGAGCACATCACCGCGGATGTGATCGAGGCTACCGAATTTCCGGAACTGAGCCGCCGCTACGGCGTCATGGCGGTCCCCAAGATAATCATAAATGACGTGGTCCAGTTCGAGGGTGCTGTTCCGGAGGAGATGTTCGTGGAACAGGTCAAAAGGGCATTGGAGATGCAGTAGTAGGGGACGCTGCTACTTATGCATGCAAAAAGAGGACAGGGATCACTGTACGACAGCAATATCCATATAAAGAACGTATTGCCCAGGACAGTAAATCATGGTGGGCAAGCCAGTAGTCAAGGGCACTAGAATCCCTGTAGAGCTGGTTACTCAGCATTTGGCTGAAACGCCTGACTTTGATGACCTTTTCCAAGCATTTCCACATCTTACTATCGAGGATGTTCAAGCTTGCCTGTCCTACGCCCACGCTCAACTTGAGCGGCAACTGGAGCGGTCACGAAGACATAGGACTGCAAATGCAGCTTTAGGGATTACCACCTCGACGTGAAATTCCTGATAGCTGAAAGTGCTGATTCGCAACTTGCTTACTATTTAACAACTCTCGGCCATAATGCAACATTCGTTGCCCATAGCCACAGACAAGGCCTTTCTGACGAAGAAGTATTGGTATAGCACACGCTGAAGGCCGCGTCCTCATTACTTACGATCGTGATTTTGGAAACCTAGTATTTCGACACCACCATAGCCACTAAGTCGTAATCTATCCAAGACTTGGTACCACCTCACTTACTTCAAAAAGAGAAAGGCTGGGCTATGTTCTTAACCATTATGCAGACCATTTGGATCAGTTTATCGCTGTTACCCAGATTAACATTATAGTGAGAAGAAGTAGCCAGGGATAAACCTGGTTTTAGCATACATGCTACGAGATCCAGCTCACAGAATTCTAGTGCGGAAAGGGAGACATAATGGCAGACGCTACTCAGCAGGATACATCAGAAGAAGTACTTCTGTATCGAAAGACGGATAACCACGCGGTAATCACCCTGAACCGTCCCGATGTGCTCAACGTGTTCAATCGCGCGCTGTTGAGAGCAACGATGGAGGCATTGGAAACAGCAGCGGCCGATGAAGAGGTGCGCGCTGTGATCATAACGGGAGCGGGAAGGGCGTTCTCCGCGGGAGGCGACCTGACGCAGCGGGGACAGCCGCAGGACGATGGACCTCAGATTGGGCAGCAGGACATCGGACTAAAGATATGGGGGATGCCGAAACCGGTCATAGCAGCGGTGAGAGGGCACGCGGTCGGCGGGGCTTGTGAGATTGTTATGATGACGGATATAATCATCGCCGCAGAAGACGCCCAGTTTGGCGAGCCTCAGATCAGGCACGGCGGCGGCCTCCCAGCGCTGGTAATGCCCTGGAATTTGGGTATCAGGCGGACAAAGGCGCTTATTCTGACCGGCGAGATTATCGACGCCCAAACCGCAGAGCGGTACGGCCTTGTCCACAAAATAGTGCCCAACGACCGCTTGCTAGAAGAGGCTGAGGCGCTGGCCGAGCGGATCGCCGCAATGCCTGAGAAGACCGTGAGATCAGATAAGCTGCTTATCAATCGAGTCTTTGAGCTTTTGGGGTTCCTTGACTCCATCCGATACCGTGATAATCCTGCCTTCGCCGATATAACTCAGGGGCCGCAGGACCCGGCGCTGCGTAAACTCCTTGACGAGCAGGGATGGGAAGCCTTTATCAAGAGGCGGGACGAGCCATTTAAGCAGTCTTGATAAGCCACAAGAAGTACTGTGGTACCTGGGCTGATCCCAAAATTGGGCATGCCCATCCGGACTGCCCATCCGGAACCAATGATGGATCTATAATTCGAAAATGACTTGCACCAGTGTATTGATATTAACAAAAAAGGCCGATTTGTCCGACAAATCGGCCTTTTTGTTGCGCGGTTGACCGGCTTACTTTAGGTCTGGCTGCGTCGCGTGAACATAACAACAGCCCCCGCGCCGACTATCATCAGCATGGCCACGCCGCCCGCTACCGGCAGCAAGGGAATCCCGCCCTTGTTGGTGCCAACCTCCCCGGATCTGGCGCCGCTTCCACTCTGGTCCGGCTTGGCGGCTGCGCTCTGAGAGGCGGACGGTTGAGACCCGTAAGGTACGATAGTGGGAATCCCCAGGACCGTAGCGGCGCTGCCACCCTGCGGCACAGCACGGGGTTTTAGCCCCTGGCCTGCGCGCCACTTCGCGTCCAGCCCATCCACATCAAAGCCGTATACCTGTTTGAGAGCCTCATTGATCAGAGTGCCGGTTTTTAGCACATTCAGTATCTCTACAATCTTGCCCCGGCCATAATTGTCCACCAGGAATTTGACTATGGAATAGCTCTGCCCATAAAACAGCATCACGTCCTTTGGCTCGCCGGTGACTCCACCCAGGGACTGGACCGAGATCAGTTCGTCCGTCTGTATCCCCTTTTTCAGCTCGGATATATAGCCCTGTGGAACAACTTTCTCGGCATTCATCGCGAGTCCTTCATCGAGCCATGCCGGTAAACTGCTGTACGGCCCATCAGCGAGCTGATGGATCACCATGTGGGAAACCTCATGGGCAACGGTTTCCTTAAACTCAAAATGGTTCAGGAGCAAAAGCATTATCTCTGCGGTAGTCCTCTGGCCCAGAGTAACTATTTCGCTGCTAAAACCAGCGCTGCGCAGCTGAAGCGCTGGGTCCATATCTTTCTTGGAGGCGTAGCCGAATATCTTCATAGGCTTGGAGTAGGTAAACCCCACCTGAGCCGAAAGGCGCGTAATGCTTGCGAGGGCCTCGTCAAGGGCCTGCCGCGCAATATCAGGACTGGAAGGATGCCAGTCATACCAATAGATGGTTACACCATCCTTGCTGAGACTGCGCCACGTGAACCTGGTGTCCTCGTAGGTAAATTTAACCGGCTCAGTCTCTACCTTCCCGCCGCTCTCGTTCTCTATCGTCCATTTATAACTTAGCACCGTACCCGGCGGCAGGTAGATCTTTCGCTTCTCCAGCATATAGCTTGTCTTGACGCTGGTCCCGGCGTCGAATTTAGGCTTATCGTATGCGTCAACAGGGCCGTTGCCGCTGTCTACGGTGTAGGACAGGGTTATATTCTTAATGGCAGCAGAGTCTTTTGTTTCCAGCGTAAACTCCACACCATCCGGAAACTTGTTCACGTAATCACTGCTGATCACGGATATATCAGCCCTGACGACTCCTATTGGCGCGGAGCTAAAGGCCGTGACTAATATCAGAATTACAACGATCGCCTTTAGTCTCTTCATTTTCTTGCCTCCGCTGTCTGTGACCGAAGATATAAGTCTATCATCTCGTCTAGCCCACCGTTCAACACCGAGTCAGGGTCGCTGGTCTCATATCCCGTCCTCAAGTCTTTTACCAGCTTATATGGGTGCAGCACGTAACTTCTGATCTGATTTCCCCACCCAGCGCTGATGTGTTCGCCCTTTATTATCGCCTGCTCCTCGGCCCTCTTTTCCATATCAGCCTGAATTAGCTTGGCCTTAAGGACCTTTAGAGCGGTATCCTTGTTATGAAGCTGGGAGCGCTCGTTCTGACATGTTACCACTATCCCACTCGGTATGTGTGTTATCCGCACCGCAGTGCTGGTCTTCTGCACGTTCTGGCCGCCCGCGCCGCTGGACCTAAAGGCATCCATCTTTATATCATCCGGATTGATGACAATATCAACCGCGTCATCAGGTTCCGGCATGACCTCTACTAGCGCAAATGAGGTGTGTCTCGCATGGTCAGCATCAAACGGAGACAGCCTTACAAGTCTGTGTACCCCTCTTTCACTTTTGAGATAACCGTAGGCATAAGGGCCGGAGACCTCGATCATCGCGCTCTTTATGCCCGCCTCCTCGCCATGAGACACATCGATTATTTCAGCCTTGTAGCCGCGGTCTTCCGCCCAGCGCAGGTACATCCGCATCAGCATTTGAGCCCAGTCCTGGGCCTCCGTGCCGCCGGCCCCGGAGTGGATAGCTAAGACTGCATCCTTGTCGTCATATTCTCCGCTCAACCCAATCTGAAGCTCCAGCTTGCCAATCTCATTTTCTAGCTCGGCAACCTGCGCTGCCAGTTCCGGGCCCATCGACTCTTCAGCGTTCTCTTCTTGCACCAGTTCGATCATTTGCCCCACATCTGCGGCCCGCCTCTCAAAACTGCGCCAAGGCTCAATCCTTGAATTAAGGCTAGCCATCCGGCGCATCTGGACCCGTGCAGCGGAGCTGTCATCCCAAAAGTCCGGTTCGTTAGCCGCCTTCTCCAGACTTCTTACGTCTTCTTCCATTTCAGGTACGTCAAAGACGCACCATAGCGTCAGAGACGCGCTTGCTTACTGCGGCCAGTCTAGCTATTAGCTCTTCCATTGATATGAATCACTCCTCTAACAATAACTCTACGTAAAAGGTAACTGTTCAGACTCGCGGAGGCGACCGTCGCCCCCTTTCCCGCTCTTCATGGCCTGGGAAGGGGGAGGAGGTTAGTTCTCCAAGGGGACACCCCTCGGACTCCCTGGCAGAAGGGCGGCCGCCCTTCTGCACTTCCCGCGACTACGACGCCCTTGCGCGGATGTGCCCTCAGACTGACTGCAATCTGGTAGATTCTCTAAACGTGCGACCCGGCTAACTGATGGGCTAAACGGGTGGGCTCCGGAACTCTATAGCCGCGGCAGCATTTGAGCGTCCATGCACGGGCACCCTCGATTCCCACCAAATGTCCCGGAGACACGTAGAGAGGTCTTACGCCGTTCTTCGTGCGCAGGACAGAACCAATCACTGCATTGTTGTCCATCAGGTCTGCCCAGCTCCCCTTTTCTAGTCCAGGCTCCGTATGTCTGCCGTATAATCTTGACTTCGCGCAGCCTATGGTTGGTATGTCAAGGTATATCCCCAAATGACACGCCAGTCCCATTCTCCTGGGGTGCGCGACGCCCTGCCCATCTACCAGCAATAAGTCCGGACTGCACAACAACCGGCCAAAAGCCTCAAGGACCAAAGGCGACTCGCGAAAGGCCAACAAGCCTGGGATATAAGGAAAGGCCGCTTCCCCCTCCGCTACCCGGCTTTCGACCATTTTCAGGTCCGGATAGCTCAGCACCACGACCGCAGCCCTGGCCCGTCCCTTTTGCGGGAAGTGAAGATCGGCCCCGGCCACCAGGTTAACTTCACCGATACGATCTTCCAGCACCACACTACTCGCCATCTCCCTCTGCAGATTGATGGCCTCAGCCGGAGACAGGTCCCATCGATGGGCGTGCGCTATTTTCATACTACAACAATTATACCTTTTGCCGAAGAACTTTGTTAAGCTTTAAGTCTGCTGACGCATCCGCGCTGGGTTTACAGCGCCGCAAAAGTGCCAGTATAATATCCATGACCATCGAAGGCTGTCTCACGCCGATAAGTTTGGTATAGGGTTTCATCAGAAAGGAGATACCAATGCCGTTTGTGCAACGAACAACCTGGATTCCCGCTCTAGGGAAGGGGCCAGAGCTTCGCGCTTTACTTGAAGAGCGGGTGAAGCTCCGGAACGCTCAAGGTGGGCGCTCCGGCGTTTCGGCTCAGCTGTTTGGGCCTGAAGGTCCAGCCTTCGTCTTTAGCACCGTATTCCCAGACCTTGCCTCTCGAGAGCAGCTCTTCCAGCGCCAGAACAGTGACCCGGCGTACCAGGCCAGTTTGGCGAAGTCTGTCATGGTGGCAAGCAAGGCAGCCGTCATCGAACTCTTCGAGACCCTTGTGCCAAACGCACCACGCATAGAGGCGAAGGTAACTCAACGTATAACCTTGTACCCTGCGATAGGTAAAGGTCCAGAACTTCGCGCCATGCTGGAAGAGGAGGTGAAGGCCAGGCAGGCTCGAGGCATTACCAGTGGCCTTCAGGCTCAGTTGTTTGGGATTGATGGTCCGGCTTTCACCATCGGAACGCAATTCCCCGGTATTGCTGCTTTTGAGCAGCGCCGTGAGAGCGTCCCGAATGATCCTGGGCGTCAGGCTTATCTGGCGAAGGTGAACCAGGCTATCAGTAGACCTAACAGGCAGCAGCTGTTCGAGGTCTTGGTCCAGGTGCCTCCTGCGTGATGTAGCGCCGCTGCGGCGCTATGTAGTGATCCATACTTGATGTTGCCCTCTGGGGCGGGGGGGGCCTTTGATGGTTATAGTATGAGCCTCGCAGGCTGAAGCCTGCGGCATAGTCGGCCCCCATGCTGCGGGTCATTCGACCGGGCTCTCCGCGCGGAGTCCGCCCCGCGCGTGGAGTCCGCAAGGTGGACAAGACAAGCTTTGACCCGTAGCGCTACGCCTTTCCACGTCGGTTGCGTGACAGGCTCTCATCCAGATATAATAACCCTTACGTAAAGGGTAATATATATGCACGTTCTTCTGAGAGAGCTATCTTTCTTAAAAAAATACTGGCCGCGGCTGATCGTTGTTTACGCTTGTCTCATAGGATCGGTCGGCTCCTCCCTGGTGGCCCCCTGGCTTGTGAAACAGACTATAGATATCGGTCTTGCATCCGGGCGCCTATCGATCCTGATCACGCTGGGCCTTATGGTTATAGGAGCAGCGCTGTTTAGAGGCATGTTTGCCTACGGACAGGCATATCTGGCAGAGTACCTCTCTCAGAGAGTGGCTTACGATATAAGAAACGCTATCTATAACCGTCTCCAGTACCTGAGTTACGCCTATCACGACCGCCAGCAGACCGGCCAGCTCATGTCAAGGGCCACGGCAGATGTTGAGGCTGTAAGGGCCCTTATACAGATGGGCGCAATCAGAATGGTGCAAATTACCTTCCAGTTCCTCCTTTCGTGTTATCTGTTGCTCAACCTGAACTGGCAGCTTACCCTCATCGTCTTCTCGATACTGCCTGTGGTAGGCGTTCGGGCCGTCGTAACCAGCAACCGCTTACGTCCGGTTTGGGTTTCCGCGCAGGAAGCAGTTGCCCAGCTTGGGACCATCCTCCAGGAAAACCTCTCCGGGATCAGAGTGGTGAAGTCCTTTACCAGAGAGAAGTTTGAAGGCAAGAAGTTTGGCTCCAAGGCCGAATTTGTCTTCCAGACCAATTTCAGCGCCAATCGCATTCAGAGCTTCAACTCCGCCATAATGACATTCATGACATTATCTTGCACGGCCGTTGTTCTGTGGTACGGAGGCCGGCAGGTCATAGCCGGAAACTTGACCCTTGGCGGCCTGGTACAATTCAACCTCTATCTGGCCATCCTGGCAATGCCGATACGCTCCTTGGGATGGATGGCGAACGTCTTTGCCAGAGCGGAATCTTCGGGTGAGCGCATCTTCGAGATCCTTGATACCGAGTCCGAGGTTAAGGAGAGAGTTGATGCGGTGTCCCTGCCGGCTGTAAACGGCCTGGTAAAATTTGAGAACGTCTCTTTCGCCTACAATTCCGTCAGCGCCGTCCTAAAAGACGTGAATCTGGAAGTTTTCCCGGGCCAGGTTGTAGCTCTCATGGGGGCTACAGGCAGCGGCAAGAGCACTGTGGTCAGCCTCATACCGAGGTTCTACGATGTCACCGGCGGGCGCATAACTATAGACGATATCGATATCAGAGACGTTACCATAGACTCACTGAGGAAGAACGTCGGCATTGTCCATCAAGACCCATTTCTCTTCACTGCGACAATTCGCGATAACATCTCGTACGGCGCGGTCGATGCAACGGAAGAGGATATTATAGACGCATCCAAGGTAGCTCGAATACACGATTTCGTCATGAGCTTGCCGGTTGGATACGACACCTGGGTTGGAGAGCGCGGCATCACCCTCTCCGGCGGGCAGAAGCAGCGTGTATCCATCGCCAGAACGATACTCATGGACCCGCGGGTCCTCATTCTGGACGACTCTACCTCCAGCGTAGACATGGAGACGGAGTATTTGATCCAGCTGGCCTTAGCAGAGCTAATGACAGGACGGACGACCTTTGTAATAGCCCAGAGGCTGCGCACCCTGCTGCGCGCCGATCAGATCCTCGTGCTCAGGAGCGGCCAGGTAGTGGAACGGGGCACTCACCAGGAGCTTCTTGACCATGGCGGCATCTACCGAGAGATCTACGAGCTTCAGCTCAAGGACCAGGAAGAGGCCGCCGCGGCGCAGCAGGTCAAGGTGGGATGATCTGATGACCGCTTTCTATCAGACCGTAGGCTTGGCAAGTAGCAGAGCCGGGCCATTCGTCGAGGTTCGAGCGCTGGTGGACACAGGTTGCACCTTTACCTGGGTGTCCGGCCTTATCCTAAGAACGCTTGGCGTTAGCCCGGACTCCACCATGGAGTTCGAAACCGCAGATGGCCGTGTTATCGAGCGAGAAGTTGCAGAGGCCGTCGTACTGATAGATGGAAAGGCCAGCACCACGAAGATTATTTTTTGCGATGAAGGAACCGTTGCTTTGCTTGGCGTTCACACACTTGAGGCTTTCTTGCTAACCGTCGATCCGGTTAATGAACGTCTTGTCCCTGTGCGGGGTCTTTTGAAAGCTCTCTCCAATAGAATTAGTATGTTTGAATATGAAAAACGCGTTCGCCCTGAGACTGCCGAAGGGTTGTTCGACAAGCTCACCACGAACGGAACTAGCCACTCCAAGAAAATGAGTACCACCAAATAGGAGAACAACCAATAATGCACTCTGCCGGATGGGGCCATGGGCCGGGAGGTGGAGGCGGTCCGGGCGGTATTATGCGCACCGGGCTTGCCAGCGCCCTGGACTCTAATCTTGATGAAGAACTTGGAAAAGCATACGACCATGCGGTAGTGACTCGCCTGATAGGCTACCTCGGTCCGTACAAGAAGCGTATGCTTCTAGCTTTGCTGTGCACACTGGTCTATTCAATAACAAACTCGGCCGGGCCGCGGCTTATCGGGCTGTCAATAGACCATTTCATATCGCGTGGCGACCCAAGCGGGCTGGATGGCATTGTAGCCGTTTTCGTGGCCAACAGCCTTCTGGCGGTGTTCGGACAGTACGGGCAATCTACCACCCTCTCTTATGTGGGACAGGCCGTGCTACATACTCTGCGCACCCAGATGTTCGACCACATCCAGCAGCTTTCCCTTGGTTTCTTCGACCGAAACGAGGTGGGAAAGCTGATGTCCAGGGTCCAAAATGACGTCCTTGCTCTCCAGGAGCTGCTGACATCCGGGTTCCTTAACGTCTTTCAGGATATCATAAGCCTCGTTCTCGTAGTCTACTTTTTGTTCTCGATGAACCTGCGCCTGTCCCTCATAACGCTGAGTGTCGTGCCGTTTCTCATCGTCTTCTTGTGGCTCTGGCAGCACATGACTCGAAACGCCTTCATGCGTGTTCGTCACGCCATATCTGTAGTTAACGCAGGATTGCAGGAGAATATCAGCGGTGTCAGGGTAATCCAGAGCCTTTCAAGAGAAAAGAAAAACAGTGAGATATTTGACAACGTAAATGAAGCGCACCTGAATGCGAACCTTAGGGCTGGCCGCCTGTCTGCGGCAGTACAACCGGCTTTCGAGCTGATGGTAGCCGTCGCGACCGCACTGGTCGTTACCTATGGCGGCTATCAAGCGCTTACCGGCAACCTTGCCGTCGGCGAGCTAGTCGCATTCACTCTGTATATCCAGCGCTTCTTTGAGCCGATACGGGAGCTGACCATGCAGTACACCCAATTCCAGCGGGCTATGGTGGGCGGCGTAAGGATATTCGAGGTGCTGGACACGGCGATAGAGGTGGCAGACAAGCCCAACGCCGTCGAGCTGCCTCCTATAAAGGGAAACGTCAAGTTTGAACATGTCAGCTTCAATTATGTTGACGGCATAGACGTGCTGAAGGACATCAGCATCGACGTGCGGGCCGGAGATACCGTCGCGTTCGTGGGGCAAACGGGAGCAGGCAAAAGCACGATGATCAGTCTGATAAACCGCTTCTACGATGTCGATCAGGGCGCTATAACTATCGACGGCTACGATGTCAGAGATGTAACCCAAAAGTCCCTTAGAAGCCAGACGGGTATGGTGCTTCAGGACCCCTTCCTCTTCACCGGCGCCGTGCGCGATAACATACGCTACGGCCGCCTGGATGCTACAGATGAAGAGGTGGTAGAAGCCGCCAAAACCGTAGGAGCCCACGAGTTCATAGTGCGGCTGGATCTTGGCTACGATACCCTGCTTCAGGAAAGAGGCGGGAATCTGAGCGTGGGACAAAGGCAGCTTATAAGCTTTGCCAGGGCCGTGTTAGCAGACCCAAAGATACTCATTCTGGACGAGGCCACAGCCAACGTAGACACTCAAGCGGAGGTCCTTATCCAGCAGGCCCTGAAGAGGATGCTCGAAGGGCGGACATCTTTCATCATTGCGCATCGATTATCGACTATTAGAGATGCTGACCGCATTATCGTACTGGAGTACGGGAAGATCGTCGAGCAGGGCACCCACCAGGAGCTTCTGGACGCTGGAGGCATATACAGCAAACTCTATACCTCCAGCTACGCGGTAGTAGGCGCTCTGGAGAACGGCCACTCCCCCAACGGTACCCCCCCGACCGGCGCGAACGCATCTTCCTCACATCTGACGAGAGGCAATGGGGCCCAGTGAAGATCCGGAATATCGTTTAGAAAATAGCTGTGCGCCGTGGAATCGTGCGCCACGTAGAGACGCCTCTACAACCTTTCCCACGGTGATTCGCCTCTTAAGCCCCTATCCAACTTTGTCCCATCTCCAGCGTGCACCTCGTAGGCACAGTACACTCCCCTCCGACTATAGTGCCCTTACCCCAATTTTGGAAACGCTCTAAATTAACCCAGCACGTGACGCGCGTCATAGTAGTAGATCCAAAATTATTGATACGATAATGGCGTAAACCGTTACTGTACCAAGTGCGTTACTGAAGAAGTTTTAGCAGGGAATGTCTTCTTTTCGATTAGGAAAGATTTATCAAGACAGGGATGGGAGGAGTTAAAAATGAATAGCAATCTACTGGTAGCATCCTCGATAAGTCCGCAAGCTTATCAGTTTGTATACTACAACTTCGGACAAATACCATTTTTCTTTGGTTGTATAGACTGTCAACTAAGAATATTTCATGAAATTCACAGGATGAAGTAAAAGCGATTGTTAACAGAGACCTTGGTGAAGAGTAGAACATTTCGGTTATAGATGAAATGAAATCTCTTGAGAACACCGATCCTCTGTTCTGCAACAAAAATATAAATGAAACGAATAGGCCCTTCTACTCGTTTCTAAGGTAATCAGGTCTAACTGGAGATAATTCTCCTAAACAACAAGGTCCGCCCTCGATTAAGCTTCCTATAGGCAACGAGAAGTGCAAAAGCCCCTCCGGTTTTGGGTGGAGGTCCCCGCTATGATGCATGAATATTATGAAATCCCGATCACCAAGATCATTGAAATGTCTGATGGAGACTTCCTGGATAGGTGCGCGATATTCCTGGATGAAATCCTCGAGCAGGACAGGAAACTCGACGTGGATCGCATGGCAAGGGAATATGGAAGACGCTATCTTGGTATAAAAGATGACGGCCTTCCTCCTATGATATAGATATAAGCCGATAGCTAACGCTACCTCCGTTCCTTCCCCGAGGACCTCCATAGAATAAGCCCGTTCTACAAACGTGGAACGGGCTTATTCTATGTAAAAAGATCGGGGTAATGGAAGCTAATCCCGAGTTCTCCATTTAATATGATGACCACCTCTATAGAGACTATGCGGCGAAGACCTGCTATAATCGAACACGTGACACTGAGTAACGCCGTTTTGTACTCTATACTGGGAGATGAAACTAGAGCCTGCCCGTCATTCTGAGCCTGTGCAGGGCTTGGTCGATGGGCTTATGGTTCGAAAGGCTCACCACGAGCGGAACAAGATCCAACTATTTCGAAGCAACGGCGCATAGGGGCTTACACCTCCACACCAAAGGATGAAAATACCGCTCGCAATATCTGCTAACGCGAATCGCCAAGGCGGAGGCTGTAGAGACCCCATATATGGCGTCCCTACAGTATGCACGAACCACGACACACGGCCATTTTCAGAGGAACCTAACCACACTTTAAGTATGCTAAACGAAGCCATAAAAGAAAAAATCTCCGAGCTGGAGGAGATCATCCTGCAGGCGCAGCCTGAGTCCAAGTTTAGGCTTGAGCCCAGCGAACAGGAGAACATCTGGGACTTCTGCATATACACTCCTGAAGGCAACCTGCAGATGCCGCCAGCGATAATGCAGCAGTTGGATGCAGTGTGGCGCGAGCATAAGATCACTGTCCTGGCTATTGTGTACCCACTATCCTTATACGAAGAGGATGCGTAAGACTTCATGCCCGAGATAAGACCGTTTAGAGGCGTCAGATATAACACTGAGATGGTCAAAGACCTTTCTTCTGTGCTATCACCTCCTTATGATGTGGTCTCGCCTCAAGAGAGAGAGGCCATGATCCAGGCCAATCCCCACAACATAATAAGCATAGAGGCCCCCTCCGACGGCGGGCGCTCCAGAGGAGAACCGTATCAAAGGGCGGCTGCTTACTTTCGAGAATGGCTGGCGAATGGAGTGCTGAAAACTGAGGATACTGAGGCAGCATACCTGTGTGAGCACCGTTTCTTTTGGGAAGGACGTGAGTACAAGAGACGAGAGTTGTACATACGAGTTCGCCTTGAGCCCTGGGGCAATGGCATTCTTCCCCACGAGCACACCCTGAGTGGACCAAAGTTAGACCGTCTTAACCTTATTCGGGCCTGCAACGCCAATATCAGCCCAATTTACGGCCTCTATAACGATCCGGAAGGCACAGCCGGCAAGATAATAGAAAAGGCAATAGAGGCCATATCGAAGACCAGTGAGCAGAATATCATAAAAGCTGAGCACTGGCGTGATTCCTCTCTGACTCTTTATCCCATAAAAGACCCGTCCGTGCTATCTGATATATCTACTGCCCTGGCAGACTTCACTGTATACATAGCCGACGGCCATCATCGCTATGAAACCGCCCTGGCTTACAGAGACGAACTGAGAGCGAATGGAGGAACAAACGGCCATGGGAGTGGCAGCGACTATGTGCTCGTGGCGCTGACCTCTATATCTGATCCCGGCCTGGTTATCCTACCCATCCATAGACTGGTGAGAGGGTTAGAATCTTCGATAATAGATGGCCTAAAAGTTCGCCTGGCAGAGTCATTCCATCTAGACCCTATGCCGTTGAAGAAGTCTAATGCCTCGGACGACCTGAGGGCAGCATTGGAGTATATGAAGATCGGGCAAGAGGCCGCTCCGGTGTTTCTGCTATACGGTTTGGACAAGGAGACCATCTACGCCATACAACCAGAGCAGCTAAACCAACTAAGAGACTCCATGCCTGAGGTGTGGCCTGATCCCCTCAAGGAGCTGGACGTGAGCCTGCTCCATTGGTCTATTATTGAACCCATGCTGGGTGTTCCACCGGAGGCTATAACTCTCGGGCAGCACATCGACTTTACTCACAGCGCTCTTGAAGCCGTGGAATGCGTAGATTCTAAAAAGTCGCAGCTTGCCTTTCTGATGAGTCCCACAAGGGTAGAGCAAGTGCTGGAAGTGGCCCAGTCCGGAGCGAAGATGCCTCAGAAGTCAACGTTCTTTTATCCCAAGCTACCAACAGGTCTGGTTATTAATCTGCTGGACTAGATGCAGCCGCTACTGTGTCGACTAAACCTGGCCCCCTGCAACCGGAGGCTTTGACCCCGACGAAAACCCCACAAAAGAGACCGAACAGCGGTAATGTTCCCATCTACATTGTTCTCGGCGCGCTGCTGCTGCTTGCCCTTAGCCTGCGCATGTACGGAATAGACTGGGACAACGGCAAGCTATTCCATCCCGACGAGCGGGCAATTCTACTAAAGGTATGGGAGATAAACCTGCCTGTACCAGTCAACTTTAGCCAACTACTCGACCCGAATAACAGCACGATCAACCCCAGATGGTTTGCCTACGGCAGCTTCCCACTCTACCTCCTAAAGGTCTGCGCCCACCTTCTATCGTTCTTGAAATCAGAGCTCTCAGGCTCAGACCTGAGGCTTGTAGGCAGGACCATCTCTGCCCTCTTCGACACCGGGACAGTCTTTCTGGTCTTCCTTCTTGGCTCCATGCTGTACAGCCGACGTACTGGACTTCTGGCTGCAGCCTTTGCCGCGTTCTCCGTCCTGCAGATCCAGTCGGCGCATTTTGTTACGTCAGACCCAATTCTGACCTTCTTCATCGTTGCCGCCGTATTGTCCGGCGTTTACGTAGCCCAAGCGGGTACGAAAAGAGCGTCGGTCCTCATGGGCCTCGCGGTTGGTCTTGGCCTGGCCACAAAGATCAGCATAGCGCCTATTTTCATTACTGTAATTGCAGCGCACCTGCTTTACCTTTTAAGAGCGCCTACCGGGGAGGTCTCGCCGTCCAGATCAATCGAGGATAGGGCTGTACGCGCTTTTGACGGCCTGATCTTGACCGTCGGCGTTGCCGCCGTCATATTCCTGCTGGCTCAGCCGTACGCCCTTATCGACCGGGACAAATTCGTTGCGGATACTAAAGAGCAGAGCGAGATGGTAACCCGCACGAGGGACTACCCCTACACTCGCCAGTACGAGGATACGACCCCATACATATATCAGATATTCCAAACAACCAATTGGGGTCTGGGAGCGCCTCTTGGAGTATTATCTTGGCTTGGCCTTGGGTTTATCACTCTGCGAGCGGCTGTCAAGCGCCGTACTTCGGACATGCTAATTCTCTCATGGGCATTGCCCTACTTTATCCTAGCCGGCGCGTTTCAGGTAAAGTTCATGCGCTACATGCTGCCGTTGACGCCTTTCATGGCCATCATGGGTGCCGAGATGCTCTGGGCCTGGTCAAGAACGTTACGAACGGACTCGCCAAGGACGCTACATAAGCTTGCGCCAGCCATTACAGCCTCCATCGTCCTCATCCTTTCAGCCCTGTACTCTATTGCTTTTCTAAGCATCTACTCCAGGTCCCATACTGCGGTACAGTTGTCCCAATGGATAAACCAGAACGTACCGCCCGGAGCCACAATAGCGAAAGAACACTGGGAGGAAGGGCTGCCCGACATGGGCCGCTATAGAACAGTTGATCTCAAGATGTACGATCCTGACACTCCTGAGAAACTTCAGGATATAGTCTCGACTATCAGCAAGTCCGATTATATAGTCTTATTTAGCAACAGGTTGTACGGGTCTATCCCACGTCTGCCGGAAAGATATCCTATGTCTACTGAGTATTACCGCCAGCTATTCAGTGGTGAGTTAGGATACAGCCTGGAAACCTACAGCTCGTCCTATCCGAGTCTCTTGGGTATTGCGCTCAAAGACGATACCTTTTCGAGACCGGGTCTGCCGGTACCTATCTCTGCTGCTGAGGCGCTGCCTGAGGCAATTTTATCCCCAGGTTATGCCGACGAAAGCTTCACCGTATATGATCATCCTCTAGTCATGTTGTTCAAAAAAACCGAGAGCTTTTCGGAAGATAAACTAAAAAATACCTTGGCCTCAAGCCTGGGCTCTGCTTCCAAATTGGAGGGATTGCTCTTCCCCAGTCAGGAAGCGTTCGCCGTAAGCCGCTTCCAGGGCACAGGTCTGGAGCTGTTCCCACCGGATGGACTGGGAAACCGGTTCCCACTGTTATCCCTGCTGGCTACGGTCGAGTTCATAGGATTGCTGGTCTTACCGCTCTCATTGCTGGTAACTTCCCATCTACCGGACAAGGGGTACGTGCTAGCCAAGTTGATCGGAATACTGGCTGTAAGCTATGTACCCTGGCTGCTTTCCAGCTTAAAGGTCTTACCTTTTACCAGAGAGACCTCCGTCCAGACCTTGCTGGCCATCTCATTACTCTCTGCTTTGGTCTTATGGAGGAGAAGAAGGGAGTTACGGGAGATTATACGCGGCAACTGGAAGATTTTTCTGCTGGAGGAGCTAGTCTTTCTGTTGGCATTCCTGTTTCTGTACCAGGTGCGACTACACAACCCCGACCTATGGCACCCCTGGCGAGGTGGTGAAAAGCCCATGGACTTTGCCTATCTTAATGCCGTAGTACGCAGCCAGTACATGCCACCCTACGATCCCTGGTTTGCAGGTGGCTATATCAATTACTACTACTTTGGACAGGTGATCATAGGCGCATTGATAAAGCTTATAGGAATCGTGCCCTCCGTAGCTTACAATCTGGCTGTACCCTTACTGTTCGCTCTAAGCGCGGCAACCTGCTTCTCAATAGGCTATAACATGGCAGCCTTCGCTCCCAGCAGACTAAAGAAGACCCACGTTCTACTCCCACCGATCGCGGCAGGATTGGCGAGCGTGTTTCTGGTGCTAATTCTTGGCAATTTCGATGGCGCTGCCCAGCTAGCTGAATCGCTACAAAAGGCGGGCGGACTCAAGTTGGACAGTACAATACCCGGGCTATCAGGGCTTTCGGCGTGGGTAATCGGCGTTTTCAAAGTTCTCACCGGCGGGGTGGTGGATCTTACGCCGTTCGACTATTGGCGCAGCAGCCGTATGATGCCCCCAACCCCCAGCATTACGGAGTTCCCATATTTCACCTTTTTGCTTGCGGACCTCCACGCGCACCTCATTTCTATCCCCTTTGCGTTAGGAATAATATTGATCTTCCTGACTATAGCAGCTCTTCCTTCCAACGCAAGCCTGTCCGGAAACCTGATACTCCTGTTTATCGCGGGATGGGTGCTGGGCGCAGTCCGTTGGACAAATAGCTGGGATTATCCTACCTATCTATTCCTGGGGCTAATTACCATAGCTTTGAGGGAATACCTGGTTCAGGCGGCGGACAAAGTAATGCTTGCGCTGTCTATCTCGCTGAGGTATATAGCCTTCGTTGGGCCAAGCCTGCTTTTATTTCTGCCTCTTTCCATGAGCTATGAGCTTTTCTATTCAGGAATCCAGCCCACTCCGGAAACCACGAACGTAGGGCAGTACCTGGGGATTCACGGACTGTTCCTGTTTATAGTGTCAACATTCCTATTGGTACGACTCTGGGACAGGGCTGGCAAGATGGGGACAACCAGGGCGATTGCCATATATATCCGTTACTGGTGGAAGGCGCCAAAGGTGACATCTCTTTATAAGAGGCTTTCCGAAGATGAGCGCCTCCCTTTAATAAGCGCTGCACTCCCGTTCAGCTTAACTTTGGGTGCGACCCTGCTCCTTTCAATCGGCATGCTGATCTCCGTAACAGCCGCACTTCTGACAATATTGGGCATATCCACCTTCGCCAGCATACTCTTGTCTCTGAAGCAGCCGAAAAGCGCGGCAGCGGCAGCCGAATCATTTGCAGGGTGTCTGCTGCTGATGGCCGCGCTCATTGGGCTAGGGGTGGAGGTCATCGCCATTCAGGGCGATCTAGGCAGGATGAACACAGTCTTCAAGTTCTATTTGCAGGCGTGGGTACTATATAGCATTGGATCGGCCTACGCGCTGTGGTGGCTGGCCGCCCGATTACTGCATCCAGGCCCACGGAGTATGGTCCCACCCTTAAATCGCCGGCGCGGCACATGGACTATGACGCTGGCCCTACTGGTGGCAGGCGCTGCCGTATACCCAATTGCAGCGATACCAGCCAGAACAAGCGACCGCTTTACCCAGCTGCCTCCCACCAATGATGGGATGGCCTTTATGACCGACTCTGTTTACCAGGATGAGCATGGGCCAATAGAGCTGAAATGGGACTATAAAGCGATACAGTGGATAGAGGCGAACCTGGCGGGGACTCCTGTGATTATGGAGGGAATAACACCAATCTACCGGTGGGGATCCAGGATATCGGTATATACCGGTCTGCCTACGGTAATAGGATGGGACTGGCATCAAAAGCAACAGAGGTGGCGATACGAGTGGATGGTTGACGAGCGAATCGCTGATGTTAATAAGGCATATACCACTGCTGACGAGGCTGAGGCTTTATCCGTGCTTAAGAAATACGGCGTCCAATTCATCGTCATCGGGCAGTTAGAGAAGCTCTACTATCCCGCAAGAGGTATAGATAAGTTCAACGACATGGCGCATAGGGGAATTCTTGCGTCGGTGTACCAGAACCAGGATGTCCAAATCTTTAAAGTAATGGGCTAAGCTATGATAGCTAATTTCTGGCCTGAGTTCGCCCCATGCTAATCTTGAGCCGTTCGCGGAGCTTGTCGAATCACGAACTCGTCTCTGGGACCGCAAGCTACTCTGGTGAGGCTGGCTGCCATCGCCCCTCATGTATAATATTGGCTTTGTTCAGCCTGCTGCGGATAGATGGATGGTTCGCGTTACCTACGTACATCCAAGCCAGAACTTTGCTACCTTCATCGACAATAACTTCTCGAAGGACTCTAATAAATAATGGCAGCGGCTTATCCGCGCCTTCATAGCGGTCGGAAGCCCGTAGGAACTCTTTTATCTCCCCAATCTTCATCAGTTGGCCGTACACCGTCGATACGTCATAGTAAGACTCTATGAGCGCGGGAAACTCGTCCAAGTCGTAGAGCGTACCTACGGTATGAGCCTCTATTCTGGTTAAAGCGTTACCCCTGCCGAGTGACTGGACTACCCTGTCGGAAAGAAAGGTGCCGTATACGAAGATGGAGTCAGGCAAAGGGAACTCCCTCTCGCTAAGTCTATACGGCTTGATTCCAGCCAGATATTGCTTCGCGTCGATAGAATGGAGTTCCATCTTCAAATACTCCGGCAGAGACTCCCTGTCCACATTTAGTTTTATACATTGCAGCTTTCTCTCACGATAGTCCTCCACCATCAACTCGAAGCTGGCACGGTGCCAGTCCTGGTCATCTCCCAAGTGTCGCCGCACCAGTATGTCATCCGACCAGCGCCCTATCACTCTTGAGGGCTGTTTAACAATACTGGAGATCGGATATGTCTCCTGTTTTATAGATAACCTGTTTAGATAATTTGAGGGTGTATCCCTGATTACGTTCTGCAAGCATTCAGACAGGAGAAAGTGCGGATGCTGTCTTTTAGAATCCACTGCGGGTACTCTGAGCCCATAAGCGTAGTCGTTTAGGATACCTCGCTCCTCGGTGGTACCCCAGCCCATCAGCTCTCCCTTGAGAATGGTCAGATACTCTTTCAAGTACCCTCCCACGGACATTTTCCCACGATTGGTCTGTATCTCTGCCCCTGAACCCTCGTTCAATATGGTCTCTTCATAACC
Organism: Dehalococcoidia bacterium; assembly: GCA_009693005.1. Lineage (GTDB taxonomy): Bacteria > Chloroflexota > Dehalococcoidia > SHYD01 > SHYC01 > SHYC01. Next base: position 8,882 of record SHYC01000006.1, on the reverse strand, counting down.
ACCGGCGACCTCAAATCCGAGCCTGAAAGACACATGGTGCTTCAGACGCACATCCTCCACTTTCAGAGGGAAGGCGTCAAGGATCCTCTGGTAGTACGCTGGGTCTTTAAACTTCTCAACAAAATTTTCACCAAACGAGGATAAATCCTCCTTAATAGCTTTTGTGATGTATTCCACTGCGGCAAGAGAAAAGAGGACACCGGCCACTATCTGATCGTGTCTGGCGACAAAGGGAAGGGCCAGCTCCAGTCTCTTATTTCCTCTTGGGCGGTAAATCGCCCCCCTGCGCTGGGAGGAGTTGAGGAAGACATACGCTATTGCTGGACCCACAGTATGCACCATGATCCGGGCCAGATCAGAGCCAAGCTTATGGGCCCTTCCTCTTGTTATGCCCTGAGTAGGGACGTTTAGGTCCACATACTTATTCTCATCACACAGGTCTTCGCCAAGCAGGTAGGAGTCCAGCATTATGTTAAGCTGACTGCTAACTCCAACGGCCTTCATGCCATCCGCTAGTTCCCCGATCTGCGCCTTACCGGTAAGAATAGCCTGAACGAGGTTACCGATAGGGTAAGTATGAAGCGGCACCGGCGCCGTACTGGCTTCGACCAGAGAGTCTTCTTCGTCGTATATCTTTCCTCCATACCATGTCCATACGCAGTCGGTCCGAGAGGAATCGTAGTCGGCAAGGTCTATGCTCTCTTCAATAGAAATCGGCTTTCGTTCACTAAGGGGGATTTGCCTGGCCTGAGCAAAGAACTCCCGGGGACTTTTCACCAGAAGCTCGTCGAGGGTCAAAATCGTAGAGCCATCAGTTACCCTGAACTCATCCTCCCAACCGAAGATTCTCTTCACGACCGATTCTTGGCCTCCTTTTTCAGGTCCTGGTTCTTGTATTAACTCAATAATCGCAAATAGTTAAGGCTGGCCGTATGGCCAGCCTTCTATCAGATAGACTAAGCGTTTCTAAAGCCCGCTAACACCAGCCAGCGTCGATTCCTGGCCCGCAGGTATGGACTCAGTAAATAGGACCTCTAGCTCATTTCCCTCTACAGCCTCATTTGCGATAAGGTACTTAGCTATGTGGTCAAGCCTATCTCGATTAGCAGCCAGTATGTTCTTCGCAGTGGTGTAAGCACTGTCTACGATTCGTTTGACCTCTCCATCGATCTCTTCGGCTACCTTTTCGCTGTAGTTGCGCTGTTCCGAGATCTCTCTGCCTAAGAAGATGAGCTCCTCCCTTTTACCAAAGGTGCGCGGGCCGAGCTTTTCGCTCATTCCGTACTCGGTGATCATCTGCCTGGCAAGACGTGTGACCCGTTCGATATCGTTGCCCGGCCCGGTCGTGGTCTCCCCCAGTATTATCCCCTCTGCAGCCATCCCGCCCAGGGCGGTCGCCATCATATCGACGAACTGCGACCTCGTCCACAGATACCGGTCCTCCTCCGGAAGGAACCGGGTGTACCCACCCATCATGCCCCTGGCCACGATTGATATCTTGTGTACCGGGTCAGCGTTTGGAAGCATCCTGGCTACCAGAGCATGCCCACCTTCATGGTAAGCCGTAACCATCTTTTCTTTCTGGCTTATTATCCTGCTCTTTCGCTCCGGTCCTGCTACAACCCTGTCCACCGCCTCTTCAAACTCCGAAAGACCTATGGTCTTCTTGTTCCTTCTGGCAGCAAGTATGGCCGCTTCGTTCACTAGATTTGCAAGGTCAGCGCCACTGAATCCCGCGGTCTGCTTAGCCAAAATCTCAAGGTCCGCAGAATCCTCCAGAGGCTTACCCTTGGCGTGTACTTCCAGGATCTTCCTACGTCCGTTTATATCGGGCTTGTCCAGGATCACTTGCCTATCGAAGCGGCCTGGCCTAAGCAGGGCCGGGTCCAAAATGTCGGGTCGGTTAGTTGCTGCGATCACTATTACGTTGGTGCTGGTATCGAACCCGTCCATCTCGACCAGGATCTGGTTCAATGTCTGCTCACGCTCGTCATGGCTCCCGCCAAGCCCCGTACCTCGCTGACGGCCAACCGCATCTATCTCGTCTACGAACACGATGCATGGAGAGTTACGCTTGGCCTGCTCGAAGAGATCACGTACTCTGGAAGCGCCAACGCCAACGAACATCTCTACGAACTCGCTGCCGCTGATGGAGAAAAACGGCACTCCCGCTTCACCCGCCACAGCCCTGGCAAGCAGTGTCTTGCCCGTGCCCGGCGGCCCTACCAGCAGGACTCCTTTGGGAATTTTAGCCCCAAGGGCCACAAACTTCTCGGGATACTTCAGGAACTCTACTACTTCAGTCAGCTCCTGCTTGGCCTCCTCCACGCCGGCGACATCGGAAAAGGTTATCGTGACACGGTTGCCGGTAAACATACGCGCTCGGCTTTTACCAAAGCTCATCGCCTGGTTATTGGTCCCCTGCGCCTGGCGCATCATAAACAAGAGGATTCCACCAAAAAAGATGAGCGGCAGGAAGTTAATCAAAAGGCTGAAAATATTGCTGAATTGTCCCGGCTCTTTAACAACAACTGCTACCCCACCAGAGCCGTGCTTAATACCTGCCCGGTCCAACATCTCCAGCATAGAGGAGCCTGGGCCTGGTTCCTTGCGGGATCGAATCTTTTCTCCATCTTTGCTAACGGCCGTCACGATGTCGCCCTGTACTTCAATACGGTCCACCGTCCCAGACCTTGCCATATCCAGGACCGTGCTTATGTCAGACTCCTTGCCACTCTGATTAGGGGGGAAAGCAGTAAAAAAGATAGCTACGATAGCTACAAGAATGAGAAGATATATAAAACTGTTTCTTAGCCACCTGGGGTCCATAAACCATTTCCTCAAAGGTTTCCTCAGTAAACGTGGGGACAACGCATTACTGCGTCAAATTATATCAGAAAAAGGGGTGCAGGCAAATGTTTACAGGGAATAGGATATCAAGAGGGATCAGCGGCATCGCCGGTCTTGCTAGTATACTCCAGCGCTTCCTCCGCGGCTTGTCGTATCCCAGGGTCGGTAGAAGAGAGACAGTCGCGTAATATACTTATGGCCTCTCTGCCGCCAATATGCCCCAGAGCTTGAGTGGCAGCCTGGCGTACCTGAGGGTCTTCGTCATTCAAGAGAATAATCAGGTGGGGGATACTCCTCTCATCCTCAAGCTCGCCGCAGGCCTTGGCGGCCTCATATCTTATTGCCTCATCTCTGTTTTTGAGCTCTAACAACAAGACTGGAAGCCAGTCTGAATCGGAATGGCGTCCTATTGCATAAATCGCTCCCAGTTTTAACTCTGTATCGTCCGAGTGGTAAGCCTGTCTTATTAGGTCGTTGACCTTGGGTGTGCTAAGGGGACTGGCGGCCTCTAGGGCACGCCGCCGCACGGAGGAGTCCTCTTCCTCCTGCCCGAAGAGACCAAAGAGCTTATCTTGCAGCCGCTCCGCATCTTCAACGCGCAACTCTCCAAGCTCTGCCATGAGACAGAACCTCTCTAACGCAGACGTAGCCGCAACTCGCACTTCCAAAGAGGGATCGCTGTCCTGCAAGTCTATGAGTCGGTTCAGAAGCCAGCGACTGCTGCACTCCCAAAGTCCGTCTATAGCGTTAATCCTGATCCCCGCGTCCTGGTCATCCAGACAGAGGCGGAAAACCCCCTCATAGTCAGCCTCGACGTTGTCTTCAGCTACGTCCACCAGCGCCTTCATTACGCGCCTGCGTCTTCTTAATTCGAGTCCAGCCCACCAGATACCAACCTCTTCCAACTCTTCCTTGGACAGGGAAGACAGGTTAAGGAGCTTGGAATGCACCACAGGCTTTTGCATGTCAGCCAGTTCCGCCAGGTATCCGTCAATTGGCATAACAGCGCCGCCAGTCAGGTTTTGGACTTTTCAATCTGAGATTATTCATTCGATGAAGTAGATACACGGGGACAAAGAATATAAGGGGCGCTGAGAAATCCCCCAACCCACTCAGTCTCTTTACTCAACTGGGCGTCCTTTAGGACCTGGTATACGTTACCCGCCACCATGGTGTTCTTGACCCTACCTGTGATTTTACCATTTTGTATTCTATACCCCAAAAGCAGATTGCCTCCGAAGTCGCCTCCCAGAACGTTTCCCTGCCCTGCCCCTATTAGCTCGTCTACCACGATCCCATCACCTATGCTCTTGATCAGGTCATCTTTGCTTCTGCTTCCATGATCGATAATAGCCACGCTCATAGATGGTCCAGGCAGAGAGGCGGGGCTCCGGCTGGCGTTGCCTGTGGATATGGTTCCCGCAAGCCCAGCAGTTTGAAGGTCATACAAGAAGCCATTAAGAACGCCATTCCCTATCAAGGTGCGCTTCTGCGTCGGCACGCCTTCATCATCCCACTGACGGCTGCCCGGAACATACGGCCTCGAAGGATCGTCCCATAGCGTAAACTCCTTGGCGGCCACCTGCTCTCCGTGGCGAGTAGCCAAAGGCGAGGACCTCTGGAGAACATTCCTGCCGTTCAACGCAATGATTAGCGGAGACAGTAATGAGCTAAGTACAGCCCTGGGCGTGAACAATACTGGCACGTCGCCAACCGCGGCGGGCACAATCTCTCTAGCCATTTCAAGTTGTTCCACTGTATTCCTGGCAATGGTCTCGACATCAAAATCAAGCCTGCAAGAAGCGGCCCTGTCGCCGACGAAGAGCATGTCAGTATCCCTAATGAAAGTACCCTCAATAGAAACGGAGAAGGAGCTACGTCTGTAGGAAACGTCCAGCCCCGCAGAGTTGATGAGCCTGAGGCTGCCGATACGCTTATTTATCGAGCACTCGCACTGGATCTCAGGCGTGTGCTGTAGAAGGATATCTATCATTGCCTGACCTAAAGTCACCATTCGCTGGATTGGTATAGCTTCAACACTTGAGTCGTAGACTTCAACGGGACGGGGGTTACCTGGAGAGGATGGCATCGTGAACTTGGCTTCAGCTCCAAACTGAGCTATCTCCACCGCGGCTGCTACCAGTTCTTCTGCCTGGTCCAGCCTGGTCGTGGCGGCAAAGCCGATGCGGCCGTTCTTTATGATACGAAGAGCTACTCCGATACCTTCCCGCGACTGCACGTTCTTAAGCCGATTGGCTTCGAACCCCACGGGTGTATCATGGTAATCGCTGTAGAATACCTCGGCCTCCTGGGCCACCTTCTTCGCACGTTCAAGAATCTGCTCGATCGTCATTCCGTTCCTTACTCCTCGTGTTTCCATAGCAGTTCAGTTGCAGGCGGATTCCTCAAGGTAGATAGAACGACACAGCAGCGCTCGGCGAGCTCCTTGAGAGCGTCTAGCTGCTTTGAAGAGAGGTCGCCCTTAATGCTCACGCTGGTAGTAATACTCTGAAACCCAACAGGCGCAGAGCGATCGATCCCCAAAGTCCCCCTCAGATCCAGCTCACCGGTAACCTCAACACTCACGCTCTCCAGCTCTATGCCCATCGAGTCTGCCACCATCTGTATGGTGATCTGGCTACAGGCCGCCAGCGCGCCGAGAAGCAGATCGCCGGAGCACGCCGAGGTGCCAGGACCGCCGACGCCCGCGTGTGCCTGGGCCTGATATATCGCCCTACCTATGTCAATAGTGCATGACATAGAGCCTTCAGGCGCTTCTTCAGCCTTAGCGACCAGAGTTATCTTAGCCAGATCGGGCTCTTTTCTATAGGAAGCCTTTATCGGGCGCTGTACGTCCCTGATGGTCATAACTTTTTATCTACCTCGCTACCTTGCCATAAAATACAGTAGTAGCATTATAGCCCTGATATGTTCTCTTTATGCCACAACCTACCTCCTCTGTCCACCATCGCATTACCTACCACCCACCAAACACTTGTTTATTCTTATATGCGGGCTGCCGTTGGACACCGGCAGGGGCGATTGCCCGCCCTTTCCACAGCCGCCGCCCTGGTTCATTCCCAGGTCGTTGCCTATAGCATCGATATTGGCCAAAGTAGTAAACACGTTACCGCTTAGGACCACCGGCCGTAGCTGCTCGGCTATTTTGCCGTTCCTTATCATATAGGCCTCGCCGGCGGAGAAGGTGAACATCTCCATACTGGTCATGCCGCCATACCAGTTTTTCGCGTATACACCCTCCTGTATATCAGCGATCATATCCTCAAAGGATGTGTCTCCAGGCTCGATGATTGTATTGGTCATTCTGACAATAGGAGGAAATCGATAGTCAATAGCCCTGGCGTTGCCTGTAGCCTTCTCACCCATCTTCCCCGCGGTCTCCCTGGAATGCAGTCGCCCAACCAGTACGCCCTCTCTGATCAGATCAGACCTGGTGGACCGCACTCCTTCATCATCGTATTTAAAGCTGCCCCGCAGACCCGGGATGGCCGCCCCATCGGCAATGTTGAGAATTGGACTGCCAAAGCGCCGTCCCATCTGCATGATCTCCTTCATCTGCGGGTTCTCATACACGAAGTCCGACTCCGAGAGATGCCCGAATGCCTCATGGCAGAAGACTCCTGCCAGTATGGGATCAAGTACAACTGTATACTCCCCGCCCTTGACGTTGGGCGCTGTTACCATCTGCACAGCCTTCTGAGCCGCCTCTTTGACCTTATCATGGGAGTTCTCTACAACAGAGTAGTCGCCGTTGCTGCCGATACTAAAGCCGTACTGCTGCACGTCACTGTCTGCCCTTGCTACCACGGTCAATCTGAGTGTCACGTCACAGCGGCTTTGCTCTATATAACTTCCGATGGAGCTTGCGAACATTACCTTCTTCCGGTTATCTCCATACCCAATGTTAGAGGTCTGCACCTGGGGAGTGCTCCATATTATATCGTTATACTGGTCAAGAATATTCTTCTTGTCCGCCAGTGGGACGGTAGCAGGGTCCATCTTAAAGTCCGGAGGCACAATGTCCACCACCGGCTCTACAGGAGCAAGCTGGCTTGTCTCAGCGCCAACTATTCTAGCCTCCGATATTGCCAGCTCTACCTTCTCTCGAAGGTTATCGAGGCTGTTGAAGCTCACAAATCCCCAGCCGCCTTTCACCAGCGCCCGGACGTTGCCGCCCGTTGCCGCGGTCCTTCCTATATCCTCAAGCTCCTTGCCTCGATAGGAAATACGGGTGGCCTGGCTCTCCTCTATGCGCATCTCTATATAATCAGCGTCATGGCCCTTTAGGGCCTTTTCCATCTCATCTCTCATTTGGCGCTCCAAGGTATGCTTTCCGAACTTTGTCCAGCTACCTACTTACAAACTATTACTTTTTAAATTATAAAGCAAAACAGGTGTGTGCGTCCTGAGCCATCAGAATTGCTGAGACTGGTCTAGGGGCAGACTCCTAGAGCCTGTTTCAGAACCAGTCGTGGCTGGGATCAGTTGAGGCCGTAACTGCCTTTTGGGATAGCCAATGAGTACTTAGCTTGGTCTGATCTGTCCAGTGCGCCCTGCCGCGTTTTAGGCGAAGGTCTCGTTGTGATAGGGTGGCAGTAGTACCGCTGGCGTGGACGCCGCCTGCTCCCCGCTGATCAGAACCCAGGCGTCCACCCGTTCTGTCGGCTAAATAGGGTGTAATCAGAAGCCCCTAGCAGCTACCGTATCCTACAATCATTTGTCCATACAGTGTGACTCCTGCTATACTGACTTCGCTACAGAACTCTGAGAAGTGCTACCTTATCCCTTCTGGGGATCCCTGTTTTGGATCGGGGTAACGGGCAAACCGTGCCCCCTGAGTGGCCCAAAACAGGGTAGTGAGTTCTGTAGCAAGGCTCGTATCCTACCACCGGGGGCTGTTGTTATGAAGAGCGTGCTTTTAGGCTGTGTGGCTTTCGCCCTCGTTCTCTTCCTCGCGGCCTGTTCTTCTCCCAGACCGCCATTGCCGACCCCAACAAGCAGAGCTCAGCCAACGGCTACTACTCCCTAAGTGCCGGTGTCCACAGCGACGGCCAGGCCTCCTACGGCTACACCGTCACCCTCACCCACACTACGGGCTCCTGCGCCCTCGCCAACTCGGCCTGTCCCCACGCAGGTGCCCACTCCTCCGAAGTGTGACCCAAGTTACCCAACGGTTTGCATACCTCCGCCACCGCCTGACCTAGACTGTAAAGATGTCCCTTACAAAAGGTTCAGAGTGCTGCAGACGGACCCACACGGCTTTGACAGAGACAGGGATGGTGTTGGGTGCGAAAGTTGACCATCAACGTGGAGTTCAAAAAGGGGGTGGGTACTATCATACGCTTGGCGATCATCGGACTTCTTTTTGCCATCGTTATGGGGCTAAGTGCCTGCTCGCAAGCACCCCAGACGTCGGCTTCAGCCTCACCTTCCGCTTCCGCTACAACATCTGAGGCGGTTTCGGACACCGTCGTCGCTCCCCAACTGCTACCCGAACCTCCGCCGACTGTCCTTCCTGTTACGCAGCATGCGCCGACAGAAGAGACATTGTATCCAGTCATCCGCGTGGTGGACGGCGACACCATTCACATCTTGAAGGATGGCCGTGACGAGACCCTGCGGCTCATTGGTATTGACACTCCAGAGACCAAGGACCCCCGCAAGACCGTGCAATGCTTCGGTCGGGAGGCCAGCGCAAAGGCTGAGGAACTCCTGTCGGGGAAGCGGGTCCGCATCGAGCAGGACCCCACTCAGGACACCTGGGACAAGTACGCGCGCCTGCTGGTCTACGTCTGGCTGCAGGACGGCACGTTCTTCAACCTAGTGATGGTGCGGGACGGCTACGCCCACGAATACACCTACGAGCGGCCGTACCAGTATCAAGCCGACTTCAAGGCTGCGCAGCAGCAGGCTAGTGCCGAAGGGCTCGGCCTTTGGAGCCCGCAGACTTGCAACGGGGACACGGTGCAACCTGCGGACAAGCAGGGGGCTACGGAGTCCGGGGGGCTGAC
>SHYC01000135.1 GCA_009693005.1 Dehalococcoidia bacterium | reverse complement strand
AATGGCTGCTGGCTGCCGAATATATTTTGGCCCAGGGCAACCCGGACGTGATGCTTTGCGAGCGGGGGATCAGGACTTTCGAGACGTTCACCCGCAATACCATGGACGTGAGCGCTATCCCGGTCATCAAACGTCTCTCCCATCTGCCGGTCATCGGCGACCCCAGCCACGGGACCGGCAAGTGGTATTTGGTGGCTCCTATGTCTATGGCTTCGATAGCAGCGGGCGCGGACGGCGTAATGGTGGAGGTGCATCCAAACCCAGACCATGCTTTATCTGACGGCGCACAGTCTCTGACGCCGGTCAATTTCCAGAAGCTGATGGACCAATTGAGCGGGATTGCTCCGGTCGTCGGAAAGACTATGACCACGCAAATGACAGGGGCCCGCGCGTAGCAAACAACAATGGGATCACCCTGAAATGAGTTCAACTTCAGTAGAGACGCCATTTATGGCGTCTCTACTCTTGTGGAGCCGGAGCCGTCCTTACCTTTGGGACGGGCGGCTTATATTGTTGGTTAAAGGTTAGTTTTTGAAGATATAGCCCTGTCTTCGCGCTAAGGCTATGAGGCTGAGAAAAATCAGAGAACCTAAAACGTCCACCCCGAGGTCGACTAGCGATGGCGTTCGGTTTGGTACAAAGGACTGATGTATCTCGTCCGTTATGCCGTAGACCGCGGACAGGGCTATTGCGTAAATGCCCCTGTTGCGTGGGATTCCAGTAGGTATTAGCGATCTATAGTACAGAACGGTCAGGACCCCATACACCAGGAAGTGAGCCAGATAGCTTGTTATCTTTCCCGCAAACCCTTGCGGCAGTGGGAGGGATGACTGGGATGACAAGAAAAATATCAGCCCCATCCAGGCTATGGGCGGCATCCAGTGGCTCAACAGGGCTATCAAACAGTCAGCGCCTCCTCGGCGGTCTTGGCGAGATTGCTCCATAAGAAGCGATTCTCTATCTCCTCCAGGCCGCCTTGTCCTAACCTGACCCGCTCCTCAGGCGCTTCTAGAAGGGCTTTCACCAGTCTGCCGAAGCCGTTATCGTCTCCGGGCTCTATCAAAAGTCCCGAAACGTTGTGTCTGATGTACTCCTTAGCCTGTCCCACGGCATCGGCAATAACCGGGACGCCTGCGCTCATTATCTCCACCAGTTTGGCCGGGCACTTGGTCTGGTTGATAATGTTGTCATCCATCGGATATATGGCTAAATCGGCCGCGGATATGTAGTCCACCGTCTCTTCCGCTGGGACCCAGCCCGATCTTATTAACCGGGACTTCAGATTGCTGTCCTGCCATAGTCTTTCAAGCTGCTCTCCTTCACGTCCTGCCCCCTCACCGACTACCAACAGCACGAAGGAGCCTCCCTGGGACTCTACTTGGCGCATTATGTCCACAACGCGCTCAGGAGTGAACTCTACAAAGCGAGTGTAGAGCAGCACCACAGGCTCATTAGCTATTCGGTGTAACGCTTTCACCCGTTGGCCTGGTCCATCTTCAGATTTTGGCGTGGTGGTCTCGGCTCCGTTCGGAACGTAGAAGATATTATCCCCCGTTCCTCTCATTTCGCAAGCTATATCCACCAGTTTCCTGCTGGCCAGGGTCAGGGACTCTGCATGTTTCAGAAGCCAGCCCTCTTGAAAGCCAAATACCTTCTTCTGCCACCAGGGATATGGCAATACGTCGTTCCAGCCTCCATCGCCCTCCCAGTCATCCGAGTCTACAACCACTTTGATGCTGGTGAGCTTGAGATATTTCAGCGCGGACAGGAGAATGGCGAGCATGCCGGAAAAACCCTTTGGTTTGAAGCAGTAGGCAACCTGGGGGTTTAAGCTGACCGCTGTTTTTAGTAGTGACAAGGTTAGCAACAGATACCAAAGAACCGGTATCTTAGGCGGCAAACCGACATTGATTACAGGCACGCCGTCATTGGTAAAGCGTTTCCCCGAATGGCTTGGGTAGTCCCAGGGCGGCACAACTATAGCAACCGTATGTCCAGATGCGATTAGCGACTTGCCAAGGGGTACCATACGGGCGCTGACGGTTCCCTTAGGCTCTAATGCAAATGGGGCAATCATCACTATGTTCAACCTGATATTCAGCCGCCCTCGTCAAGGATTTCAAAGCCATTATCGCCTTTCTTACGTGAACGGAGCAAGGGCTGTATTGTGCCGAACGAATTGTATTTGCAAAACACCTATAGTATGATGCCAGATACTGAACTATGAACGGACAACTTGGGAGACGACTTTGTTCCCGGGGAGACAACGACAGTCAGAGAGGAGTGGAATATGATCCAGCGTATGCAACGGGCGGCATCATTGGATGTATCTCTGTATGAAGAGGTAGAGCATGACTCGTCGGCGACTATGCAGGCCCTTCAGGTTGTGATACTGATTAGCATTCTTGAAGGAATAGGAGCTGGTATAGGCACTGGAAGACTTGGCGGACTGCTGGTTGGCACCCTGGCATCCTTGGGTGGCTGGGCGTTATGGTCTTTTATCACTTATTGGATCGGGACACGTATGTTCGCAGGCACCGCAACTTATGGCGAACTGCTTCGTACTATAGGATTCGCCTATTCACCAAGGGCCCTCTTAGTTTTTTCCTTCGTCCCTTTTATCGGTGGCCTGCTTGTTCTGGTGGTTTCCGTATGGACGCTTATCAGTGGAGTGGTAGCTGTGAGACAGGCGCTGGATGTTTCTACAAATAACGCAGTCATTACTTGTGTTCTAGGATGGTTGGCCAGTCTAGTAGTTTTTGTAGTCTTCATACTCCTGGGCGGTGCCGTTGGGATGCTGATGTAAATATACCAAGAAGTCCCTATTGACGCCTTCATCGGCAAACGCTCCTGGAAGCAGCGTTCCTTGTCTTTTTTGCCCTGTATGGGTATAATTTGCGGAACTTCAACAATAGAAGAAAGGATATAATAGCATGCCCTCCCAGTACGCGTATTTCCAAAAGCAGTTCGTCCCTTTGCCGGAAGCCAAGATAGGGATTATGACCCATGCCTTTAACTATGGAACGGCCTGCTTCGAGGGTGTGCGCGGAAATTGGAATGAGGACGAAGGGCAGATATATCTCTTTCGACCGGAGGACCATTTTAGGAGGCTCGCAAAGAGCTGCCGTATCCTGAAGCTGGACCTGGAACTGAGTACACGAGAACTGCTTGACATAACTCTGAAACTAGTGGAGATGTGCGGCTATAAGGAGGACATTTACATACGTCCAATGGTCTACAAAAGCTCGGAAGAGGTAGGTGTCCGTCTGCATAACTTGCAGAGTGACTTCCTTCTCTTCGTTACTCCTTTTGGCCCCTATCTCGATGTCACCAAGGGCATAAAGTGCTGCGTGTCATCCTGGCGCCGTGTCGATGACAACAGCATACCGGCAAGGGCAAAGGTTACGGGACTGTACGTCAATAGCGCTCTTGTAAAGACTGAAGCCTGGGAAAACGGCTTTGACGAGGGCATCATGCTCAACCAGGATGGCCATGTTTCCGAGGGCAGCGGCGAAAACCTCTTTCTTGTCGAAGGCAATAGGCTGATCACTCCCCCGGTATACGATAACATTTTGGTTGGGATTACCCGCGAGACGGTAATGGCCCTTGCCAAAAATGAGCTGGGGATGGAGACCGTCGAGCGGACAATAGATAGAAGCGAGCTATACATAGCCGACGAGTGCTTCCTCACCGGCACCGCGGCCCATGTTTCACCTGTGACCGAGATCGATCACAGGCCAGTGGGCAGCGGAGAGATTGGACCCATTTCCGGAAAGATACAGAGCTTATATTTTGACGTGCTTAAAGGCAAGAATCCAAAGTATATGGACTGGTGCAAGCCTGCATACTCCAGGCAGTTCGACAAGCTGCCGACTGGCTTGTAAAGAGTTCTCCGGAGCTTAAGGTCTTATGGAGTTCAGTCCAACCCGGCGCTGGGCGGGGGTAGCCGTTGGATCCGCCCTTGCCGCAGCGCCCTTGTCCCTTTCAGCGTTTTTGATCTCGCGAGTCCTGGGGGAACTGCCATCCTTCGTTAGCTTCGCAGCGAGCAGCGTAGCCATTTTCCTTTTGATCCTAGCCTCTTGCTTCGGTTATTGGGCCTATTCCTGCCTTACCCTTCGATATGCCTTAGACCGCAGCTATCTGACTATTTTCTGGGGCGCCAGCAAGTACTGCATCCCCTTGTCTTCAGTAGACGGACTTCTATTGGGCACGGCGCTGGCCAGGCCAGATAACATCACCGGGATAAACTGGGCGTGGCACCACATCGGGCGTTCGATACATTCTGAAGTTGGCGAAATACTGTTCTTCGCCACCAGTGTTGCCCAATCGGATTTGCTGTACGTGCTCACTCCGTCCTTGCATTATGCCATCTCAGTAGAGGATCCGAGGCTGTTTGCCCGTGAGTTGGAGGTCAGGAAGAGGATGGGCGCTATCAGGAGCAGTACGCTTTCAGCCTCGAGCACCAGTATTTTCTCGCTGGCTATTTGGTCGGATAAAACTATCCAGACGCTGCTTCTGATAGGGGTATTCGTTAACCTGTTTGTTTTTGGCTATTTATACTACGTGCTGCCATCCCAGCCCAACCTAACTCTACTAAAGCTGACTCCCGCGGGAATGCAGGATGCTATGGGCTTGAAGTGGCAGGCGCTGCTGCCGCCTGCGATGGCGTTTGCAGTCTTAGCGTTAAACGTCGCTTTGGCGACGGTGTTGTATCTTAGAGAACGGGTTGCAGCGTACTTATCTCTTGGGTCGGGTCTCCTGCTTCAAATAATCATCTCTGCCGCGATGGTGAAAGCCCTTTTTAAAAGTTAGCTTAAGTTGTCTTTAACCGCTGGCCGTACTGGGCGTGGTAATAGTCCAGATATTCTCCCGACTTGATGCGTCTCCACCAGCCTTCGTTTTGCTGGTACCACCGGACTGTTGTTTCAAGCGCGTCGTCAAAGGCATGCTCCGGTTTCCAGCCTAATGCGGCAAGTGTGCCACAGTCCAGCGAATAACGCCGGTCATGGGCTGTTCGATCTGCCACATACTTAATCAAGGAAGTGGGCTTGCCCAGCGCACTGACAATTCTCAGGGCAATGTCTATATTCTCGCGCTCGTTCCCGCCACCGACATTGTATATCTCGCCCGGGGCGCCTGCCCTTAACGCCGTGTCGATCCCAATGCAGTGGTCCAGCACAAAGATCCAATCCCTGACCTGCCGGCCATCTCCGTAAAGAGGCAGGGGCATATCATCGATAGCATTAGTGATAAATAATGGGACAAACTTTTCAGGGTACTGATGGGGACCAAAGTTGTTTGACCCTCTGGTGATTATTACCGGCACATTGTGGCTGACATGATAAGCCAAAGCCATGAGATCAGCGCTGGCCTTGCTCGCCGAATACGGACTACGTGGAGACAGGTGATCGGTCTCTTTTGATGAGCCGGCGGCCACGTCGCCATATACTTCGTCGGTGCTGACGTGCAAAAAGCGGCCTATGCCATGTATTCGGGCCGCCTCCAGCAGGACGTACGTACCGTACACGTCTGTGGTTACGAAACTGCCGGCCTCCAGGAGAGAGCGGTCGACGTGGGTCTCCGCCGCGAAGTTCACCAGCGCGTCCGGACTATGCTCCTGAAAGATGGAGCCGACCATTTTCGGATCGCAAATGTCTCCTTTTACAAACGTGTAGCGATCAG
>SHYC01000134.1 GCA_009693005.1 Dehalococcoidia bacterium | reverse complement strand
CCCACTTCTTGTCCAGTACTACGTTTCGTCCCTTCGGACCCAGCGTTATCTTTACCGTGTCTGCCAGCGCGTCTATCCCCCTCTTTAGCTTCTTCCTTGCCTCTTCGTCAAACGCTAATTGCTTTGCCATCGTTTCCTCCTGCTATTTCCTCTCTTGTAGGTAAGTAATGGGTAATCTCTAGCCAAGCTTGGCCAGAATATCGCTTTCTCTAACTATAAGATAGTCCTGGCTATCGATCTTAACTTCAGTGCCGGAATACTTGGAGAAAATAACTTTATCGCCCGCGCTGACGTCCAGAGCCAGGCGTTTTCCGTCATCCGTGACTCTTCCTGGCCCTACGGCAATGACCTCGCCCTCTTGAGGCCTTTCCTTAGCGGTATCGGGAATATAAATACCTCCCACGGTTATCTCTTCTTTATCTAATGCCTTGAGTACAACTCTGTCGCCTAATGGTAGTAGTTTACCTGGCACGGTGGACCTCCTTCTCGGTTTGAACGCAAATTTTTAGCACTCCTTAGCTGGGAGTGCTAAAACTATATTAGAATATTTTTCCTGGGCACGCAAGCGCTATCGATCTCTTACATTAACAGAGTAGTCCTTCTAACTATGGGTTGCTGGCCACGGACCTCAAGCCGGCATCTATCTGCTCAACAGCAGCATCGATTACGTCAAGACGGGCTTGGGCCTCCAGGGGCTCAAAGGACTCCTTTGCCTTCAAGAGATGCTCTCGTGCCAACTCATGCTGACCTCGCCTCATCAGGAACATACCATAACACTGATGGATAAGTCCTAACTCGAACTCTTCCCCTGCCTCCTCCAGATGGGCAAGCGCCTTAGTAAAAGACTGCTCTGCGTCTTCAAGATCATCCTTTGCGTCCAATACCAGCGCGTAGACCAGGCGCGTAGTTCCCAGCGAGTAGGGATCGTCCTCAGCCACTACCTCACAGCCCTTGAGAGCGTACTTCTCTGCTTCTACCAGGTTTCCCAGCCCCAAATACGCCTGGGCCATAACTCGGTAGACCTCCGGCAGGGCGCTTCCTTGCGCACGGTCGATACATAAAGACTCAGTCTCTGTGAGGTGTTCAATTGCGCCGTCCTGATTTCCGGATTCTACCTGTGCCTGAGCCAGAAGCAGCAGGCATCTGATACGCATGGCAGTCTCCCCAGCGTCGCTTGTAAATGCGATACCGCGTTCGGCGTGAAGCTGCGCCGCCTGCAGGTCTCCTCGCTCCACATTCATAGTGCCTACGCTCCAAGAGGCTGAAGCCATCGCGCGCCTATCACCAAGCTCCTCGAAGATTTCGACAGACTCGGCGATGTGCTGAGCTGCTACCTTAAGGCGACCCGTCATGTGGTTGACCCGGCCCAGCATGAGGAGACTCGTTGCTATGCCTCTGCGGTCTCCCATGTCCCTATATATCGCAACGGCCTTCTCGATTTGCGTAAGCCCCTCTTCTGGTCTACCCTGGTACACGCAGGCCGTACCCAGCAATGTGCTGCCTCTGGCCTCAACCCATAAGCTTCCGGTTTGCACACCTAATTCCGTAGCCTCCCTGGCCATAACCTCGAACTGGCTGAGCTTGGATTGATCTGAGAATACCTCTCCCAGCACCAGGCGACACTGTGCGTTGCCGGCAACATCGCCGATCTGCTGATAGAGCTGGGCAGCCTCTGTTGCCTTGCCCTCTGCAAGGGCCGGCTCACCTTTTAGTCTCAGTATCCTAGCAATCTGGTACAAGGCGAGGGCTCGCATGCGCATGGTGCTGCCGCTCTTGAGGACAACCTCCAGATCTTCCATGGCGTCATCGTAACGGGCAAGCGGCTCCAGGGTCTGAGCACGACCCATGAATAGATTCAGTGCCATGACCTGGCTGTCCACACCGTTAATCTCTTGTGGGGCGCCCTCCAAGTCCTTGATCTCGGAAAGAAGCTCGAGAGCCCGATCGTAGTGGCTCAGCGCATCGGCATTCGACTGTCTGGCTCTGGCGCGCTCGCCGGCGTCCCAAAGATAATGAATGGCCTGAACAACGCCTTTGTAGTCTCCCTCCATAGAGGCTACGTCTACGTTTGCCGCCTGTCCAAAGTGATACGCCAGCAGCTCGATAAGCTCATCGAGCCGGTCGCCGGCGCGTGCTTCCAGCCACAGCCCAGCCCTTAGATGCTCTCGACTGCGTCTGGCCCTGGTGAGACCTTGATAGGTCACATCGCGTACGAGGGTGTTCTGGAAGGCATACTCATCATCACCCGCGAAAGCGGAGGTTGGCTTGGGGTGTATAAACTCTTTCTGTGTAAGCCGAACAAGTGCCAGGACCTCGGGGCCAAGGGCAGGAGCCGGATACGCCAGGGAGCTTTCCCAGAAATCGGTACCTACGACCGACGCCCTCTGGATCAAGGATTTTTCCATCAAGTCCAGCCTATCGATACGGGCAGAGATCGTGGCGTTTATGGTATCCGGGAGTTTCAGATCAATATCGAGATCCGCTAAGACCCATCCGTCTGGCGCTTCGACTATATCGCGGCTGTCTATCAAGGTTCGGAGGATCTCTTCGATAAAGAATGGAACACTGCCCGCCTTCTGAACGATCTTGTCCTTGACGCGTGGAGAAAGCTTATTGTTCACGAGCAGATTGTCTATAAGGGTCACGCCCTCCCTGGGGCTCAATGGGGTCAGGTGCAACAGGCAGCGAGAGGGATGCTCATCTGCCCAGCTCGGAACGCGCTCCAAAAGCTCCGGCCTGCTTATGCACAGGAAGATGATAGGAACGCCGGCAACGGTAGTTACTATATGGTTAACGAGCTCAAGTATTATTTCATCGGCCCACTGTAGGTCCTCAAAAACGATCACCAGGGGTTTGGCGGCTGCCCACCTATGAAAGAACTGTCGCCACGCCCAGAAAAGCTCCTCTTTGACGTTGGCCGGGTTTATCTTGTTCATTATGCTATCCGGAAAAGATACGCCTATGGCGTACGCCAGGCGGTGGGTTATCTGAGTGGCTTCCTGCTCTATCTTCTCTGAAACCCGATCCTCAGCTGGCAAGCTGTTGCGTACGACATCTTTCACGCCTTCCAGCAGCCTCTCCCGGACTTCTTCTATGCTATCGCTCCCTTTGATACCAAAGGTCGTCTTTACCATTTCACCGAGGGAGTAGTAAGTAATGGCCTGTCCATACGGTAAGGACCGACCCTCAAGCCAGTCACAAGGGACGGCGTTCTCGTTTAGCTGGCGTTCAAGATCATTGAGGAGACGGGATTTGCCAATTCCGGGAGTACCCAAGACCATCACCAGCCTTGGATGCCTCTCGTCCATGGCTTTTTGAACCTCCTGTCGGAGCTTTTGTGCCTCGGAGGAGCGCCCCACCATGGGTGATTCGAGACCTGCTATTCCTCTACGCTGTCCGCGCTCTTCCTTGACTCCTACCACTTGATATACTTGCAAAGGCTCTACTTTACCTTTAACGGTTATCGGCTCCAGGACCTCATATTCGATAAGATGTCTTGTAAGATCATGAGTGGTCTGACCCACCATGATCCGCCCTGGAGTCGCACTGCTCTCAAACCTGGAGGCCGTGTTTACAACGTCTCCCATAACGGTATAGTCCTTTTCCCTGCCGGAGCCTACGGTGCCAAAAATGACCTCGCCGGTGTTGAGTCCAATACGCATTCTCAAAGTGAAGCCGCGGCGCTTCTGCAGGTTGTCGCTAAACTTGACGAGGGCCTCCTGCATTCCAATGGCCGCCAGTGCCGCCCGTTCAGCATCATCTTCGTGAAGGTTGGGAGCTCCCCAGGTCGCCATAATCAAGTCGCCCTCGAACTTATCGACGGTGCCCTCATATTTATCCACCTGGTCCGCCAGCATTTTCAGGCAGGAATCCATGATGTTCTTAACGTCCTCAGGGTCCAGCTTTTCGGACATGGCGGTAAAGCCGGAGACGTCACCAAAAAGGACTGTGACCAGACGGCGCTCGTCCTCTCTGCCCATCGGTATAACGGGCGCCGCGTTGGGGTCTGGTGCCGGCCGGCTTGGGATGGGCTGCGCCGGCGGCGGTACCACATCACCTACAGCCGCGTCAGGACCCGATGCCTGCACCGGCGGCGTCTGCTCTACCGGAGTAGGCGCCGGCTGGGGCTCCACCGCAGGGGTGGTTGGCGGAGCCGGCGCAAGGTAATTAGACGGCTGGGGCTGGTACTGCGGTTCTACCGGGGCTGGATACGCGGCAGGCCCGGGCTGCGGCGCTGGCGCCTGTCCCTGCTCTACCTGCGGTTGTGGCATGGGTATCGGTTGCTGATACTGTAGGGGGGCAGCCGGAGCCGGCGGCTGCGGATATTGCGGCGCATACGGTTGGATAGGCTGCGGTGGCGGTGGTTGATAAACCGGCGCGGGTTGTGGCTGCGGCGGCGCATACGGCTGCACAGGCTGATGACCCGGTGCGAGCGCGACACCACAGGCGTTGCAGAACCTCGCTCCCGGTAAAGTGATCGCCCCGCAATCTGCACAGTGCGTCTCCAGCCTGGAGCCGCACATGTGACAAAACTTCGCGCCGTGAGGAGTTAGGGTGCCGCATGTAAAACAAGTGAACTCGAGCCGCGTCCCGCAGTCTTGGCAGAACTTCGCACCAAGATGCGTCACAGCTGAACAAAGAGGACAGCTTAATTCCTGTTGAGACCCGCACTGAGAACCACACTGGGTGCAGAACTTGGCGCCGGCGGCCGTTGCACCGCCACAGAAGGGGCATCGAAGCTCCAGCCTGACCGCGCACTCCTGGCAGAATTTCGCCCCGGGCCGATTTTCGGTTTTACATACCGGACATGACATACTCTACCGCCGCTCCAGGACCTCGTGACTCCGCCTTAGGACCGTTGCCAACTTTGCAGCCAGTCAAACTAAACTCCTAGTGTTACTATAATATATGCAAAAAGGCATATTGTCTACAAGTTGCGTAATATATAGCCATATTATAGAGCTATAATGGTATATTATATATATGTTACATGGCATTTTGGCTGACGCGGTGTCTGTTTTCTCATCTATACGCTTCGTTGTGCAGGGACCGAGCATGGAACCAACCCTGTGGCACAACGACCACCTTCTCGTAGACCAAACTGCCTTCCGGCACGGAATTGTATCCCGCCACAGTATTGTAGTCATGGATGATCCGGTGCTGCCGAATCATACTCTGGTGAAGCGTATAGTGGGCGTCCCGGGAGAAAGCGTGAGCGTTCGAGGCGGGAGGACCCTCATTAACGGGCGTCCGTTACCTGAGCCATATATACGAACCGGTGAAAGGAGCCGGCCCGACCCGGCAGAGATCGAAGAATGGGAGCTGGCCTCTCACCAATATTTTGTTCTGGGAGACAACAGAGAATACAGCCTGTATGGCAGGGACAGTCTGCTTTTTGGAGCCATAACGAAAGACATCATTATTGGGAGGGTGTGGTTCCGCTACTGGCCCGCGAGGCGGTTGGGGCGGCTGTCTAACTGACAATCCGAAAGGGACTAGCCTCTTGGCGCCCACATGATGATAAAAACCCCTAATAAAGCTATCCCAGCCCCAGCCAGATCAAAGTGGGGTTACCCCGTTTTGACGGACAGTTTTGTTAGGAGGCGAAGGCGGGATTCTCTTCCGCCATTCTAACACGTTCGTACTCTGCTGGGGAGCGATACTCCAGTGAAGAGTGAAGCCGTCGTCGGTTGTAGAAGACCTCGATGAA
>SHYC01000133.1 GCA_009693005.1 Dehalococcoidia bacterium | reverse complement strand
GCGCTATTCTGCTGTTTCAAGTGAAGCTCTCATCGACCGTTCTGCTTCTGCCACTGGTTATCCTGGTACACGTGATGTTTACAATGGGCATTGGGCTGTTCTTGGCGGCCCTTAACGTCTATTTCCGGGATACGGCGCTTATTATGGAGACAGTGATGTTTGCGTGGTTCTTCCTCACGCCCATATTCTACCGTATTGAAGACGTTTTCCCGGCTTACTCCAGGGCCTTATACATACTAAACCCCATGGCTTCGATAGTCTCCTCTTACAGGGATATCCTTTATTTTGGGACCATGACACAACTGGACTTTTTCTCACGAACCAGTGTTACCTGTATATTGGTGTTGGCGGCGGGATATTATTTCTTTACCCGTCTTAGCCGTTCTTTTAGTGAGGCTTTATAGTGGGCGCTGTTGTGTTCGATTCGGTTTCCAAGCGGTATAAGATTCACCATCAGAGGGTAAAGTCTTTCCAAGAGGCCGTGGTAAATTTGTTCTATCGAAAGAACGGGACGACCGAAGAGTTTTGGGCCTTAAAAGATGTCGATTTCGAGGTGGGCTATGGGGAGACCTTTGGGATAATTGGCCCCAATGGCTCAGGAAAGAGCACGGCTCTGAAGCTGATAACGAGGGTGTTAGAGCCCACGAAAGGCAGGGTTACGACCAAGGGGCGCCTCACAGCCATGATAGAGCTGGGCGCAGGTTTCCACCCGGACCTGACCGGTAGAGAGAATATTTTTCTGCTAGGATCGATTTTGGGGTATAACGCGCGTGAGATGCGCCAGCGTTTTGATAAGATCGTTGCCTTCGCAGAGTTGGAGCGCTTTATCGATACCCCGCTGAAACATTACTCGTCGGGCATGAATATGCGTCTTGGATTTTCTATAATCATAAACGCGGACCCGGAGGTCCTTATTATTGATGAGGTGTTGGCCGTTGGCGACCTGGCTTTCCAGGAGAAATGCCTGAAAGTCCTGACGGAGTTTCAGAATGCCGGAGTGAGCATATTGATGGTTACGCATGATCTTGAATTAGCGAGTCGCTTCTGTGACAAGGCTATATTGCTGCAAATGGGGCAAATTGTCGCAGAGGGCCATCCAAATGATGTTATCTCGGCGTATGTATCTGCTCAGCCAGTATAGTCAGAGGTGTCAGAAAGAAGGTATCCTTGAAAAGGATAGTTATCTGTGGGGTACAGACCCTGTTTGTAAAGGGTGGCGCCGAGGTACTGGTAGAGACCCTAGGCCAGCAGTTAGAGTCCAGAGGTCTTACCGTTGACACTGTAAACCTTCCGTATAAGGACATACCGAGATGGGAGATCCTTAAGGGGTTCATGGCCTGGCGAGCTATGAACCTGTTGGAGATGCACGGCAATAAGATTGACATGGTCGTTGACACCAAATTCCCATCTTATGCCGTCAAGCATCCAAATAAGGTAGTCTGGCTGGTGCACCAGTATAGACAGGCTTACGAGCTTTATGGCACTCCGTACAGCGATATGCACACCCGTATCGACGGCCGCCTGTTCAGTCGGTTTGTAAGAACAATGGACAAAACCAGTCTTAAAACCGCACAGAAAGTCTTTACCATTTCCGGCAACGTCTCAGCCCGTCTTCTCAAGTACAACAACATCCAGAGCGAGCCGCTTTACCACCCTCCCAGATTACGTGAGTGCTTTCGGAATGACGGTTACGGCGACTATCTACTAGCCGTAAGCCGCATGGAGCCTATCAAACGCGTAGACCTGGTATTGAAGGCTATGTCTCATTCAATAAGTGGATGTCGATGTGTTATCGTGGGAGATGGCCTTCAGCTTGCAGAGCTAAAGGCACTGGCCTCTAAGCTTGGTCTGGATGGACGCGTGACCTTTGCCGGCCGCGTCAACGACCAGGAGTTGATAGATCTGTATGCGGGATGTATGGGTGTGGTATACGCTCCCTACGATGAGGACTATGGATACGTGACTATAGAGGCGTTCTTGTCGAAAAAGCCGGTGATAACTACCGACGATTCCGGTGGAATCCTGGAATTCGTTAAACATGGATTAACCGGATATGTTTCCGCCCCAGACCCCAAAGCCCTTGGAGCCTGCATCGATGAGTTGTACTGTGGCAAGAATGCTTGTTCAGCTATGGGTGAGGCTGGATACGAGCTCGTCAAGGACATAAGCTGGAACACGGCGTTGGACCAATTGCTGGCAACGTTATGATGCCTTTAGCCGCTCGGAGGGACGAGGAACAGGCATACTATAAAGATGGCGTGGCTGTAGCTGAAAGCGTAACCGAAAGACCTGACCTTTTGGATGTCATTGGTCTGGCGCTTCTGCTATACCTCTCCCTTTTCTCACTGGCTGCGCTGCTGCTGGCCGCCCTTTCCCTTTTCAGGCCACTGCTTCTGGTTCTTGCGGGCGTTGGAATATCCGTCGGCGTAGCATTAGTCGTGTGGCGAGTGGTCCACGCCGGGATCTCGGCGCAAAGGCTAGGTCCGGCGCTTGGCGCTCTCGGTATCGTTGCCGTGGGCGCCGTTTTGTTTTCACCGCCTGCCCAGTTCATCCTGGGCGGGTGGGACGCCGGGGTCTATTACAACACTGGAGTAGCCCTGGCCGAGACCGGCTCTCTGACGTGGGATGACGAGCTGTGGGATAACCTGTCGGATGGAGGCAAGAACGTACTTTCGGACTCCCGTCCAAGGCTTTACAAATATCTGCTTCCGGGATTCTTCGTCTCAGATAGCGGAGATATCGAAAGCCAATTGCCGATGTTGCTAAGCATCTGGATCGGTATTCTGGCGCTGTTTGGGGGGCAGCAGTTTGCTCTCTTCACCCCATCATTGCTCGCCGTTCTCGCCGTATTCTGGTTCTATTTGTTTGGGAGATATCTCCTTGGGAGCAGATGGGCTTTGGTAGCTTCACTGTTACTTTCCACTAATGCAGTGCAGATATGGCATTCCAGGCAGACACTTTCCGAGGTCCCTTTGCAGGGAATGATTTTCGGCGCTCTTGCCGCCGCGATGTTCTTTCTGCGGTACGGCAGCTCCTATGCCGCGCTGTCGGCGGGGCTGACGCTGGGAATGATGCCGGTTGTGAAGACTGAGGCTACCTTTGTATCTATAATTTTGATCTTGTTTCTTGTAGCTGCAACCCTGTCTGCGGCTAAGCCAATGTCAAGGGGGTTAAGATGGTCACTTTGCGGCTACGTGTTTGGCATTATGTTTTCGGCTGCGTACTACGTTACGGTGGCGAAGATGTACGTGTTCGAGCAGCTGGCCGCGTCCCGGTCATATATGGTCATGGGGACTGTTCTGGTCATGTTTGGGTCCGCCCTGTCTCTTTCTATTTGCCGGAGATACGATTTGCCTCGTCTTATTTTTACCCAGCGGACGTTAGCCTTTAGTGCGTTCACCATCTTTTGCTTAATTGTCGTCAGCTCTGCCGGCCTGGCGTCTGAAAATAGCGCTACCGCTAATCTTATAGGACTGGGCGCGGCTCTTTGGAATGGTCTGTTTCTGTCATCGCTTGACGGCCTGCTTTTGTTTCTCGGCCTTTACTTTATTGTCATGGCGAGACCGAATGTTGGTCGGCACAATAGGCCTGCTGCGGCGCTGCTGTTCGCCGCATCCATAGGTAGCCTGCTATACCTCGGCATATTTGTTAGCTATTTTCGCGCTAAAGATGACATTCCTTTATTTTTCTGGGCCACTCGCCGTCTGGTGCCTCTTGTTCTTCCCCTGCTCTCGTTGTTGATAGCTTTTTCGTTATGTAGGATTAGTCAGAATTTGAAGCACCGCGGTACCATATTCGCCTCCCTGGCTGTTGGTCTCCTGATGTTCTCCAGAATTCCTGATACTTTGCCCGTTGCTGAGCATACCGAGTACAAAGGGGCAGTTGAGCAGGTTAACCAGCTGGCTAGTTCGATTGCAAAGGATAGCGTGGTGCTCTTCGACAACGACGATTTGGGGCTGCGCCTGGCGACTCCCTTTCGTTTTCTTCACAATCTGCCCTCCTATGTTATCTGGGACCGTGAGGACCGTACCGTCCTGGACGCCGTGGTCGACAGAGCCGGCGATATGGGCAAATCTGTAGTGTATGTAGCTTCGAGGCCTGGGGTATCCTTCGAAAACACTACCGGCCATAGTCTTGACCCTCAGCTCTTGTTCCACTTTAATTTGCCGGAGTGGCAACGGACATCGGATAGTCGGCCTAACAGAGCTAATTCCTATTCTACGCCGGCGTATCTGTTCAAAGTGAGCAAGCGCGCGAACCAAAGCGCCGCTCCAAGTTCGATCGAGATTGAAATTGGCAGCAATAATTCTGCGGAGTATCAACTTTTGGGTGGAGACCTGTTTCTGGAGGAAGCTACAACGTCTGGGCAACGCTATAGGTGGACGGGACATCAGGTCAGAGTGGCTGTTCCAGCCGTTGACAGTGGCCCGCTTGCCTTGGAGTTTACGGCCGCGGGCGGCAGGCCGCCGGGTGTCCCTCAGTCTATATTGTATGTGACCTGTGGTAACATGGGCTTGAGCGCCGTTAGTCTTGTGCCGGACTTTGATAGATACAGAGCTATGATCCCTTCATTCTGCGCTAAAGAGCCAATCATGTTTACGATCGACACCTGGACGCCCAGGGACTACCGGCTGTCGGCAGACAACCGGGCATTAGGATTCATGCTCGCGTCGGTGGATATAAAGCCCTACCCGGAAGCCGGTAATGAATAAAGGACTGCGATTCCTCTTCGTAAATATTGGGTATCATCCCTTTACAGGCGGCTCTCAGCTTTACTGCCAGTGGCTGGCTGAGAGTCTGGTTAAGGACGGACACCACGTCACGGTATACACCACCACTGCTCTGGAAGTAGAGAGTATATGGAACAAGCGAAAGCCTCACCTTCCGCCGGGAAGGGACGTTATTGAGGGTGTGGAGGTGATAAGGTACCCCATCAGGCACCTTCCCCCCAGTCCTTATTCCTTTTACCTTCTCAAGAGGGCGATGATAGGCCTTAGCGCCATCCCGTTTGTCCCGAAGTCGTTTCTGAAATCTATGTCGCGATTTACCCCGTGGGTCCCCGAAATGTCCGGAGCCTTCAACTCATCCAAGGATGGGGTGGACCTGCTTCACCTCTTCACTATCCCGTTCGAGTCGTTGATGATAGATGCCTTGTCCTACGCCGATAGATTATCGGTTCCCGTGGTTGTGACACCATTCGTGCACACCGGAGCAGCACAGGATAAGGTCGTTAAGCGCGGCTATACCATGCTGCATCAGATGGATATCCTTCGAAGCTGCCGCGCGGTCACCGTGCTGACCGATATCGAAGGAAGCAGCCTTGCCGCTATGGGCGTGGCGAAGGACGTCATCTTTAGAGTTGGCGCAGGCATACCGCTGGACCAGATGCGGGAGCCTTTCTGCACGGATACCTCCAACGTGATTAGTGCAAAAAGTTCCTACAACGTGTTGTTCCTGGGCGCCGCCACGTATGAAAAAGGCGCAGTACACCTCCTCGAGGCCGTCAGGCTCCTGAACGGTCGCGGTGTCGACGTTCATCTGTTTGTTGCGGGTACGGTTGTTGAGCACTTCAAGCGGCACATTAGAGGAATCCCTGACCATGAGAGGGCTGTATTTACAGTCCTGGGTAAAGTAACAGAGGAGGAGAAACATAGACTTCTTGCCTCGTGTGACCTCCTGGCTATGCCGTCCAGAGTCGACTCATTTGGCCTGGTTTAC
>SHYC01000132.1 GCA_009693005.1 Dehalococcoidia bacterium | reverse complement strand
GGGCCAGAGCAGGTCAAAGCCGAGCACTACAGAATAGGTCAAAGGCTGAAGGTTTTTGTGCTGGAGGTATTCCGGTCTAATAAAGGACCTCAGGTGATAGTTTCGCGGACTCACAAGAACCTGCTGCGACGCCTCTTCGAACTTGAGGTGCCGGAGATATTCAACGGCACCGTGGAGTTGAAGGCCATCGCCAGAGAGCCTGGGCATAGGAGCAAAGTAGCGGTGGCAGCGCGACAGGAAGGCGTGGACCCGGTTGGCTCGTGTGTGGGTATAAGAGGCATTCGCATCCAGAACATCATCAACGAGCTTAACGGCGAAAAAATAGATGTCATCCAGTGGTCTTCAGACGAAAAATCATTCATAGCCAACGCTCTCAGCCCATCTCAGGCCTTGAACGTAGACATACGAGAAAACGATAAGACCGCGACAGTAGTAGTGCCTGATAAGCAGCTTTCCTTAGCTATCGGAAAGGAAGGCCAAAACGCTCGCCTTGCCGCCAAGTTGACAGGCTGGAGAATCGATATCCGAAGTGCGAGTGCGGCGCAGGCCGAGGCTGAGCGGATAGTGCTGGAGGCGGCAGAACTAGCCGCCATTAATCAGCAAGCTCTGCTGGACGCTCGGGAAATGGAAGCCGTCCCAGTGGCGGCTGGAGCTGCCGCTGAGGAACCCGCGTTAATCAAAGAAGAAGAGAGCGCGGAAGCCGCGGCGCTGGCGACTCCTGTCAGCGTGTTGGAAGAAGCTGTCGATGCGGCGGAACAGGTGTCACCAGTGGCCGTTCAGCTTGATACCGAAACTAAAGCAGTGTCTAAAGAGCCGGCAGTGGCGGAAACTTCCGCGATCGGTCGGCTGGAGACGAGAGAGTTGGTCCCTGCCGTGCCCGCCACTGCCTCGGTTGTGCAGAGACCCAGACTGCGCTTCGCAGAAGATATCTTTACGCATACCCCTGCAGAAGATATCTTTACGGCGGCCCCCGCTAAGGTGGGTACCAAAGAGAAAAAGGGCAAGAGCAAGCGTAAGACTGACGACGAAGCGTCAGGCCATAAGTTCGTCAAGGCCAAGAAAGGCGGTGGCAGCAAGAGGCCGTTTATCGAGGAAGAGCTTGACGAGTTTGAGGGTGTTTAGAAAATCGGGCGTGAACGCTGAGGCCCGCGCGCATCGATGAAAATATGCTCGGGAACTCTTCGACGTGCCTCGAAACGAGTAATAGTACAAGGTGTAATACGCTCCCCGTTGGCCCGGTTCAAGCCGAGTCTGTCCTGAGATGATCAAAGTGGTTCACAGCAGGTGAGCAATATGAAGACGAAGCATGTGCCTCTAAGAACGTGCGTTGGCTGTAGACAGGTAAGACCAAAACGAGAGCTGGTAAGAATTGTACAGGGACCGGACGGTCAGCTAACCCTTGACGAAACCGGGAAGCAGGATGGCCGAGGAGCCTATGTCTGTCCTGACCCAGAGTGTTGGGAAGCTACTTTTAAGCGCGAGCGCTTGGACAAGGCCTTGCACTCCAAAGTTCCTAAAGAGGAACACGCGGTATTGCTTGAAAGGCTGGGAAGTTTGTCCAAGGCTAAGGCTTAATAAATTCAGCCCACAGGCGTAAGGAGTGGAATTATTGAATCGTAGAACCAGGGGTTCAACCACCACCAAATATGGTGGATCCGGTATAGCATCCAGAAAAACTGAGGTTGAGCATAGAGAGTTGGAGCTGCCTCAGAGTATGACCGTGCGCGAGCTGGCGGACGAAATGAGGGTCAGCGCAATTGTTGTGATTAAAGAGACCCTCAAGAATGGAATCGTCGCCAATATAAATCAGGTGATCGACTACAAGACAGCCGTTATGGTGGCGGACGCTCTTGGCTTCGGTGTAAAGGAACGTCCAAGGGCCAACGTGGAGTCTGCCGCAATAGAGATGGCCAAGCTAAGGCAATTCAGAGACGCTGGTGAAGGCTCTCTTCAACCCAGGTCGCCCGTAGTCACTATCTTGGGCCATGTCGACCACGGCAAGACAAGCCTGCTGGATGCGATTAGGCAAAGCAATGTGGTTGGCGGGGAGGCTGGAGGCATAACCCAGCACATCGGCGCGTATCAGGTCGACGTAGAAGACAAGAAAATTACCTTTCTTGATACTCCGGGCCATGAGGCGTTTACCGCCATGCGCGCCCGCGGAGCCCAGGTCACCGATGTAGCGATTCTGGTGGTGGCCGCGGATGACGGCGTTATGCCTCAAACCGTGGAAGCCATTAACCATGCTAAGGCCGCCAACGTTCCCGTGATCGTCGCTATTAACAAGATCGACCGAGAGGATGCAAACATCGAGCGGGTGAAACGGCAGATTGGAGAGCATGGCCTGATCATCGAGGACTGGGGAGGCGACGTAATATGTGTGCCGGTCTCGGCCAGGACAGGCCAGGGGATCAGCGAGCTCCTGGAAAACATTCTTCTCCTCGCCGAGGTCATGGAGTTTAGGGCAGACCCTCACGGCCGCTGCATGGGCGTAATAGTAGAGGGAGAGCTTGATAACACCAGAGGGCCGATGGCTACGGTGCTCGTACAGTCCGGTACTCTTCGCGTAAGCGATGTAGTAATAGTTGGAAATACCTGGGGCAAAATAAAGGCGATGTTTAACGACCAAGGAAAACACGTCAGAAAGGCCGATCCTTCTACACCGGTTGAAGTGTTGGGTCTCAACGCGGTGCCCCGGCCGGGTGACATCCTGCTTGTCGTACAGGATGAGAAGACCGCGCATTCCATACTTCAGGCGAGGCAGAAACAGCGGGATAGGGATGAAGCGTCCAGGGCGATTACGCTGGAGGAGTTGTACAGCCGCATTCAGTCCGGACAGGCCAAAGAGCTCAACGTAGTTTTGAAGACAGATGTTCAGGGCAGCATAGATGCAATACGTGTTTCCCTTGAAAAGCTGACCAATGAAAAAGTAAGGGTCAACGTAATACACGGCGCCGCCGGAAGCATCACCGAGTCCGACGTAATGCTTGCGCTCGCCTCTCACGGCATAGTGGTAGATTTCAATAGTAGAGTGGAGCCCGGAGCTAGAAACCTGGCCGATACCGAAGGTGTTGAGCTGAGACACTACACCATCATCTATGAGCTAATAGAAGACGTAGAAAAAGCCATGTCGGGTCTGCTGGAGCCGGAATATATTGACGTTATCGACGGTCATGCGGAGGTGCGTCAGAGCTTTAAGGTGAGCAAGACGGGCACCGTTGCCGGAGTCGCTATCCAGGATGGCAGGGCGACGCGTAACGCGATGGTTAGGATCACCCGCAACGGCCGTGTGCTCCACGAGTCGAAGGTCGCGAGCCTGAAGCATTTCAAGGATGATGTCAGAGAACTGACCGTCGGCTTCGAGGGGGGCGTTGTAGTCGAGGGATACGAAGAATTCAGTCCAGGCGACAAGATGGAGTTCTATCACAAAGAGCTTGCAACCAAGAGGTCGATGTAAGCCGTTCGCTAGAGTTTCTTATAATAGGGATATCGCGGCCCTGCCCGCGGTATCCCTATACTTTTAGAAGGGTTATCTCGCTTGGGGTGAGCGTACATATCCCTGAGCGATTGCATAAAGGCGCAAGCCTACAGCTTGGCTGCCTCCCTAATTCTTAAAGGAGGTATAAAGTGAGTATACGCATAGAGAAAATAAATGAGCTGATTCAGCAGGAGATTAGCGATCTGCTGCTGAGGCAGATAAACGACCCCAGGCTCCAGGCGTTCATCACCGTAACCCAGGTGGAGACCTCTGCCGACCTAAAGAATGCTAAAGTATATGTAAGCATTTTAGAGCAAGCTGAAGCACGAAAAGAGGCGCTGAGGGGGCTGGAATCTGCCAAGGGGTATATTAGACGGGAGCTTGCAACAAGGCTGAATCTGCGTTTCATGCCCCACTTGACCTTCCACTTCGATAGCTCGATTGAGCGAGGGGCTCGTTTGCTGGAAATAATGGAGCGGGAGAAACCTACCTAAGACAGGCATTCCAAAATATGGATGGTATCCTCAACATAAACAAGCATTCCGGCGTGACCTCTTTCTATGCCATCGCTCTCATACGGAGACTGAGCGGCGAGCGCAGAGTAGGTCACGCCGGCACTTTAGACCCTCTGGCCTCCGGGATACAGGTTATTGGCGTAGGACGGGGCACTCGTGCGCTGGAGTTCATGTCCGGAACAAAGGTGTACCGCGCTTCATTGACACTTGGCGCCACCACGGACACTTATGACGCTGAAGGCAAAGTAACTTCGGTCTGTGACCCATCCGGTGTTACGCTTGAACAGATCACCACTGCCCTCGAGAAATTCGAGGGAGAGATTCAGCAGGTCCCTCCGGCTTACAGCGCGATAAAGCAGGGAGGGCGCAGGTTGTACGAACTCGCTAGAGCCGGAACCGCTGTGATAGCTCCAGCCAGGCCCGTGGTTATTCACAGGATAGAGGTTACATGCTGGGATTCGCCGACCTTGGATATAGAGGTGGAGTGCGGACGCGGAACCTATATACGCTCCATCGCCCATGATCTCGGCCAGGACCTTGGCTGCGGCGCGTACCTTAAAGCGTTGCAGCGTGTAAAGGACGGGCCCTTTTACATCGATAAGGCTATCCCTCTGGCCGAGTTGCCTGAGAGAGTAGAGCGCAGCGGATGGCAGGACACTCTTATGCCGATAGACTCCGTTATTGGGGCTCTTCCATCTGTGGTGATAGAGGACAAATATGTAGGAATGGCGGTTAATGGCGTTCCGCTGCCGGTTGAGCTTGTGCCCCTGAACGCAGAACCTTCGGATGGTCAATTATTCAGGACGTACTCAAGTGGCGGGGTTTTTCTGGCGGTGACCGAGTACAGCTCCTCTGAGCTAGCTCTAAAGCCTCGCAAAGTATTTGCCTCTAGCGCTTAGAAGCTTCCACGCCGGCTGGCACCCATCTTCCAGAGAATCCGATATGCGGCTGCGACCCGAACCCCCTAAGGAGGAAAAGCCCAGTCGCGGCCCGTTCCTTGAGGCTCTCGAAAGGAGCGGGCGGTGCCTTCGAGAACCTCAGGCAACGTCGACCCGATGTCTCGTCAAACCGATCTAGCGTCCAGACATCAGTCTTTTGAGCAAAGATTGAGGATTATCTATTAGCACAATCCGCACTTCGTCCTCCGTTATTCCGGCACCTCGGGCTACCATTCTGGCGAAGCTATGAGTTAACAGGTCCTCAGGAGCATGGGCGTCGGAGTTGAGCACTAATCTGGCTCCCACAGACGCGGCCACCCTTACCACGTGTCCGTTGGCTAACGAATGTCCCTTCCGAGCGGATATTTCTAGAAATATCCCGTTCCTCGCCGCTGCCTCAGCCTCCTCAACGGTCAAAAAGCCGGGATGCGCCAGCACGTCTACCTCCACGCAGCGGACGGCTGCCAGGTTTGTGCCTGGCTCTACAGGTTCTACTATCGTCTCTCCATGCACTATCACGATCTCCGCACCTAAGTCCCGCGCCTTCTTGACCGTATCCGCGATCGCTTTTGCCGGCACATGCGTTAGCTCTACGCCCGGCAGCGCAGTTATATCCCAGTAGTCGCTGGCTAAGGCGCAGTCTCGCTTAAGCTCGGAGAGCACCCTCTCCAGGGTGCCCACTCCGGCGTGGTCGGTAATAGCCATGGCGGTATAGCCATTAACCAACGCCCGGCGCACCAGTTCGACCGGGGACAGCGAGCCATCGCTAAGGAAGGTGTGGGTGTGAAAGTCATATAACGGTGT
>SHYC01000131.1 GCA_009693005.1 Dehalococcoidia bacterium | reverse complement strand
GGTGGACATTCTTGTAACAGAACCAACTGCCACAATATATGAGAACAAAAGTCGCTTGTCAAGATGTCGTATTCGTGATCCAGTTACCTGGTTCAGTGCCTCGGGCAGCACTCCAAAAGTATGCGTCATACCCATCCGCTGCAAATTAAGCCGGCGCTTGGGTCTTGATTTTCTAGCCGACGGTATTAGGTTAACCAGAACCTTATTGGCCGGAGCCTGTCAGTCAATCCACACCACCAGACCCGCCCCGCCGTCGGGCCATCCGCCACCACCGCCATAGCCGGCGTCCCCACCGCCGGAGCCGCTGGCCCCAGACGCTCCGTGGACTGAGCTGTCGTTGCCGTCTGTCCCGGGGAACAAGACGCTGCCCGCGGTCATGATCAATAACCATGTAGGAATATCCCCACTAAGGGGGTCCAGGGTGTGATTCTTTTTATAGTATCCTCTGGATAGAGAACCTACAACCCCCCACAACGCCAATGCAGCCACGACGCTAATTAATATCGTAGACCAGGAGAGATCGTTGGCCCTGGCCGCAAAAACGCCTAATCCTACAACAAAAAGAACTTCCAGCAACGCCCAGCGGCCACTTAAGAATGAACTCATTTTCCACCCCCTTAACCATATTTCATCTATATACTACACTAGATACGATTACAGTATAAGCGTGAAAGAGTATGGAATACATGCGAGACATGCGCGAACAAACTGCCGCGAGACAACTGAAGCTTATCAAGCTGGTACACCAAGTCCTCTTCGAGGCCGACGTACCTCACTGGCTGGCAGGGGGCTGAGGAGTCGACTTTCTCAATGGACGAATCACGCGTGGTCATGGTGACATCGATTTTGCCGTTTGGAAGCACGACTGGACGCGGATCGAAGACGTTCTTATAAGCCCAGGATTCACGTTGAGAGAGAATGGCTTTCCCGATGAGACCAGCCGGCCCATGAAGTGCGGCCGCAAGCTGGAGTTCTACCTGCTTCAGAGAGATTCAGAGGACCAAATCGTAGTAGGCGGGCGCTGGTATGATTGGCCGTTTCCTCCGGGCTCATTCGGCGCAACCGCGGCCAGCTTGGATGTGGTAGAATGCCCGATAATTAGCCCGGAGGGTTTACTTGATTCGAAGGAGCGATGGCCGGAACAACGATTTGGTAGCCCACTCCTAGACAAAGACGCCTAAGCTATAGAGATGCTTCGATAATATTTGACCAGCGAAAAAATAAATTAGAGAATCTGTAAAAAAGTTGACTAAATCAATAATAAGTGCTTATAATCGGCTGAATGGATGTGTCGCGTCTTCGAGCGGGTATGGCGCTGGATCTCGCAGGTACGAAATCGCGGAACTGCCAGAGGATATAGTTGCTCGGCATCATCGTGCCAATGAAAGTTAGTGGATAGAAGGAGGAGCGAAATCAATGGACTTCGAAATGCATGACACAGCAGAGATGGCCGCTTTCAGGAAGGAGGTCAAAGACACCTTTAGTCAGATAATCCCTAAGGAACTTATTGTATCGCCTTATGACGAGGATGTCACGCCAGAGCAGGAGGCGATGCGGCGTAAGATCGGGCTGGAACTGGGCGCCAAGGGCTGGCTGCGCCCGATGTGGCCCAAGCAATACGGTGGCGGCGGCCTCAGCATAGACCATGCCATTGTACTGGAGCAGGAGATAGACCAGTACGAGATCACCATCCCGCCCTACTCCGACAGCGGCGCCGGCTTGGGCGGCCCTGCGATTATGGTGTGGGCAAACGAGGAGCAGAAGCAGACCTTTTTGCCGAAGATGGCAACCGGTGAGTGGGCGTCATGGCAGCTTCTTACCGAGCCGCACGGCGGTTCTGACCTGGCCTCCACCAAGACCACCGCTATCAAAGACGGTGACGAGTATGTACTCAACGGCACCAAGACCTTCGTTGGCACCACTGATACACAGCCTGACTGGTTGTGGACGATAACTCTCACCGATCCTAAGGGACCGAGACACCAGAACCTGAGCTGGTTCGTTATCCCGGCCGGTCTTCCAGGGATCATGATCCAGCCCCTGGATCTCCTTAACGGCAGTGGCGGCGCCAAGTGCAGCGTATTCTTTGAAGACGTGCGCGTGCCCGCGTTCAACCTGATTGGTGGAGAGAACAACGGCTGGAAGGTGGCCGCTACACACCTTGAGCTTGAGCACGGTGGTGGTGGAACGGTCCGAGGCACCCGGCAAGTGGAGAGGTTCATCGAGTACTGCAAGACGACTGCCTTCAACGGAGAGACTATCGCCAGTGATCCAGCCGTTAGAGACGCTATTGCAGACATATTGACAGACGATAACGTGGCAACCCTTTTCGGTCTGCGGAACTTCTGGATGTCCCATTCCAAGAAGCGGATGTCCTACGAAGGCTCCCAGTCGTCTTTCTTCAGGAAGATGGGCGGACTGAGGAAGAGCGGGCTTATGCAGCAGGTCTTGGGCTACCTGGCCGTGACCAGTGACAAAGCAATGGCGCCGGGAGAGGGCTGGGTCGATTCCTACATGAAGTCGTCCATTATCTCAGTCCATCCGGGAGGGACGCAGGATGTCCAGCGCGTGATCATGGCCCGCCGAATGGGCATTGGCCGGACAGCGAAGGAAGAAGCCGGCCAGATGCCCGACTAAGGGGTCCCAGAGTAAGTATTGTGTCCAAGAAGGGGCGGTCTATCAGACCGCCCCTTCTTACGCGATTTGCCCATTCTCTACGGCATTCCAGTTAACCGGTGCGAACGCCTTCGAGGATGAAACTGGCACCAGCGCAGTCCGTTCCTTTAGGCCGTCGAACCCTGCAGGGACGTACTAAAACTAGGCTCGGGCGGTGTACCTTCAGGAGTCCGCTACGCGTACGGAGTCCGCAACCGAAAAGCTGACCGGGGGCCTGATTTCGAACTTGGTAGCAGTCTCAAATCCACCTACCTGGTGACCGTCTTCCTGCGGTTCCTACGAGCGGCTCTTTGCGATGCAACACGCGCCTTCTCCGCCTTGGAGCGAAAAAAGCGGTGGTCCTTTAGGTCCCGAAGGACGCCGGACCTGGCTACAACTACCTTGAACCGTCTCAATAAGCTTTCAATGCCTTCTCCTTCGTTGGGAATCACATAAGACATATCTACATTCCTCTCTAATACATATTGGGAAGCCCGATTGGACTCCCCATGCGGTTATTCTGTCAATAACTGCGCTTGCGCTTAACGGCGCTCCCGGCTGCTGGCGCCGCCTGTCTTATTATAACAGTCCCTGCAATATACCGGTCGATCGCCTCTCGGCTGAAATGGTACTTCGGTATCCTTCCCACACTGGGCGCATACCGCCGGGTACATCTGTCGCTCGGACGCACCATATCCGCCGCCTGACCCAAAGCCGCTTGAATTGCGGGTGTCTCTACGGCTCGCACGGCAGTCAGGACAACGCTTGGGCTCATTAGCGTAGCCTCTCTGTGCATGGTACTCTTGATCTTCGGCGCTGAAGGTGAACGGCTGACTGCATTCTACACAAGACAGCGTCCTGTCAACGTAACTCATGATAACCCCCCCTCACTATACAGTTGGCGAAAGGTCAGGTCATCACCAGTCCAGAACAATGCTGGGGGTGGAACTAAACTGTCACCACTCGGCGCATTATACCACGCCGGTTAATGTTGTGCTACCATTTTTTGGTGACAACTTTCTTAACTTGTCGGCCCTAATTAGATCGCGGCAGCGTGGGCCGTCAATACCACCTCATCAGGCTTTCTGCGGGAGCGCGTGTCTAAAGCGAGTACGGCTCGGAGACGTTGCGAATTCCCTCGTACGGCCGCAATTTTTGCAACGCCCCAAGCTTTGATCGCCGATTGGAGACGCTACCACCCAGTGGTGCTGGCACTGAAGATTCTCCAGGCTCTCACCAGTGCCCGGCCAATAGTCTGCCTCTCCGCTGACAACAGGCGCATTCGTTGGTTGTGTAACATTCTGCTCTTTTTCCAAAAAGCCGCCTAGGCTCATAGCTGAAAAATCACCAGATATCGGCACAATTCTTCCCCCTTCTTGAAGCCTGCAATAGCTATCCCGGTTCAAATCCTTAGCCTCACCAGAGACATAAGAAGGATCGTGGCAAACTCATCCCAGCTCTCACAACAATCGCGGCCACTTCCCCATTGGCGCTTGGAGAACAAAAACATCTCGGGCCAAGCCATGCGACATAGCCGGATACGCAGTCAGCCAGGGACCAAATCGGTCGTCCTGTGTCTTATTAGTACTGCTCCAACTTACTCGCGCCAAAAGAATATGTCAAGTTGAGTCATAACACAAGTTAGCAAGGCAGTCGACTGAATATTTGACTCTCTTCCTAACGTTCCATCACCCTGCCCCCGTCGAAGTTGATACATTGCCCGGTGATATAAGAAGCGGTCCTAGTGCAGAGCCAGGCGATAAACTCCCCAACCTCCTGATCTCGGGCAGCGCGGCCCAGGGGTGTCCGGCTAACCGACTCGTCCCAGCGGGCCTCGCGTCCTAGGTCGTCCATGCGGTTGGTATCAACGAGCCCAGGGCATACGCAGATGACATTTACGCCATGCGAAGCTAGCTCCCGTGCGAGAGAGCGAGTGAGCGACTCCGCGGCGGCATTGGACGCGGCATAGGCCGAGGTATTGGCACCTCCAACCTTACCGGCAATAGAAGAGATATTCACGATGGCTCCACCGCCGCCCCTAGCGATAAAGTGACGGGCTGCTGCCTGACTGCATAGGAAAATACCCATGACCTTTACCTCAAAGGTCCTCCGGAAAGCTCTTCGCCGAGTTCTACTACGGGGACGCGGTCCGCGCCCCGAGCGCTCGCCGAGTTGTTGACCAGGATATCAACGTGTCCGAACTCACTTATGGCAGCGTCGAACATCCGCTGCACGTCGTTGCTATTACTCACGTCTCCAATCTGTGTGAGGCAGCGACGGCCGAGGCTGCGCACCTGCACCGCCGTACTCTCCACATCGCCCCAGCCAACCAACTTCTCATCAGCAGGAAACGTGGCAGGGTCCCGACCGGTTCCAGTGACTACTACATCACAGCCCAACTGGGCTAGCGCCATGGCTGCTGCCCGTCCTATCCCTCGCAATCGTCCCGCCCCTGTCACAATAGCGACCTTTCCCGACAGTTCTTGATCCGGCATCTTCAAGCCTCACTTCCTAGATTTGTTTATAGCCACTTACATATATGGTCGGCGTAATTGTGGTTTTAGTAGTTCGTCGCTCTGAGGATACGATGCCGCGAGCATAAAGATCTGCAATATCCTCGTCCTTGTATCCGAGCTCGCGAAGGATCGCCCTGGTATGCTGACCGCGCAGAACTCCGGGCCCGTAAATCCCGGACATCTCCGAGAAGCTGACCATGCCGCCGTGTCGAAGGTAGTTCCCAAAGCGAACATGATTAGCCGGAGCTAGAAAGTTGTTCTCACGAACATGAGGCTCCTCTTCGAAGAATTGCCCCATAGTGAGGGCATCGGCCTGAACACAGGCAACGTCTGCCGCGGTAAGGAGTTCTTGCCATTCCGCTGCCGTTCGGGATTGAAACAACTGGGAGAGCGTTATCACCAGCTCGGCATCATGGTCCAGCCGGTTTGCTTCCGTTTGGAAGCGAGAGTCTTCCAGCAAATTCCCCAGGCCCACCGCATGACATAACGCCTGCCACTCATCCTCAAAGGGGCACGCCAGAAAAACCCACCCTGAACGAGCTGGGTAAAGGCGATACAGGGCATTCAGGCCGTAGCATTCCTCATCCGGCATCGCGATCGGTGGCCGTCCGGGGTAGTCAAAGGCTTCATCGGCGTTGGCATAAACAT
>SHYC01000130.1 GCA_009693005.1 Dehalococcoidia bacterium | reverse complement strand
GGCTGTGGAAAGGCTGTGGCAGTCCCCGTTGCTAGACCCTGAGACTAAACGAAAGGAGGTAGCCAGCGCCGCTCGGTAACATTCCTATATGAGTGAACTACTTCCCCCTCGGTAACATTCCTATATGAGTTGACACGCATCGCGTATTCTCGCTATCACGTACCGGAGGCGCGAGGGCGTATTGACTTTAATTTATGTTGAGTCTATTCTACCTTGTGTTATGGTCAGGTCAAGATTGGATTTACTGCTCGTAGAGCGTGGTCTGGCTGAGAGCCGGGAAAAGGCGAAAGCTATGATCATGGCTGGTCTGGTTACAGTGGACCATCAGCGGCCCACCAAACCGGGCGTTCTGTTTCGTAATGATATTTCAATCGATGTAAAACAGACCTCCCAGTACGTTGGCAGAGGAGGAGTGAAGCTTGCGGCGGCCCTCGATGCGTTCGACATAGACCCAAGCGGCGCCGTCGCCCTGGATGTAGGGGCCTCAACAGGCGGCTTTACTGACTGTCTTCTCCAGCGCGGGGCTGCGAAAGTATACGCTGTTGACGTTGGCTACGGCCAGCTTGCCCACAAGCTCAGGATAGATCCGAGGGTAGCAGTCAAAGAGAGGGTTAACGCCAGATACGGTATCCCCATACCTGAGAAGGCAGACATAGCAACCGCCGACGTGTCTTTCATCTCCTTGAGGAAGGTATTGATGCCTATTGCCGAGGTACTAAAAAGGCCGGCGGTAGCAGTCGTGTTGTTCAAGCCACAGTTTGAGGTGGGGAAGGGACAGGTGGGAAAAGGCGGAGTGGTTCGAGACCCTCTGTTACACGCCAGGGTCTTGGGAGAATTTCTTCTTTGGGCTGTAGAACAGGGGTTTAGGGTGCTCGGAGTCATCCCATCGCCTATCCTTGGAGATGCGGGCAATCGAGAGTTCTTAGTATATTTGAAGGTAGAATAAGTTGCTCATTCAAAGGGTCGGAATTTTATACCATCCTAAGGTTGCTGCGGCCGAGCGTCTTGCCAAAGAGCTATCAAACAGCTTGTCCGCACATTCTTTATCATTTTGGCTCTCTTCTTCCTGGGATGAGGAGGTGGTCAGAGAGAACCTGATCGACAGCCAGCTACTGGTAGGTATGGGTGGCGACGGCACTATCATACGAGCGGTACGTTCTGCTTCGCTGCTCGATGTACCGGTACTGGGAGTAAACTTTGGCAGGCTGGGCTTCATGGCGGAGCTTTCGCCGGAAGATGCCGTATCGGGTATACTAGCTGTGTGTACGACAGGTGGGTACATAGAGGAGAGGGCGCTTCTGCAAACGAGAGTGGTGCGCCGAGGAGAACATAACGAAACAACGCCAGCACCCGCGCTATCTTCCGCCCTCAACGATGTTGTTATAGCCAGAGGAGCGCCAAGCCGCCCCCTTTATATTGAAGTAGGAATAGATAACGAAAGGCTCACTACTTATCGAGCAGATGGAGTGATAGTGTCTACTGCGACAGGAAGTACCGGATATAATCTATCGGCAGGGGGGCCGATCATATATCCAACGGCAAGAGACATGGTAATAACTCCAGTAGCCCCTCACGTGGCGTTGATCAATTCTATTATTGTGCCGGAAAGTAGTATAATACGTCTCACGGTGAGTATGGACCATAAGGCAGTTTTGAGCATCGACGGTCAAGAAGAGATCGAGATGGAAGACGGGGACAGCGTAGAAGTCAGAGTAAGTAAAAAGAGGGCACGCTTCATGCGTGTGGGACCCGAAGCTAATTTTTTCGGCGGCCTGATGACCCGTCTTAGGTGGGGGGAAGAGGTCTTACCTTAGAGTACCTAAGCATATTCAGTCTCCAGGCGACTCTGGCGAGAGCTTCGTCGAAAGACCTTGTTCCAGTTGGGAGAGCTAACGATGAACGATACAACTTTTAATATACAGCCTGCTAAAATCGGCGACGTAGTAGAGATACATAAATTGGTCAACCGATTTGCGGATGTCGGCGAGATGCTGCCCAGGTCAATGGGCGAGCTATACGAAAACGTCAGGGACTTTGTGGTAGTTAAAGACGACGATGGTGAACTCGCCGGTTGCGCCTCCCTGCACGTGGTTTGGGAGGACTTGGCAGAAATAAAAGCCGTAGCCGTTACAGAGGAATGGCAGTCCAAAGGGCTGGGCGCATACCTGGTCACCACCCGTATAGAAGAAGCTAAAGAGCTTGGACTGGCCACGGTGTTCTGTCTTACCCACAAGCCGGCCTTCTACGAAAAGCTTGGTTTCTCCCAGGTAGATGTGATGACCCTGCCCCGTAAGGTATGGGGGGAGTGCATGCGCTGCCCCAAGTTCCCAGCTTGCAACGAGATCGCTATGGTGGTCCACCTGACGCCGGATGGAGCAGCCAGCCTGAAATCTCCCCAGTCCACCAACACCGGTGCCTGGGAAGTACCCATGATGTCCAGTTTCAACCGGCCACCAATGGTCTAAATACCTGTACTGGTTCCGAAGCTCTCCACCAGCAACACTGGCGTCCGACTCGTTCGGTCGAGAGCTTGTAGGACCACTGTTAGTCCCCGCTCCCTCTTGGAGCCAGTTCTAAGGCTCTCGAAGGAAGGGCTCAGCGTGAGGGTGTTCCTCTTGGCATTAGAATCCACCATCTCCAGCCAGTACATATATCAGGGCAGAATCCTCAGCCTAAGACTCGATACCGTACAACTATCCAATGGGCTCACCAGCCAGCGGGAGATAGTAGAGCACGGCGGGGCCGTCGTGGTCGCGCCAATAGACGGTGACGGAAATGTCATAATGGTACGTCAGTACCGCAAGGCTGTGGAGAAAGTGCTGCTGGAGCTCCCCGCGGGAGGGTTGAACGCAGGGGAAGACCCCCAGGTCGCAGCGGCTCGTGAGCTTAAGGAAGAGACCGGCTATACCGTGGGAACGCTGCGGAGACTGGGCGGCTTCTATCTAGCACCCGGCTATAGCTCAGAGTACATCCATTTATTCCTGGCGACAGACTTAACCAAAGGGCAAGCACATCCCGAAGAGGACGAAGAACTGGAGGTCATTTCGATACCGCTGTCAACTATACCTGGCCTCCTGGCGGCAGCGGATATAGAAGATGCCAAAAGCATCGCGGGGCTGCTACAGGTTATGGCGCTGTCCAGGTCCGATAGTTAGAAATGGGCATTCCAGAAATGTAAAGCGCCATACGGGGCAACATTAGCTTATCCCGCTGCAAATAGCTAAAGAGTATATGGCCTTAACATTTGGCCCTTAGGACTTCGGACCGGAGGTGGAACATGAAGATTTCGAGTTCAACTACAGGCAGTGAGACGCCCTCGCGCGATGCCCTTAATCCCTCCAAAATTCCTGTCGTGGGCAAGGTATTTTATGGCTGGTGGATAGTCGCCGCTGGAGTAGCCCTTAGCATGATGAGCGGCGGCATGTACGTTTATGGCTTCAGCGCCTTCTTCCTGCCCCTCACCAGAGAGTTCGGCTGGAGCAGAGCCTCACTTTCCGGAGTTGTGGCTATAGCAAGACTCGAGGGCGGTGTCCTCTCACCGCTAGTTGGCTACCTAATCGACAGGTATGGTCCCAGAATGCTGATGCTCGTCGGCATCAGCATGATGGGCATCGGCTTCATAATTCTCAGCCGGGTCAACTCTCTGGTCATGTTCTACGTCGTCTTCATATTAGTGGTCTCCGGAGGCAGCAGCTTCGCCATAGGAACTCCGGTCCAGACCGCGGTAGCCAACTGGTTCATCAAGAAGCGCGGTAGGGCCACTGGGATCCTGATGTCCGGGTTTGGCCTGGGCGGAGCCATTACCCCCCTCATAGTGCTTCTTATAGCTAGCTTCGGCTGGCGGACCACAATGGTAGTCTGCGGCCTGACTCTCATGCTAATCGGCCTTCCGCTGGCTATGGTTATCAGGCACCGGCCGGAGGACAGCGGCCTGCTTCCGGACGGCGAGGACCCAAGTACTCATAAAGAGGCAGCGTCAAAAGATCATGTGGCCGCGGAGTCGCAAAGCCGGGCACTGCATGGGCATGGCGGCTTTATAGGCAGATTCAGGGAGGAGACGAGAGACGTAAACCTGGAGCCGAGAGAGGCCTTAAAGACCCGGGCTTTTTGGTTTATTGCGCTGGCCTTCGGGCTATCGATGCTCACATCAGGACTGATAACCGTACACTACATACCATTTCTGGTGACAGATATCGGTCTGTCGGATAGCATGGCGGCAAGTGTGCTGGCATTCCATGCTGTAACCAGCGTGGTGTCAAGGCTGGGCGTAGGATGGGTGGGCGATATCATCAATAAGCGTTATCTGTATGCCCTTTGTATGGGCGCGCAGGTGATAGCGTTACTGCTTCTTGCGAACGCTCATTCCCTGGCAGCAGTGATGCCGGCGGCTTTTCTCATGGCGCTGGCTTACGGTGGTCCTATTCCCCTAAGACCTGCAATCCAGGGAGACTACTTCGGCCGCAAGAACTTCGCCACGATAGGCGGATGGCTGAGGATAGTCGACCTGCCCGGCATAGTTGCTGGGCCGGTCTTTGCCGGCTTTGTGTATGACATAACAGGAAGCTACTCTCTGGGCTTCATAGTGGTGGCCTTCACAACTGCACTTGCCGGACTGGCAATCTTGCTGGTCCGCCGTCCGGAGCCGCAGCTTGCGGAAGCGCCGCAGGCTCCATGAATAGAAATGAAAACTTGAGAACGTTAAATATGCCTGTACAAGCAGTGTTTACGGGACAAAGTCCGGGTCATGGGTTTGGATCCCTACGTAGAAGTGGTTGCAATATAATGTAAGGCTACCCACGAGACACTTCGCTAGCAGCCACCTGCGCTCCGTGCGATGCGGTCAGGATTATCGCTGCTCGCTCGACTATTTAAGACGCGCCTGTCATACTTCGGCCATTTCGGATCGTCAACACCAACTTGGGGCGGGCAACCTGAAGCTTGCACGGCCACCCGTTGGTTATTGTAGCCATACTTGTCTTGGAGTCTAGCCCTGCTTATTGGTATCAAAGTACCATTGTCACACGACTGGTACACTGCTCCGTGAGCATCAATCAAAATTTGACACTGCGAGCGACCATGTTGTATTGTAGACTTATTAACTGGACAATACGGGCGTGATGGGAGGCGATAGTAGAGTGGCCCCTGCCGTGCGCGGAATGGTAGAAGCCGGGCCGTAAGATACCTTGGAACTGCCACTAAGCTGTCAAAATGAAGCAAGCCATCAGGTCGTTCGCTGCGTCCGGCCGCATTGTCAACGTTAACATTAGTTATTCGAGGTGCCTCTCTTCTTTATCGAGAGGACAGGTGGCGCCACGGAACCGTCCTCCGTCTGTTTGAGTGGGCGGTTTTTGTTATTGAGTCCGTGAGCAATATCCGAGCTAGCAAGAGTAGGGCCGCGGGTGTACAATTGGCCTTGTTGATTCAAGACGGATGCATTTTGTTGAATATGAAAAGTTCAATCGGCGGAATACCCAAATACCCAGAAGCAGATTCTGGCGTTATTATGGTCCCTGGAACGGCTACTTCGATCCTCTCCCTCAGTGTCGCAATTGAAGGCCCCACGGCGTCATTTAGGCTAGCGAGCTGGTAGCCAGGCCATGCTGTGGCTTTTGGAACTGCCACACTCGTAAATATCTTGCCCACGGTACTCCGGATGTCCAAAGTTGATTAGAACCACACGCGATTGCCAATGGGCCTTACCAGACCTACGGAGGATTGAATAACCTATGCAACTATCAGGCGCTCAAATAATATGCGAATGTTTAATTAGAGAGGGCGTTAAGCACGTCTTTGGATACCCGGGCGGCGCGAATCTTCCTCTCTACGACGCCCTGCCACAGTATCCGCAGCTCGAGCACATACTGGTAAGACATGAGCAGGCTGCCGCCCATGCAGCGGAT
>SHYC01000129.1 GCA_009693005.1 Dehalococcoidia bacterium | reverse complement strand
GGTTCTGGTTACTTGCGTCACCGTAGGCACGGGAGGCTGCACTACGATTACATTGCCTCCTTCCGCTTCGACCTCCACTTTAAAGTACTCGTTTCCCACGTATATATTGAACGTTCTCAGTCCTGGGCCTTTTGGCGGCGCTTCGCTTACTTGGGGCTCTACCAGCTGCCCTGCCCTGGCCCTGGCGATAAGCTCGTCCTCCAGCTTTGTCTGCTCCATTGTCTTTGGCATGACATCGGCGGGCACCGGCTCGAGACCGTACTTCCATTTCAGGAAGCGTAGGCCGGTTGTGGGATACAGGGCGTATATCAGAACGTCCTTCTCGTCTTTGGCGATGCCCTTCGTATCCTCTTCGGCCTGGAGCATTTCAGGCTTCAGGACATCGCCGGGGCGGCCGGTAATAGGCTGCTCGCCTCTCTCGTAGCCCTCCAGCACCTTTTTTTGTATCTCGGGGTCTACGGGCACCGGAGGACGGCCGTAGAGGCCGTACATGTAGTCTCTAACCTGTCCGGACACCATGTTGTACCGTCCGAAGAGGACGTTTTGTACCGCCTGGACGCCAACAATCTGACTCGTAGGAGTAACCAGAGGTGGGTATCCCATCTCCTTACGGGCTCGAGGTATTTCCTGATATACCTCTTCAATCCGATCCAGGGCGTCGGCTTCCTTAAGCTGTGACACCAGATTGCTGAGCATGCCCCCCGG
This sequence comes from Dehalococcoidia bacterium, assembly GCA_009693005.1. Taxonomy (GTDB): domain Bacteria; phylum Chloroflexota; class Dehalococcoidia; order SHYD01; family SHYC01; genus SHYC01. The sequence continues at coordinate 5,215 of SHYC01000129.1, read as the reverse complement.
GATCTGGTGCACCAGGACTCCGGTGTCTATAACAGCCATTTTTGAGTTGTCCAGGAAATCTCTGTACAGAGGTGCGATGGCCTCGATCCTCTCGTCCAGTTTAAGCATCAGCTCAATGTCTAGCCCGGTATCTCTCGGCGTGCCGTATAGCGTCGCGATCAGCGGCTCTACCGCAGGTTGGGACGACCTCAGAGCAAAGGGCGCGAGTGCACAGTCAAGAATATCTATTCCTGCCTCCACTGCTTTCAGATAGCTCATAGAGGCCATTCCACTCGTGTAGTGGGTGTGCATTTGCAAAGGCACCTTCAGAGCCTCTTTCAGCGCCTTTACCAGTATGTAGGTATCATAGGGTGATATCAGCCCCGCCATGTCTTTTAGACAGATGGAGTCTGCACCCATATCCTCAAGGAGCTTGGCCTTGCTAACGAAGTATTCAAGGTTGTATACCGGACCACCCAGTCTTCTCTCGGTAAGGGAATAGCAGATGGTACCCTGGATGTGCTTGCCGGTCTCTTTTATGGCCTTGAAGGAAGACTCGAAGTTGCGCTCGTCGTTCACCGCATCGAACACCCTGAAGATGTCGATGCCGACGTCCGCGGAGTGGTGTATGAACGAGCGGACTACATCATCGGCGTAGTGGCGGTATCCTACCAGGTTCTGGCCCCTCAAGAGCATCTGGAAGGGGGTCTTAGGCATAAGTTTCTTAAGGCGGGTTACCCTCTCCCAGGGGTCTTCGTTCAAGTAGCGTGTGGTTACATCAAAGGTGGCGCCACCCCATACCTCGATGGAGTAGAACCCTGCGTTATCAAGATCTTCAGCCAGAGCCTCCATGTGTTCGGTACGCATTCTGGTAGCCAGAGCGGACTGATGGCCGTCCCTTATGGTTGTATCCGTTATTTTTAGAGGCGTATGCTGAAGGAAGCTGTCTTCAACATCCATAATTCAGCTCCTTAATGTTACTGGTCTTCGGTTCAAGTTTCTGATAGAAGACGCTCGCTGCACTGGACTGGCTCTGAAGTTAGAGCGAGCCTCCATATTTTGCCAGCGCCCCGCTATCCGCCATGGGTTCATCTTCTGTTCAGGAATGGCCGCTGATGTAGATTCCTTTGCTCCACCCTCGGCTTCTATATACAAAGAAATGGCAGCCGTAATCGCTGCCAACATGGTTGGTCTATTCTCTAGTGCTTCCATCCTCTGTCCAGTGTCCTTCTTTCGAAAACGGGCGGATGACTACCCTCGTTAGTCTTATCATACGTGGTCTGCAAAGGGGACATAGATGATAATTCTGACAACGGCTCCTCCCCCACGTCCTGAGCCCTGCAGAAGGGCCGCAGGTTAAACCGAACGTGGTTCCTCTCGGCTGGGCTCGGGATAGACTCTCGGCTCACCACAAACGCGATGTTCATCTTCGGCAGTGCTTACAGGGCGACTGGTTAATGATAGTGCCATTGTCGCAGTTAGTCTTCAAACTATAGCGGTATGTTGCCGTGCTTTTTGGGTGGATTGGTGTCTCGCTTGTTCTCAAGCATCTCCAATGCCCTGACGATCTTTGTCCTGGTGTCTCTGGGGTCAATTACGTCGTCGATGTAACCACGTCCAGCCGCTACATACGGATTAGCAAACTTTTCTATATATTCGGCAATCAGCCGCTGCCTGGTCTCTTGTGGATTATCGGAGCTGTTTATCTCTTCCCGGTGGATGATGTTGACTGCGCCGTCAGGGCCCATTACCGCGATCTCTGAAGTGGGCCACGCGTAGTTAATGTCCGACCTGAGGTGCTTGCTTCCCATAACCACATACGCGCCGCCGTAGGACTTTCTTGTTATTATCGTGATCTTTGGCACAGTGGCCTCTGCATAAGCATAAAGCAGTTTAGCGCCATGTTTTATGATGCCGCCGTACTCCTGGCTCGTGCCAGGCAGAAATCCCGGCACATCGACAAAAGTAACTATTGGTATGTTGAACGCATCGCAGAATCGTACGAAGCGGGCGGCTTTTATTGAAGAGTCTATATCCAGGACACCAGCCAGATACGAGGGCTGCTGGGCTACGATCCCCACGCTGCGGCCATCGAAACGAGCGAAGCCTACAATGATGTTGGGAGCAAAGTTTTGATGTACCTCAAAAAAGTCATGGTCATCGACCAGAATGTTTAGTACCTCTCTCATATCATAGGCAAGATTCGAGTCCGCTGGGACGATATCGAGAAGCTCCTCATCCCTGCGGAAGGGGTTATCAGTGGAGGTCTTGTGGGGCGGGTCTTCCATGTTGCTTAGAGGCAGGAAGCTGAGGAGTTTTGCTACCATAGAGAGGCACTCCTCTTCAGAGTCAAAAGCAAAGTGGGCTACTCCGCTTCTGGCAGAGTGGCTGTCGGCTCCTCCAAGCTCTTCGTGAGTGACTTCCTCTCCTGTAACAGCCTTGATGACATCCGGCCCGGTTATGTACATCTGCCCAATGCCTTTGACCATAAATATAAAGTCTGTTAAGGCGGGAGAATATACTGCTCCACCGGCGCAAGGCCCCATTATTACGGAGATTTGAGGGATCACCCCGGAGGACATCACGTTCCTCAAAAAGATGTCTCCATATCCACCCAGGCTGAGGACTCCCTCCTGGATTCGAGCGCCGCCGGAGTCTTTTAGACCTATAATTGGCGTGCCATTCCTTACCGCCAGGTCCATAATCTTACAGATCTTCTCTCCCACTACCTCAGAAAGCGAACCCCCAAAGACGGTAAAGTCTTCGGAGTACAGGCTTACCGGTCTGCCACCTATCTTTGCGAAGCCGGTTACGACCGCATCTCCAGGGTATTGCTGGGTTTCCAGGCCGAACTCGGTAGCCCTGTGGGTAACGAAGCTGTCCACCTCTTCAAAGCTGCCAGGGTCCACAAGTACCTGTATGCGTTCTCTAGCGGTTAGCTTGCCTCTGGCATGCTGCTGCTCTATACGGCGCGTACCGCCACCAAGCTTGGACTCTTCTCTTAGTTTATATAGCTGGTCGAGTTTATCTTGCAGAGTCATAGAAGATGTTTCTCTGGGGCCTTTCTATAGTATAGGTAGCCTGGTTCGGTACATGCTATCACAAGGTTTGATATGTGATCAAGGGTAGCGAATTACGCATCATTTCACTAAAACCGTCATTCTGAGGGAGGGACGACCGGAGAATCTGTTTTACAACGGATGAGACTTAGATTGTTCGTCCTTCCCGGAAGGACTCAGAATGACAAATTAGGCCACATTTCATCCTTTGTTGTTCAGTCAGCAAGCCCGTACACAACATTGTCCTCAATATAATATAACATAGCTGTAGTTCTCACCTAAGTAACACTTACAGAGTGTCCTGGATACGTGGAACGGCTTAGAAAGACCCGGAAAAGCCTACATCGCAAGACCGCCGTCTACCTGAATAACCTGGCCGGTTATATACGAGGCTATGTCTTTGGACAGGAATGAGACCACTGCCGCGACATCCTCGGCTGTGCCAGGCTTGCCAAGAGGGATCATTTCCACTAGAGCGTCCCTTGCCGCTTTAGGGATCGAGGCTATGATATCCGTCTCTATCAGTCCGGGAGCCACGGCGTTTACGGTGATGTTCCTTGACGCTATCTCTCGGGCAACGCTCTTCGTGAACCCTATCACTCCGGCTTTGGCAGCGCTGTAATTGGCCTGGCCAGGATTGCCGGTTATGCCCGCCACACTGGAGATGTTTACTATTCTTCCCCAGCGTCGTCTAATCATGTGGCGCAGGCAAGCCTTCGTGCACAGGAACGCCCCCTTGAGGTCCGACTGGATTACACTATCCCAGTCCTTCTCAGACATACGGATAGTGAAAGTGTCGTGGATTATCCCCGCATTGTTGACAAGGATGTCCACCGGCCCCATTTCGGCTGTAAGCTGCTGCATCATTCTGTCTACGGAGGCGGAGTCACCTACGTCTCCTTGCAATACTAATGCCTCGCCGCCAGACCTTCTGATACTTTCGGCTGCGGCGTTGGCCATGACCTCATTGGACAGATAGTTTACCGCCACCTTTGCGCCGTCCTGCGCCAGCTGTATAGCTATAGCCCGGCCGATACCTCTGGATGCGCCGGTCACCAGGGCTACTTTTCCACTTAACTCTTTCATTGTTTGATTCTTCTTGTAATCGTCACTTTGTCTCAGGACCAGGCGTAGTCCATGGCATTTTACTTCAAAAAGGTCGATGAAAATGTCGTCCTAGGACGGCGTCGTGTCCATGGCTAGCATTGACACTCGGTAAATGGTACATTTGTAACGCAGGCGCTGTCAACCGCTTTGGCGTCCTTAGATAGTATTCTCGCTCTACGTTTAAGTGATAGATATGACGTACAAAGTAGGATGGTTTTCCTCCGGAAGGGATGAGGCTGCCAGAGACCTTTTGGGAGCGGTATGGTGTGCTATTGAGAACGGCGAGGTCCCGGCGCAGATATCCTTCGTCTTTTGCAGCAGAGAGCGGGGAGAAGACCATGAGAGCGATCTCTTTATCGAGCAGGTAGAAGAATACGGCGTTCCGCTGATAACTCACTCCTTTCAACGGTTCAGAGAGAGGATGGGAGACAGGCCGCTGCTCGATCAAGACGGCTTCCTTCCTGCGTGGCGGGCAAAATATGACACGGAGGTGATGGAAAGGCTGGAGAAGCATTCAGCCTCTCTTTGTGTGCTTGCCGGCTATATGCTCATCATGAGCGACGAGATGTGCGAACGCTACCCCTTTCTTAATCTCCATCCCTCAGCCCCAGGCGGTCCTGTTGGCGCATGGCAGGAGGTAATCTGGCGCTTGATAGATACCAGGGCCAGGTACACCGGAGTAATAATGCACGCGGTTACACCGGAATTGGACCGCGGGCCGGTCGCCACCTACTGTACCTTTCCCATTGTTGGTGGGGAGTTCGACCCGCTGTGGACCGGGATCCAGGATTCTAAGACGGACGAGCTCAAGGCTCAATCCGGCGAGCGGCTGCCACTGTTCAAGCTCATCCGGCAGCACGGAGTAGACAGAGAGCTGCCGCTCATTGTGACTACTTTACGGGCTTTTGCGGAGGGACGGGTAAAGATCAAGGGGGGAGCTGTTCTTGATACAGCGGGGAAGCCGCTTCAAGGTTATGACCTTACCGCAGAGATAGAGGCTCTAGTTGGAATGAGCCGCTCGCTGAAATAGACGGGTTCGCCTGCCGTTGCCGGTGCAGTAAAGTCATACC
>SHYC01000128.1 GCA_009693005.1 Dehalococcoidia bacterium | reverse complement strand
GTGGCGCGGACCCTGGAGGTACAATACAGCAACAGATTGGAGGAGCATGCTGCGGAACTTGCGGAGCACTTCGCTCAGTCCAGCGATCCGGCGGACCTGACAAAAGCGCTGGAGTACAGCGAGATGGCCGCACGGCGCGCCATATCGGTTTACGCCTACGGTGAGGCCGTGAGACATCTTGAAAGCGCTCTTCAGGCCCAGGAGGTGGTGGACCCCGACGATAAGGCCAAGCGCTGCGACTTGCTCCTGGAACTGGCGGAGGCGCTGATGCCGGCCGGAGAGCCCCAGCGAGTGGCCGAGCAGGTCGCGGAAGAGGCCTTCGTTCTGGCCGAGACGCTGCACGAGCGGGGGATGGCGTCAACAGCGTGCCGCCAGTCATTGGAAGCGCTGGCTCGCTGGGGTGGAACTGCGGCTTACGGCACAAGTTCCTTCCGACAGTGGGCGGAGCGAGCCGACAGGTACTCAGCGCCAGGCACGGTAGACCGGGTATATGCCGACATATCCTTGGCCTACGTACACTCGAATAGGCGCAATCTTGCCGAAGCTTCATCATTGATCCGTCGCGCCCTTGCCATAGCCAGGGAGGTGAATGACCCGGAGGCGCTTTTCTTCGCCGCCGGCCGTAATATAACCGGCGGTCAGTTCGGCCCGGCTTACGAAGAGGAGAGGGTCCTCCTGGCCGATGAATTCAGCACCCGCTCCCGAGCAGGGGTGAGCGTTAAAACCCAGAGCTATCTTCTTTGGAACTGTGCCGTTCATGTATACATGGGGCGGGACCGCGCCCGAGTAGAGAGGCTTTTGCAGGAGATTTCAGAGCTATCATCCCGGACACAGGACTCAGATGCCATCCTCAGGGCGCTCAGCCTCGAAACCCAGATCCCGCTACTGGATGGAAAACTTGACCATGCCCTAGAGCTGCTCCATAGCTTCGTCAATCGTGCGGACGAGCTAGGCGCCCCAGTCCTCGGGAGGGCACAATTGAATACCCTCGGTTTTTCACCTCTTCGTTATTTGGGCAGGGCGGAAGAAGGATTGCGGCCCCTGGAGATGGCTGGTGCAGATGAGGGGTCTAGACTGGTTGGAGACTTGAGGGTGCTCTACCTAGCCCATGCCGGCCACCTTACGGAGGCTCAAGAGATCATGCAGCGAACCATCGCCAGCCTACATCTAGGCCCCGAGGAAGACGACACCTCGACGCTCCAACTTAACTGGCTTCTGGAGACCGCGGTGATCGTAGGCGACAGAGAGGCCGCGGCGCTGTTAATGCACCGCCTATCTAAAGTCCCTTGGCTGGTAACGCGCAACGGTAGCATTGCTCGCCTGCTAGGAGGGGCCGCAGCACTGCTGGGCGAGCCCGAGAAGGCTAGGTCCTATTACCAGCAGGCATTAGAGGTGTGCGCCAAGATACGCTTCCGCCCGGAGATCGCGCTCACACGTCTACAGCTTGCAGAGCTGCTGTTGGAACATTATCCGGACCAAAGAACGGACGCTCTACAGCACCTGGACTTCGCAATCGCGGAGTTCACGGAGATGAAGATGCAGCCGTCGCTGGAGCGCGCGCTGCGACACAAGGGGCTGCTCAAGGCGTAGCCCTCTTACCGTCATTCGTTCGAAAAAAGCTGTTTTCGTAATGATGCGCCACGTTTTTTGGTCCCCACTCGCCGAAAAGTAGCGGCCAGGGGGCTTTGCCCTTCCGTCAGCTGACTGGGGGTCGACAGTATCGCCCTCTGGCGAGTGTTCCCCAGATACTTTTTCTTCCCCGTTCCAAGAAACGGAAGGGATGGCTCGTTTGCCAAGGATCGGGCTGCCGGAGTTTATGATAACACCGATTTTTGATGGCAGGCGCCACTCCGTTAGTTGGTCGTCCCCATATTTCCTGGAGGGAGGCGGCTAATTATTGAAAGGGACTCGAAATATAATATATACTATTCTAATGCCTATTATGGATGCCGTTTTTGGAGAGCGATATATACAATGATTGAAGTGGAGCATTTGAGCAAATACTATGGCAACTTCATGGCCATAGAAGACATAAGCTTCAAGGTTGAGAAGGGTGAGATACTTGGGTTCCTTGGGCCCAATGGCGCCGGTAAGACCACAACTATGCGCATACTTACCGGATACATGCCTCCAACCAGCGGCACGGCCCGTATAGCTGGGTATGACATATTCTTCGACTCCCTGAAGGCCAGGAGAGAGATAGGCTATCTGCCGGAAAGCAACCCTCTTTACGGTGACATGTCTGTACGCGCTCTTTTGGAGTTCTTCGGAAAGTTGAGGGGGTTAGATAAGAAGTATCTGAAAAGGCGCATCAGTGAAGTAATAGAAAAGATGAGACTAGAGGAATATGCGGAAACCGATATAAACAAGATGTCCAAGGGTTTTCGACAGCGGGTGGGTGTAGCACAAGCTATTCTACATGAGCCGGCAGTCCTGATTCTGGACGAACCTACAATCGGCATCGACCCAGTCCAGGTGGTAGAGACTCGCCAGATAATTAAGGAGTTGGGGAAGGAGCATACCATAATCTTAAGCACTCACATATTGCCTGAAGTAAGTATGGTCTGCCAAAAAGTAATTATAGTTAACGAAGGACACCTTATTGCTGCAGACCGCCCGGAGAATCTATCCATCGGCATCAGCGGACAGGACAAGATCAAAGCCGTAGTGCGGGGGCCCATGCGGGAGGTAGCGGCAGCACTTAGAGACCTCAACGGTGTAGAAACTGTTGACTATGAGAGCACAGGAGTAGACGGAACAGCAAGGTTTAATGTATCTGCCCGCATAAACCGTGATATTCGAGAAGACCTATCTAAACTAATCGTCAATCGAGGTTGGGGACTGCTGGAGATGCAGCCAGTAGGACTTAGTCTAGAAGACGTCTTTGTAAAGCTGACCACCAAGGAGGAAATATAGGGCTGTGCGTAACGCCTTCGGTATTGCTAAAAAAGAGATAAGCTCATATTTCTCCTCTCCTATGGCCTATCTAATTGGCGCTGTGTTTCTGGTACTTACCGGCGTATTTTTTGCGCAGTATCTACTCGCAACTCAAGAGGCCAGCATGAGAGGATTCTTTTCACCCGCCAGCTTTTTTTTATTGCTCATCTCGCCTGTAATTACCATGCGATTGATCGCGGAAGAGCAAAAAATGGGCACTCTGGAGCTCTTGCTCACGTCCCCCGTGACCGACCTACAAGTAGTCGTTGGCAAGTTCCTCGCAAGCATGGCGATGATTAGCGGGATGCTTCTGCTGACACTCTATTACTTTGTACTACTATTGTGGGTCGGGAGCCCTGATCTGGGACCCGTAGCTACAGGCTATTTTGGGCTAATCCTTTTGGCCGGCTCGATACTTTCTGTTGGCCTGCTGGCGTCCTCTTTTACAAGCAATCAGATAGTTTCTGCGGTTGTAGCTTTGGGAATACTTCTCCTGTTGTGGCTGCTAGGCAACCTGGGAAGTTTTTTCAATTCGGTACCATGGGCCAGAGATATTTTGAATTACCTGTCTCTGTCCACACATTATTCCGAGTTAGTAAATGGGGTGCTTGATACTAGAGATGTCGTCTATTACGTGTCGTTCATCGTATTGGCGTTATTCTTGACGGTCCGTTCTCTGGAAAGCAGGAGATGGCGTTAACATGCACAGGCTAGAATCTGTTCTTGGGCCTTTCAGCTTAGTTACCGGCGGCCTTGGGCTTGCCGCACTTGTCGTTTCAGGTCTGATCTACGTCCTGCTCCCCGAGATAAGAGATACGGCGAGCGCACTTTTCGGCCTCAGCTTGGTCCTAGCTGTCTTCTTCATATTGGGAAGCTTCGAAGACGTCAAGCGGGCCTTAGTGGCAAGGCAGGCAAGGTACGGGACCAACACATTGGTTATGGTTGTGGCTTTCATTGGCATCGCCGGAGCGATCAATTTTATATCTGCAAACAATCACAAACGGTTCGACTTGACCGCGTCGGGGCAGTTCACGCTCTCACGCCAGACTCTTAGTGTCCTCAAGAGTCTGGACCAAGAGGTCAAGGTAGTAGGCTTTTTCCCTTCCGATCCTCAGTACCAGGAAACTCGTATGCAGGGCGAGAACTTGCTTAAAGAATATACGTTCCATACCGATAAGCTGTCCTACGAGTTTATAGACCCGGATGAAAAGCCAGCCGTTGCTCGTCAATACGAAGCCAGGAGCTATGGGGCAATTGTCTTCGATTCTGGTGCACGTAGGAAACAAGTAGTTAGCTCGGGTGAGCAGGAATTTACCGGAGCTATACTGAATGTGACCGGAAAGGAGCAGCCTAGGGTATACGTTTTATCGGGACACGGCGAGCACGATGTTTTGAACGCCGACGCCAGGGGCTTATCTCTTGCTAATGACGGTTTGGGGGCAGATAACTATCAAGTCCAATCTATCAACCTGGCTACAGAGCCCAAGATCCCTGAAGACGCGGCTATATTAATTATTGCCGGCCCCCAGAAGGAGCTATTGGACCAAGAGACGGGCCCGATACAAGATTTCCTTCTAAGTGGTGGAAAGATGCTGATTATGGTTGACCCAAACCTGCCTCCGGGCTGGCGAAACATCCTGGCGATGTGGGGAGTAAGAATAGAAGACGGGTACATAGTGGACCAGACATCATACGCTTATCCTGATATCGCTACCCCTGCGGCCCAACGCAATCAGTATTACTTTGAGCAAATCACCAAAGACCTCTCTACGACATTTTTCCCGGGAGCCGCTGGTATTATACCTGCTGTGCCACCTAACGACAGCGATCGAGTGAAGATCGCTCCGTTGATGGAAAGCAGCCCGCAGAGCTGGCTGGAAAAAGGAAGTGGAGAACCAAGATTTACGGGATCAGAAGACATACCGGGTCCGCTCCCTCTAGCCCTGTTGGTTGAAGCTTCGGCCCCGATCGGCGGCAGACCTCAAGGTGCCGCCCCGCTTAAGCCGGGAGATACCACCCGCATAGTAGTGTTCAGCGATTCTGATTTTGCTTCTAATGAGTTTTTCTACTCGCTTGGAAATAGCGACCTCTTACTAAATACGGTGAACTACTTAACTTCGAAGGAAGAGCTAATTTCCATCCGCCCGAAACCAACCGACTTCCGCCGCATAATCGTTACGCAGCGCGCGTGGAACTGGATTCTATATTCTAGCGTGCTCTTTTTGCCGGCCGCGGTGCTCATGATAGGCGGCGTATCCTGGTGGCGAAGGCGCTGATACATAAATGAATTTCAAAGTGACTGCGATACTGCTGGTGTTGTTGGCCCTCGTAGGAACCTTCGCTTATTTCTATGGCGGACCGACTCCGATCCCTGACCAGGCCAAGCCGCCATTTGTTTATTCTATTGATATGGAAAATATAGTGGGGATGGAAGTAACCTACAGGGGCCAAAAGTTGGACCTAACGTGGAACGAGGACCAAAAAAAGTGGCTTTTTACAAACCCCTCTCAGGGTGAGGCTGACCAGGGACGAGTAAACGGCATCCGTTTGCTTCTTTCGGGTCCGGGGTCTAAACGAGTACTATTTAAGGGAGACGTTTCCGACTTATCCCAGTTTGGGCTGGCCGACCCTCAGACCGTGGCCACCGTCGAACTTAAAGACGGGTCTCGTCATGCCGTTTTAATCGGAGACTTGACGCCTAACGGCGAGAATTACTACATTAAGAACCGAGACGACCAGCGGGTCTTTCTGGTTGACTTTACCTGGGGAAATGAGATAGCCCGTTTTGTCATTCAGCCTCCGGTGGCCACGCCAACACCCGTACCAACTCCACCCCGAGCAAATTGAGTGTTAGCTTATGGCAAGAGCCTTGACCAGACTTAAGGGCGTATTAGTGGTCGCACTGGCAGTGGGGGCGATATTCGTGGTCCGTTGGACAGACGGATGGCATCAAACCGAAGGTACACCACAAGAGTCTGCTAAATCTAGCACTGGTTGGGTCGGTAGCCAGGCCCCCGAATTTGAGCTACAGTCCTTGGACGGCCGC
>SHYC01000127.1 GCA_009693005.1 Dehalococcoidia bacterium | reverse complement strand
CACGGTACTAAGGGTTAGATAACGGAAGTTGCGTTCTTTCAGGGAGACGAATGTCCGAGTCATGGTGGCCTTTTAGGACGGCATTTAGCGTGCTTAGTAAATCTTGGAGACTTGATGAGATGCCTATTTCAGGAGTCCTGGATGGGTACCGCTTTCCCCGAAGCTATGAGGTCATCTACATAGAGACTGACCGCCTCCTGAATATTAGTAAGGGCTTCCTGGTAGGTATAGCCCCAGGTGTGGTAGCCATTTAAGACAGGGCAGTAGGAGTGATAGGCTGTACGGCCATCTTCAAACTTGCCTTCTTCTACCAGGACTTTGAAAACGTACGCCTTCATTGTTACTTCGCTAAGCAGGCTTAGGCACCTGTCTCTCTTCTTCTTGAACCGCCTCCGGCTCTTTTCTAAGCTGTGACGATAATAAAGAGATGACGCCGACAGCCACCAGAGCCACAGCGGTAGTGGCAGTGACGGTGTTTTGGGGACCGAACGCGCTGACGGCCATTCCCATGGGCAGAGACCCCACTGTATTCAGGCCGCCCTCCATACTGTGCAGAGCGATAACTCTGCCCCGCATATCGTTCCTAACCCAAAGCTGCAGCAAGGTGAACGTCAGGGTGGTGGCCATAGCGTGGAAGACGCCCGCGGCCATCAAGCAGGCTGCGCCAAACCATATAATATCCTGGCGAGAAAAGAGCAGCACCAAAGCTACATATCCCAGGTAAGCGACCATCATCAGAAGGCCTTTTCCCTTGAAATTTCCTAACGAAGCGATCAGTAGACCTCCCGGCACCGCGCCAAAGGCCAGGGCAGATGCCAAAAAGCCGTATCCCTGAGCGCCTACGTTAAAGACCCTGTCTGCAAAGAAGGGTAGAAAGTTGTTATAAGGATAAACCAGAAGCGGTAGCGTCGATGAGATCAAAAGCAGAGCCAGGATCGCAGGGTCAGTGACGGCGTAGCGGACACCACCAACAAAGCTTGCCCAGGGAGACTCCTTCTTTTGGGTACTCGGCTGTTCAACCGACGCGCTTATCATTAGAGTGGCAAAAGATGCACCCATTTTCATGGCAGCCAGCACGAAGAAACAGCTAGCGGTGCCCACCAGTCCGATCATCATTCCCGCTATGTTAGGGCCGATGATCCGGGTGGTGCTCTGGACCATAGCGTTCAAGGAGATAGCATTAGTAATGTTCTCGCGGGATGTGACGTCGTAAATAAAGGTCTGCCTGGTGGGCTGGTTAATACCGCTTGTTATAGCTTCTAAGACTGCGAAGGCATATAAGTGCCATACCTGAATTTGGTTGGTAGCAACCAGAATAGCCAGTCCCAAGGCTTGGGCGGCGCTGACCAGGGTAACGAGGACGATAAGCAGCCTTCGGCTCATCCGGTCGGCCAGTACGCCGCCGATAGGAGCGGCTATCAGCACAGTCCCACCGCGGACGGCCGCCAGGACTCCCACAAGTGTAGGGCTCTCGGTGATGACTTTCATCAGCCATAGCAGACCTATCTGTTGAAACCACTGGCCAAAGCCCATGCCTACGCTGCCGAGGATCAAGTAGCGAAAGTTGCGTTCCTTTAATGAGACAAAGGTACGGATCATGGCGGCATTATAGCACTTTTTCTAACAAAAGTTACCTGGACGTATTCACTCAATGTTTTATTAACTCTTAACAATACGACCTAAGACGCTGTAGTTGCGAATCATAACGCGAAGCGTTTCGGCAGCGTCTACGCCTTAGACGATGTGTCGTTGGAGGTTGCGTCGCGCGGCGTTTGGGCGAGGAGATGGTAGTCGGCGTCAGGCGGGAGGACATTATTGATGTGAGTCTCTCTGGGCGAAGTCGGGGGGGTTCCATGACGAGGTGGAGCTTCATGATGGAATGATGGCGTGGGCAGGGGCCTGACGTAAACGCCAGGCCCCTTAATTTACCGAAGATGTTGCGGACTATTGTGACGCTAGTACTTTATTAGCTTTTTCTACAAGCTCTTTTTGCGCACTTTCGGCTGTCTGCTTGCCGGTAATCACAGCCGTCGCCGAGTTTTCCAGGATGGCCCGGATTTCTTGCCAGCCGCGGATGCTGGGCTCTGCCTTCGCAAACTTGGAGATATCGAAGGCCTGGCGGAATTTCGGGTTCTCATCCATGAACTTTTTGGCCTCTGCTGTATCCAGGGCTGATTGACGCAGTGGGAAGTAGCCGTTGGACTTGTCCAGGCTCCAGCGGGCGGTCACCGCTGGACTAGTAAGGTACTTGATGAAGAGCCAGGAGGCGAGCTGCTTTTCCGGCGTGGTCTTCAGAATGCTTATATTAGCCCCAAACAATACTGTAGCTTTCTTGTCCCCGGCAGTACCCTGAGGAATAATGCTGACCTCCCACTTATTGACGTCCTTGAAGCCTGTGGTTAGCCTCGGCACCTTGGTGACCGAGCGGATCGAGTAGAGGGCTTTCCCGGCCATCAGGTCGTTGCTGTCGTCGTCGCCTTTGATCTGATAGGCTAGCTTCTCTTTGTAGAAAGTCTCATAGAGCTGTAAGGTCTTGGCGGTGGCAGACTGGTCGAATAAGACCTTCTTCCCATCGCTGCTGACGAGCTCGCCACCATTGCTGTAAACAATGCCATCAAAGGTGGAGGCGCTGACCTCCATGGCATAGCACTGTGTACCAGAGCCGGCCGCCTTGCGGCAGTGGGTAAGGAACTCGTCCCAGGTGGCAGCTGGTTTGCCGAAGCCCAGGGACCGCAATAGCTCCATGTTCGTGTACATCAGCAGGTCGCTCTTGGTATAGGGAAAGGTCAGCATTTTGCCACCGTACTGCGAGAACTTGCTTGCCTCAATGAAGGCAGGGATGTAATCGGCAATTTCCGCTTCGCTGAGGCCGTACTTCTTGCTGCGAACAAAGTCGTCAAAGGGGATCAGAGCATTCGCGTCATAGTACTCCGCAGCCTGGTTCTCGTATGCCGCGACTAAATCCGGTGGGGACCCGGCCTGAATAGAGGCCAAGATTTTCTGGTAAAGCTTATCATAGTCACCCAGAGACTCGGCCTTAATCTTGATGTTAGGCTGAGTCGCCTGGAACTCGTCAATGAGCTTCTGCTGGAGCGCCTCCGACTCTCCGGTCTGACGGTGCCAGAAAAGCACCTGGACCGGCTTGGTAATTTCAACTTTGTCGATGGGATTTTCTGCCGCCGCTGGCGCGGTGCTGGTGGGCGGCGCTGTGGCTGGAGTGCATCCCAACAGGAACAGAAGTCCGACTATCATAGAGGCGATATACCCATTTACTCGTAACATCGTCACCCTCCTTCCAATCTATAGAACCCGATGAATAATTGTCTCTGGGAGCCACTGCTCCCCTGGCTGCCCGTTCGCCGGGGCATTGGAATAGTCTACTCGGATCGGTGGCTTTGTTCAAGCCTTTTTACCCTCGAAAATAGAGGCTTCTGCGGTTTGAGGTCTGTAGAGACACAATATATTGAGTCTCTACCCTGGCTGGCCTCACCGTGAACCGTTTTTTTCATCCTGCGCCGCGTCAGCCCTTAATACCGGATGCCGAAACACCCTCAATGAAGTACCGCTGGGCCACAAAATAGATCGCGATTACGGGGGCCATCGTGAAGGTGGCCGCTGCCATCCACAGATGATACTGGGTTTGTGCTTCAGACTGGAACGCCGACAGTCCCACTTGGAGCATTCGCATCTCCTCGTCGCCGGTAACAATTAGGGGCCACAGCAGAGCATTCCACGCTCCCAGGAAGCTAAACAGTCCGATAGTAATGAGGGCAGGTTTGGAAAGGGGCAGCGCGATGCGCCACAGAAACGCCAGGCGACCGCACCCGTCCATCTCCGCAGCATCATAGAGGTCCCTGGGGATAGAACGGAAGAACTGCCGCAGCAGAAAGATCGCGAACACGCTCGCGGTCCAGGGTACGATCAGCGCCAGGAAGCTGTTGTACCAGTGGAGATGCTTTAGGATGATGAAGTTGGGGACTAGCGTCACCTCAAATGGGATCATCATGGTGCCTAGCAAGCCCACAAAGACCAGGTTCTTGCCGGCAAAGTTGATGCGAGTGAAGGCATAGGCCGCCAGTGCAGAGGTGGTGAGCACTCCAAGCGTTTGCATGCACGCGACAAAAACAGTGTTGATAAAGTAACGGCCGAATGGCGCCAGGTTCCAGGCGGTAACGTAATTCTCAATTCGCCACGATGCAGGCCACATGGTCGGTGGAAACAGGCTAGCCTCCTCCGGCGTCTTGAGGGAGGTTGTTACCATCCAGTAGAAGGGGAACAGCAGTAGGATCGCGCCGCCCAGCAGACTGAGATGAAGCAACAGCCGCGCCGGAATGGACGGCAAGGCAAGCCTGCGCCGCCTGCGTTCGGCAGGAAACGCTACGGGTCTCGTGGCGACGCTCTCTCTACGCATGATCTATCTCTACCATAACATTCCCGAATATACCTGGTGACGTATCAGTCTCGGTCAGGGTGAGTCCCTTCTCTGGGAAGGAGCGCCCCTAAAGCCCCTGCTTCTAGTTATAGTGTACCCTTCTCCCCAGCACGCGAATTTGCAATATGGTCAGGCCGAGGACTATAAAGAACAATACGAAAGCCACGGCCGAAGCATACCCCAACTTGGTAAACTGGAAGAAGTTCTGGAAGATATACATCGTGGCATTCAGGGTAGTGTTCAGCGGCCCACCCCAGTTAGGGTCGGTCATGATGTAAATTGGATTGAAGCTCTGAAACGCTTCGATGGTGGATACTATTACCAGGAAAAAGAGGGTAGGCGACAGCAGCGGTATCGTGATGTTACGCAGCAGGGTCCACTCTCCAGCCCCGTCTACACGCGCAGCATCATATACCTCCGAAGAGATGTTCGAAAGGCCGGCGAGCATGACGACGACTCCGAACCCCAGGTCGCGCCAAATAGTGAAGATAATGATACTAACCAGCGCCAGGCTGGGGCCTGCGGCCCAATCCGGTAAAGCCACTCCCAGCGCTCCAAACGCGAGCTCCAGGATGCCCCTGGGCTCCAGGAGCCACCCCTGGGCCGGGACTCCGAGCTTGCCCAAGACGAAGTTAAGAATGCCGTACTGACTATGGAAGATCCAACGCCACACCAGCGCGGCCGCCACTGTAGCTGTAACAAAGGGCAGGAAGTACATCATTCGGTATAGGTTCCTTCCTCGGATGCGCTGGAACAGCGCGTAGGCTATTAGGAAAGAAAGCGCCAGGGTCGCGGGGATGATACCTGCTGCATAGAAGATAGTAACTTTTATTGATCCCCAAAAATCCGGGTTCATTATGGCGGTCTCGTAGTTAGCCAGCCCGATGAAGGGACCTTGCTTGATGCGCCAGTTGAAGAGACTAATATAAAACGCGTAAAAGATAGGCAAGAAATGAAATATCAGTATAACCGCAAGTGCAGGCAGGATGTAGAGGTAGCCGATGCCGGTCTCGCGCCAATTCACGTAGCTTCGCCGTCGAAGCGTGACATTCCAGGGCATGTGGAGCGCCTTTTTGAGCGTTGTCACCCAAGTTCCCCCGTTCCGTTATTAGTCTCGCCGGCGGCGACAAGGATCGCGTTCCCAGTGCGGGCATCGAACAACCGGACTCTTTCCGTATTGATGGCGAGAGTTATGTCGTCACCGGATTGAGCAGGAGACCTGGGGTCCACTCTAGCAACAAAACTGATATCCCGGGACACCAGGTGCAGGAGTTTTTCGCTTCCCAAAGGCTCTGCCAAATCTACCCGGGAGTGGAAGTAACCGCTTGCGCTGCCTGCCTCAGGATGCCGCACCTCGATGATATCCTCAGGCCTCACCCCAAGCATCACATCTTGCTCCTGCACGTCCTTTGGTCGACCCTGAAGTCTGATCTTGAAAAAGCCGGCATCGATTGATAATTCGCCGTCTTGGGACGTGAGACGTGCCTTGAAAAAGTTCATGCCGGGACTCCCCATGAATTCGGCCACGAATATATTGGCCGGCGCTTCGTAGATTGCCTGGGGGTGGTCAACTTGCTGTATGACGCCGTCTTTTACTAATACTATTCGATCGGCCATAGTCATAGCTTCGACCTGGTCATGGGTGACATAGATAAC
>SHYC01000126.1 GCA_009693005.1 Dehalococcoidia bacterium | reverse complement strand
GTGTCGTTAGGGATGATCGCAGGGTATTACAGAGGGCGAGTGGATGATATGGTAACCTGGGTCCTCACCACGCTCGCATCGATACCGGCGCTAATCTTGCTGATCTCTGGGGCGGTGCTTTTTCGTCCCTCACCTTTGACCCTGGCCATATTCTTTGGCGTAATAAGCTGGACAGGTGTGGCACGCCTCGTGCGAGGCCAGGCCTTTTCACTGCGGGAGCGAGAATACGTAGTAGCCGCGTATGCGTCGGGAGCCAGCGGCATAAGGATAATGTTACGCCACATAGCGCCAAATGTGGCTCCTATAGTAATAACAATAACCGGCATAGATGTGGCGTCCGTTATTTTGACCGAGTCTGCGTTGAGCTATCTGGGCCTTGGCATCCAGCCGCCTACACCAAGCTGGGGGAATATGCTTACCAATGCCGGCGCCTACATTTTTAAAGCAGGCAGGCTGGTAGTCCCTCCCGGCGCGTGCATAACTTTGACCGTCTTATGCCTGTACATAATCGGCGATGGGCTAAGAGACGCCCTTGACCCGAGGCTTAGAAGATAGCTCTCCTTTTTTCTTACGATAATATATTTGTAAAGGCGCGTTTAGAAATATCTGCTAGAGTTTTCCCGTTGTTTATAGTACGCTAGCAAATACGCTTGCTGAGTATAGGGATGTGGTTTATGGTCCGTTTCATGAAGTCAATAGTTTTTCATCTTGCGCCTGCAATATTCGTTGTGCTGGGCATCACGGCTATCGCCGGCCCAATAGACCTGCGCCTGTTAACGGGTATTGTGATAGGCTCTCTCTTACTCGATATCGACCACTGGCTGTTCATTTTTGTTGTCGCGCCAAACGAGCTGGTATCAAGAGAGATTCGGGGCCGTCTGTCTTCCGGCTCCTACGCCACTGCCTTAGACTACATGGTGGCTCACCGAAGGGACTTCCGCCGGCTTCCCATGCATTCTGTAGCTTTTCAGTTATGTCTGGCCGTGGCGGCGCTGTATACAGCTGTTCAGTTTCCCAATACCCTTACTGCCGGCCTTTTGACGGGACTGTTTCTACACAGCGTTGTCGATCAGGCCGGCGATCTCAACCGTACAGGACATCTGCATCACTGGTTCTGGGTTACAGGACGTGAGACGAATACAAGCACCCAAAAGACCTACTATATAGGGGCTCTCATGGTCTTGTCCCTCGTTTTGGCGATAATCCTTGCAAAGGGACCTTATGCCTAGACTGGAAAGGCAGGGCTAAATATGGAAGTGCACGTTAAGAGTCCCTTCATCTCCGCCGCCGTTAGAGCCGCAGCGGGGTTGTGCCTCCCTGTCTTATTGGCGCTGGCTTTTGTCGAGGTGGCGCAGTCGCCCACGGTGACAGGGTTGCCTGCGGCTGCGGTCGAGGGGTCTAATGTTGAAGAAGCGATCTATTCCCCACCTTTAACTTCATCGCTGGAGAGGGTTGAACTCCTTGCGAAAAACGAGCGCGCGGTAAACGTTCCAGTCCTTATGTACCACTACATTCGGGTCAACCCCACGCCAAATGATACGCTTGGCCTGTCTCTTTCTGTCTCACCGGAGGACTTCGAAAAACACGCTGCTTACCTGGCGAAAAAAGGCTACAACACCATCACCCCTACTCATCTAATAGAGGGCATCAGAGGGAGACAGGAGCTGCCGGCCAAGCCGATTCTGCTGACCTTTGATGACGGCTACCAGGACTTCTACACTGCCGCCCTGCCGATATTGAAAAAATATAACTTGAAAGCCACCCTGTTTGTCGTGACCAACCTCGTAGGAAAGCCGAACTATGTTTCGTGGCCGATGCTCCACGATATCGTACAAAGCGGACTGGTATCGATAGAGAGCCATGGCCTAGACCACGATAATATGACCGCGAAGCGCAGCGATCTCCTTACAAGACAGCTTGTGGCAAGCAAAGAGGTCCTCGAACAGACTCTGGGCATAAAGGTGAATGCATTCTGCTATCCCGCAGGAAGGTCTAATAGCATTGTGGAGGCAGCAGTTAACGCGGCCGGCTACCAGTTAGCTTTCAGCACGCGGTATGGAAGGGTCCACGAGCCAGCCTCGGTCTTCAGTTTGCCAAGACTAAGGGTGGACGGCGGGTCGCCATATATCGAACGAATGCTGGGCTTTCAGTAGCGCGAGCCTCTTGATTATCATCGGCGACTTAGCAGGCACTGTCCCTTCCCCATCTCATGACATTGAAGTCTGAGGTCTGGCCGATTCTGCGAACCTTTGGACGTATTGAAACACGCACCATCGCCATTGCACCACCTGTAGCATTTGGCTTGTTAATTACCAATGGAAGTATCTTGTTATAAAACGTAGAAGATAAGGTGTTGAAATGGCTGAAGACAAGTTGCGACTCGGAATTATAGGCGCCAGTCCCAGGTACGGCTGGGGTATGAGAGCTCATCTACCGGCAATTAAAGCGCTGCCGCAATATACGCTAGCAGCGGTGTGCACCACCAGTAAGGAGACCGCGGAGGCCTCCGCCGCACACTACGGCGCGGCAAAGGCCTATTGGGACTACCATCAGTTAGTGGAAGACCCTGACATAGATGTCGTGGACGCATGTATCCGAGCGCCCAGTCACTACGAAATAGTCAAGGCCGCGCTCACTGCGGGCAAGCACGTGTATTGTGAATGGCCTCTCGGAGTCAACTCAGCCCAGACCCGGGAGCTGGCGGACCTCGCCAAACAGAAAGGCGTTAAGACCATGATCGGCCTCCAAGCTCGCGGCTCCGCCAGTGTGATCAGAATGAAGGAGCTGATAGAGGAAGGCTACATAGGCCGGATACTTTCCTGCGATATGACCCAGTTCCTTCCCGGCAACATGAGACCCAGACCATCCAGAGGCGCATGGGGAGCTAAAAAGGAGGGTGGCGTCGGCACCCTTAATGTCGCTACCGGCCATGCTATTGACCTGTTCTGCTGGTGCGTCGGCGACTTTTCCGAGCTGGCAGCCATGGTAAGCACACAAGTAAAGCAGTTGAAGCTTACGGACACAGAAGGGTACGTAGACGTCACTGCGCCGGACGACGTGTCCATAACCGGAAGGCTCGTAAACGGCGCGGTGGCTTCGGTCCACATTGCCAGCATACCCTGGCACGGCAGCGCCTTCAAAATGGAGGTGTACGGCACCGAGGGTACGCTTATCGCTACCTCCAACCAGATGGTCCAGTTTGTAGACCCTATTCTAAGAGGCGCCCGCGCTGACGGCACGAGCCCTGAGGAGATTGTCATACCTTCAAGACTGCGATGGGTCCCCGCGGATGTTCCGGACGGCGCTCCGCTGAACGTGGGCCAGATGCTTTCCAGCCTCGCGACCGCAATAGTAAAGGGGCACGAGCCGGAGCCAAACTTTCAGGAAGCCCTGCGCCGCCATCTGCTGCTGGACAGCATGGAGAAAGCCTCGGAGAACAAGGGATGGGTGTCGATCAGCTAGAAATTATTTCGGAAAATAGCATTATACATTTCGGAGGCGAATCCCCCTATGCATTCCCTCCAAAAAGGGGAGTCCGGAGGGAACAGCCCTTAGGAGGGGGTCTGGGGGTGTCCCTGGCAACACCCCCCTCTTTGATTCTCCCCCGCAAGGGGGGAGAGGAGCATAGCACGGCGGATGGAAGTATAGGCCACGAGACGCGCAGGTCTGCCCCTACCGACGGTTCCCGCGTAGGCGCGCACGTTTTGTCCCTTCCCCCCTTGCGGGGGAAGGTTAGGATGGGGGGTATGATCAACCGACGGCGAGAGATTCGAAATAACCCAACGGACGGGGAGTGAGGGCAACGCCTGGGTGTCCCTCGGTTGGCCGCCAAACGTTCTTCGCATCCTTCGTAGGTACAGGTCGCAACCCTTATGCCGGATTCCATGGAAAGTAAGTACCCGACGACCACCTTCTTTGCCACCGCGCATCATCCTCTGGTAGCATTGGACTGGTGAATACGATCATCGAAGCCAGGGACGTCGTAAAACGCTACAAGGACTACCCCGCGGTCCGAGGCGTGAGCTTCTCCATCGACAAGGGGGAGTGCTTCGGACTTTTGGGGCCAAACGGGGCCGGCAAGACCACCATCATGCGCATGCTCTGCTGCGTCTCACCCCTGACCTCCGGCACGCTGAAAATATCCGGCACAGACGTTGGGATACACCAAAGAGAGATAAAGGCCATCATCGGCGTTGTCCCGCAAGAGAACAACCTCGACCCAGACCTCACCGTACTGCAAAATCTCATCGTTCACGCAAGGTATTTCGACATATCTTCCAGAGTAGCCCAAGAAAGGGCCGAGTCCCTCCTGGAGATTTTTCAGCTCTCCGAGAAGAAGCAATCGAGGATAAATACCCTATCCGGGGGCATGAAGCGAAGGCTCATACTGGCTAGAGGGCTGATAAATAACCCGACAGTCCTGGTGCTGGACGAGCCTACCACCGGACTGGACCCGCAGGCGCGGCATTTCATCTGGGGACGCCTGCGCCAGTTAAAATCACAGGGCATAACCGTGCTTATATCCTCCCATTATATGGATGAGGCCTACCGCCTGTGCGACCGGCTAATCATTCTCAATAATGGAGAAGTCATCGCAGAGGGAAGGCCGGCGGAATTAGTGCCCCGTTACGCCGGCCGTGAGGCGCTGGAGATAGACGTGAGCCGGACCGGCGTCGATGGCATTTTAGAGAAGGCGGAAGCAGCCTCAGCTTTTATTCAACGCGTGGAGGACACCGTGTATATTTTAGGCAACGACCTGGAGGCTATCCGAAGCGAGCTCAGGGAACACTCTGACGCAGTGCTCTACCGTCCAACAACGCTCGAAGATGTGTTTTTGCGACTCACAGGAAGGACCTTATTACAAGAGCAATGACTTTACCCATCGTGTCTCATAGGGCTTTAAGCGTATGGCGCCGCAATCGGGACGTCTTTCGCTCCGTGTGGCGTGGTGAACTCCCTTTTACAGTAGTAGAGCCTTTATTTATCCTCGCGGTCATGGGATTTGGCCTGGGAGGGTATGTTGCCCTAGGAGGAACCCGCTATCTTGAGTTTATCGCTCCGGGGGTCCTCGCGTCCTACGCTATGTGGGCCGCTGGCGGCGAATGCAGCTGGGGCACCTATGTCCGCATGAACGAGCAGAAGACCTTCGACGCCATTATAGCCACACCGGTCAGCATTGAGGACGTAATAGCCGGCGAGGTATTGTGGGGGACCACCAGATCAATCATGAGTTGTCTAGTGGTATTGTCTGCCACACTGCTGTTTGGAGTGGGCCTATCGCCCTGGGCCGTGCTTGTTCCGGCGGCTGTCCTGCTTTAGGGGCTGATGTTCGCCTCTATCGCAGTCACTTTTGTCTCCTTCTCTACATCCTTTTATTCCATGAACTATTTCTTTTCCCTGTTTTTGGCGCCAATGTCTATGTTCAGCGACGTCTTCTTTCCCATCGCTGGAATGCCGCAGTGGGCACAAACGCTTGCCTGGTTCCTGCCACTGACCCATTCCGTAGCAATAACCAGAGCGTTGTTCACTGGTGTTTGGCACCCTACCTTGCTGATAGATGTAGTATGGATACTAATAGTTACTATTGTGTTCTTTACGTTGGCCCAGAACTCCATGCGCAGACGCCTTATCACATAGTAAGATTTATTGGGGGCACATCCCCCATACCCCCTGCCAAAGCATGTCCTGAGCTTTGTCGAAGGGGGATGTGCCCACTCTGGACACACCCAATTGTCGATTTCAATATCTGATAACATGCATCTATAAAACAAGCATCGCAGGAGGTAAGTTAACCGTGTCCGGTAAAGAAAGCCCTCTTATAGCCTTGCCTGTTCCGGAAGCCGCAAGCGAGCGCGGACTTGGGCCGTACATCAGCGCCATCGAGGAGGCCGGCGGCCGGTGCCTCGTGGTACGACCATCGGATAGACATGACCCGGAGGTCCTGATAAACTCTGTAGCCGGACTCTACCTGATAGCCGGGGCCGATATACACCCTTCACGCTACCAAGAAAAGCCGGACGCGGACGCAGGTCTGGCCGTAGATGAGGAGAGGGACGCGTTGGAGTTTCCGCTTGTCCGGCTGGCTCTCAACAAAGACATCCCC
>SHYC01000125.1 GCA_009693005.1 Dehalococcoidia bacterium | reverse complement strand
CTGAGCATTAACCCTGCTCTTCTCCGGTCCAGGATAGAGCAGGCCCTGGAGGCCTTGTGGAGGCTGTCGGAGTCGGAGCACGCTCAACGCTGGGACTCTGTGCCTGCTGCCATAGACGAGGATATCAACGAAACTCTCGGTAACACCTAGTTTGACGCAACACCTCTATTTCGGTAACAGTTTCATTTGACGCAATACGCACCGGGCCGGGATTCCTCTAGATGCACTTATTCACCTTCCCGGTCCGGGGAGCAAGATAGGGGCTGCGCTGGTGGAAAGTCCGGATGTGGACATGGTGGCCTTTACAGGTTCTAAGAATACCGGCGTCTGGATCTATGAACATGCATCGAAAGTACAGTTGACCAAGGGGGGCGTAAAACGGGTGGTGTCGGAGATGGGTGGGAAGAACGCGATCGTGGTCTTCCCCGACGCCGACCCCGACGAGGTAGTGCGTGCTGTTCTCACCTCTAGCTTTGGACATGCCAACCAGAAGTGCTCTGCCTGCTCGAGAGTGTTTATCCATAGCGACATATACGACAGAATAAAGCAGCGGCTCATTGATGGGGCCAGAAGCCTGCCTGTAGGGGTGGCGGAGGACCGGGGAACTTTCATCAATCCGGTGATATCTGAAAGCGCGAAGGATGAGATATTACGTTACGCGGAGAAAGCGCGTTCAGAGGGGAGAGTCTTATTGGACAATACCCAGGGTCCTTATCCCAGTCCCTGGTGTATCGGCCCACTCATTGTTGAGCTTGACCCATCTCAGTTAGCGGCCGCGTCCATCGCCTCCGAGGAGATATTCGGACCCATTCTCACCATAACGCCATTTGACGATGACGAGCAGGTCATATCTATGGTCAACAGCACTAGCTATGCGCTTACAGCCGGTATTTTCTCCAGGAGCCCCAGCACTGTGAAGAATATGGCGGCAGCTATAAAGGCCGGCAATATATACGTCAACCGCGATATCACCGGCGCCAGGCCGGGTATCGAGCCATTTGGAGGCTTCCGGCTATCAGGCACAGGCCCAAAGGCCGGAGGCGGAGATTATCTTAGCGCCTTCGTTACCAGGAAAGATAAGGGTGAGCGCCGGCACCGCCGTCTGAATTCCGGCGATGGTCATCAAACACCCCCGAACGTAGATATGCCCAGACCCTGGGATGTCGTGCCCCCGGCTGTCAGGCTGGCCTGTTTAAGGGAAGCTGTCTCCCGGCTGGCGGAAGAAAACGGGTACAGACTGAGAGAGGCCATCGGCGTCAGAGAAGCCGCCGCGGAGACGCAGATAGAGCGCCTGATCTCTACCCTGAACAAAGTGTTGGATACCGTCTCGGAGATAGACCGCCCTCAGCCGACGCTGGAGGTCCCAGGGCAGAAGAACTTCACCTCCTGGGAGACTCCCAGAGGCATAGGAATCGTGGCGGCGAATGATGCCACAGAGCCTGCTATGTTTGCTGGGATGGTCTTTGGGGCACTGCTTGCCGGTAATGGAGTTCTGGTGGCATCCAGCCCGGGCTGCCAGCCCTTGTGTGACCTTTTGATTGACAATCTCTACAGTGCTGGAGTTCCCAAGGAGGTTCTGGCATCTGTATCTTTCGAAGCTGGCGGAGCCAGGGGCACCTCGTCTCGGCGGACCGCCGCCTCCGGCGGAAGCATAGGTCTGCTGACGGATCTAGCTGAAAGGCCCTTCAATTTTGCGCTGGTGGATTTAGACGAGAGCGATACCAGGTCGATATACAGTGTGATGGGGATCACATTAGAGTCCCAGGGGCAAAACTGGTTTAAGGCTCTCATCAGTCTGGACGAAGGGCCCAGGCTGGGAGAGGCCGGCTTCTTGAGGCTCCTTGCTCTTCCTAAAACTATGGCTATCCGTACCCTGCGGCACGGCGCGGACCTGGAACTGGTCTGACGGCTTGACCTACTTTCTATAAAGGCAAGTTTATTGTACCATGGGAACGCAATTTCATTGGTCTCAAGTCAGAACATAGCGATTTTTCAAAGGAGGTAGAAGTGGAAACAAGCCGTCTTGAAAAGCTGAACCGAGCCTTCACTCCCAAGTGTGTAGTTGTGGTTGGAGCCAAAAAGGAAAATGATTACAGCTTCCTTAGGGCTGTCAGCACACTAAAGGGTAACTGTTATTCTGTCCAGATTGACCCGAACGAAATCCCCGGCATAGAAGAAATGGGTATCAAGAACTTCTCAGGTCTAGCAGAGATACACGAGCCTATAGACTACGTCATTTGTGCTGTGCCGCGGGGCATTAGCCCCAGGATAGTGGCGGACTGCATCAAAAATGATGTTGCGGCGGTGACCCTATATACCTCCGGCTTTGCCGAGACCCAAACCGAGGATGGTATTCGCCTCTCCGGTGACATTACAGAGATGGCGAAGGCTGCGAACTTGAATCTCATCGGACCCAACTGTATGGGCATCTTTAACCCGTCGGTTGGACTGCGCTTCGGGCCCGAGCAGTACACCGATGCTAAAGGACCAGTGGGCTTTATCTCACAAAGCGGCTCCAACGCCGGTGGATTTGTGCAGAGTGGCTATCTGAACGGCGTGTATGCCACCAAGGTCGTCAGCTTTGGAAATGGCTACGTTCTGGACGCGGCTGATTTCCTGGAATACTTTGCCCAGGACGAAGACACCAAGATTATCGGCGCATATATAGAGGGAGTGCCGCGCTGGCGTCCGTTTTTCGATACCCTGAAGGAAGTGGCGAAGAAAAAGCCGGTGATAATATGGAAGGGCGGACGCACCGGCGTCGGAGCCAGAATGACCAGTTCACACACCGGCTCTCTCGCCGTGGACAGCGCCCTTTGGGATGCCGCGATGCGGCAGTGCGGAGTAATACAGGCGTCCAATCTTGAGCAGCTGATTGATGTGGCAAAAGGACTTATTCATATCGGCCCCTTCACAGGCACCCGAATGGCGTTGACCGGCGGGGCGGGAGGTCAGTCTGTGGCCATAGCAGACGCCTTCGCGGACGCGGGCCTGGACGTGCCGTTGCTGAGTAAAAGCTCTTATGAGAAGATAGCCTCCTTCTTCGTTCTTATCGGCAGCAGCTTCAATAACCCTATTGACATGGGCCAGAACCGCAGAGAGTTTATCGCTATCATGGATATTCTTGCTGAGGACCAGAACATCGACGCGGTGGTGATGCAAATGTCCTTCGTCATGAGCCTGCGAAACCCTCAGCGCATGGAGGAGACCATAGCCACACTTCTGGAGTTCAAGGAGAAGTCCAACAAGCCACTCACACTTGCCATGGGGACTAACTTTCCTCCTGACCAGGCGCAGGCAGTACACGATTTGGAGGTAAGGTTCCGAGAACACGGCATACCATCTTATCCATCTTTCGAGCGGGCTGCTCTGGCCATAAAGAAGCTGACAGACTATTACAAGTTTCATAGCGAATAGGACAGGATTAAAGTGGCCTAATGGCAAAATGAAAGCATTACGAGATCGCGTATCCCCCTTCCGCTCCCTGAGGCATAGCAGGCGTTCGGAGACGTAATGCGCTCGTCTTACCGTGCGCGGCGTAACATCTTGTAGGTCTATTCAGTTTAAGTACAAGAATGAAAAAGATCTTGCAGAGGCCGCCTGAGGATGGTCGTGCTCTTGTCTGTGATAGCAGCGTAGTTTACATGACCATGGCTGCGGCGACAAAGCGCCACTAGACCTTTACGGGCCTGAAGGAAGGAGGACATGTGTGAACGGATGGTTTAAGCCTGCCGTGGCGGAGTTCATCGGCACTTTTTGCCTTATCTTCATGGGCGCCGGCTCTATAATAGTCAATGAGGTGACCCATGGCGCCATCGGAGTGTTGGGAATAGCGATGGCACATGGATTGGCGATCGGACTCTCGATATCGGCGATGGGGCATATTTCAGGAGGACATTTCAACCCGGCGGTGACTATCGCCATGTTAGCGACGAAGCACATAAAGCTGCCGCTTGGGATAATCTACATAGCAACCCAGTTGGCTGCTGCGGTCGTTGCGGGCCTCTTCTTAGTATCTTTGTTTCCCGCGAACGCCATCGCGGCGGTGCAGCTTGGGAATCCGGCCCTGGCCCCTGGGACCAGCGTCATCACTGGCATCCTGATAGAAACAGTGCTAACCTTTTTCCTGGTGCTGGTTATATTTGGCACCGCGGTTGACCCAAAAGGGGCAAGGCAGCTGGCTGGCCTCGGAATAGGACTTACGATTACCATGGATATCTTGGCTGGCGGCCCCTTAACCGGCGCTGCCATGAACCCCGCCCGTTCTTTCGGTACGGCAGTTCCTATGGGGTTGTTTGATTACCACTATGTCTATTGGATTGGACCGATCGTCGGTGCGTTAATTGCCGGTCTGGTTTACGAGCACCTGTTTTTGGATAAGGAGCGCGTCGCGTAAAATTCTCTATGACAAGAAGGCTAGTACACCGATGATGGAGCCTAAAGACGAGGTATCAGTAGTAATAGCCCAGGTGCTACCCTCTGATCTGGTGTCCAAGATTAACAACCTTAGTCCTAGAGTAGCCCTGAGCTACGCCGCCGAGCTGCTCTCTACCGAGCGCTACATGCTTAGAGAGCGCTCTCCAAATTCAGAGCCAGACCTCACCGGGATATCTGAGGAGATAGACAGGATGTTCGCCGGAGCAGAGGTGGTCTTTGCTCCGGCTTTGCCATTTCCCAATATCTTATCCCGGCTGGGCGCAGTCAAATCGCCAAACCTGAAATGGATTCAGGCGGTGTCTGCTGGTGTGGACCAGTTCGCGTCCAGCGGAGTCCTGGACCGCGACGTCATCATGACCACCGGCAGAGGATTACGCAGCCAGGCGATAGCCGAGTACGTAATCTGGGCGGCGATGACCCTCAACAGGAACATGCAGCAGCGTTTCCGCGACCAGTCGAATAGGGTATGGGGACGTGGTGCAGGGGCCAGCAGGCTATTGAGAGGGCAGACGCTTGGGGTGGTGGGTCTGGGAGCCATCGGCGGCGATGTAGCTCGCCTTGCCAAAGCTCTGGGAATGAAAGTTGCAGCTACCAGACGTTCCGCTTTGCGCAGGGAGCGAGATGTGGACGGCGTGGACGAGATGTTCCCCAGTTCCGACTTATTGGAATTACTCGCCCAAAGCGATTTCGTCGTCATGTCCGTGCCTCATACGGCTGAGACCAGAAACATGATCGGGGAGAGGGAGCTAAACTCCATGAAGCCCACAGCGAATCTCATTAACATCTCCAGGGGAGCAGTCATAGATGAGGACGGGCTGATCGCAGCCTTGAAAGCGAAAAGGATAATGGGCGCCGCACTCGACGTTTTTTCGGCGGAGCCGCTTCCATCCACCAGCGAGTTATGGGACTTGCCAAACGTCATAATAACCCCTCATGTCTCCGCAGGGGCTGGAGACACGACGGACGCCTCTGTGGACCTGTTCTGTCAGAACCTGCTGTGTTACCTGAGCGGCGAGCCTATGACAAACGTGTACGATAAGGAAAAAGGGTACTAGAGCCAGCAGGTTGATTTGTAACTGTTCACTCTGGAGGGCAAATCCGCATAAGCGCGTCGTAGCCGCGGGAAGTGTAGAAGGGCGGCAGCCCGTTTGCAAGGGAGTCTGAGGGGTGTCCCCTCGAAAAACTAACCTCCTGCCTCTTGCCAGTCCAGGAAGATGGGGATAGGGGGTGATGGTCGCGGGGCAGGGCGTGGTCGCCTCCGCGAATCTGAACAGTCACGTTGAATTTCATGGTTTGCAGAAGTCAGCTCGCATTGTTAAAATAGATTGAGACGCTGGGGACTCGTCTAGCGGTAGGACAGCGGACTCTGAATCCGTATGGCGAGGTTCGAATCCTCGGTCCCCAGCCAATTCACCCACAAAAGGCGACCAACAAGCACGCCCCAAGTGGTATAATATTGGCAGAAACCGGCTGGGAAACTCCTGGAATTCTTTGTGGAGAGACCTCTAGAAGCCTACCCAGCCCTGCACCAAAAAGATTAAGGCCCCTGCCTATTGACAGGGGCCTTTTTCGCGCTCAATAATTAACGCATCTCTCCACAGAGAAATAATACACCAGGAGGCAGGCTATGACCCGCACACCGACACACGCCCACGCGTAGGCTCCATCATGAGCCAAGAC
>SHYC01000124.1 GCA_009693005.1 Dehalococcoidia bacterium | reverse complement strand
TGAGGGTGGGCGCAGGGTGACGGACAGGTCACGAGCTTTCCGGATGTTCCGATGTACCTACACACAATGGGAGAATAGTGCACACCGCGGCCGCCCGCGCCATCAGCTGTCATGCCGGCCCCTGCGTGCGCGGCTGCACCCACATAATCGCCGGTACCGCTACTGGGGGCAGGTCAGTAGGACAACTGGGAATGACCTTCTCAGAGGGATTCTCCTGCAGTATGAAATCAGCGTGAGTGCCCACTATGCGTTGTGAGTATTTGCCTCAGACGACCGGCTACCATCTCCTCCTCCCCATCCTGCAGCGTGGCGACGAATATGACAATGGTGCCCGGTACCTCTTTAGACGCTACTCGAATAGAAGGATCACCGTCTCTTAGCTGTGTGGAGACCTCCTCCAAGGTAGGTCCCCGCCAAGACTTCTCGAAGGACACTAGGGCTCTGGGAGACGTGGAATAGAACTCCTCTAGCTCTGGGGTCGCCTCGGCGACTTCTGCCCTCAACCCTGGTATGTCCTGCAACGCAGCGACTATGTATTGACACCGGTCTCGCCAACTAGCCAAGACCGCTCGGTGATCCGTCTGCACGAATAGCTCTAACGCAGTGATAAGCCCGGCTATCTCCTCCTTGGAAACCTTGGCAGCCCTGCCGATGGCGTCGCTATTAGGTGAGCTATTTGCGTAGGCGGCCTCAATGAGGTTCCTGCGGCCACAGAGGATGCCAGTGGACTGAAGCCCGCGTAGGCCCTTGCCGCCGCTGAAGGCGACCATGTCCGCGCCCATCTCTATGTACCTGCGCAGATTCTCCGGCGGGGGCAGCATCCCCGACGCGTCGACGATCACGGGAACCCCCCGGCGGTGCGCGATCTCAACTACCTTGGGAAAAGGCAGTGCCCTGTGCTGGCTGCGAGCGAAGATGTGCGCTACCGCAGCGGTATTCTCAGTGATGGCATCCTCGAGTTGCCAATGCTCAGCGCCGTTGATATTACCTATCTGCACTAGCTTGGCCCCGGCGGCGCGGAAACTGTGCTCGTAATTAACACGATGAGCCCACTGAATCACTATCTCGTTTTTCATGCCAGTGGTGTCAGGCAAGCGGTGAACTTTGGCCGGATCGGATCCTGCCATGCAAGCCGCAGCCTCCAGAAGCATCCCCGCGGCTGCGCCCGCGGTGACAAGGCCGGCCTCCGCCCCGGTGTGTCTGGCAATCACCTCACCTGCCTTCCGGTTCAACTCATCCATATCAACAAACCAGCGAGACGCGTCATCCACCGCTTTCAATACGGCGGGAGAACTGATGCTGCCGCCCAGTCCGGTAGCCCAGACCGATGCGTTGATCACGCGCTTTATCCCCAGCCTCCGGTAGAACAAGCCGCCTTCGTTCGCATCCATATTCAATGCCATTTCAGCACCTCCATCGTTAATGCAGCTGCCTTAGTCGGGGATCGAAGTGATCACGCATCCAGTCTCCCAGGAAATTTATAGACATCACCACGAGGAAGATGGCCGCTCCCGGGAAGAACGCGGTCCACCAGGCTGTGCTCACATAATTCCGCGCGTCGGATACCATAACGCCCCACGCCGGGGTTGGCGAAGGAATGCCGGCGCCGATGAAACTGAGAGTGGCTTCGGCCAGTACCAGTTGCCCAACTTGTAGAGTAGCTACAACGATAACGGTATTCATGACGCCCGGCAGGATGTGCCTGATCATAATCCGAATGCCGGAAGCCCCCGAAATCTTAGCCAGCGCTACGTAGTCCCGCTCCTTCAACGAAAGAGCTTCACCTCTTACGAAGCGAACCAACCTCGCCCAGCTCGAAAGAGCCAAAAGCGCTATGACCAACTGGAGGCTCGCTCCGAACACAACCACGGCAACCAATGCGATCAGGATGAAAGGCAGAGCGAACCACACGTCGACTGATCGCATAATCAGTTCGTCTACGAGACCTCCGAGGTAGCCAGCGACCAGCCCGAGCGTAACGCCGACCAATAGGCCGCTCATAACCGCCACGGCTATGACCATGAGAGAAATCCGAGCTCCCCAAATGAGCCGGCTCAGGATATCCCTTCCGACATGGTCTGCTCCGAATATGTGCTCGCTCGTCCCTCCCGAATACCAGATCGGTGGCGCATTCCTGAATGACAAGTCTTGCTGAATAGGGTCATGAGGCGCTATCAGAGGGGCCGTTATTGCGGTACCGGCCATAGTCAACAATACTATGGCCGGGATGATAGGCCATCGGCGCACGGCGTACCAGGCCTTGCCTGGAATCACGATAGCCGACAGTACGGTACGGCTGATCCTTCTGAGGATAACGTTGCCAGCCACGTTTCACCGATCTCCTGGAAGCGGTCCCAACAGTAGGTTCTACTTTGTAATACATGCTTCATACATGCTTCCGGTTGGCTACAACCTCCACCAGATGCAGTACTGCAGTCAAGCGGGCCACGCGCTTCTTAGTAGTGGCGACGATTCAAACCCCGGCTTCATATGTCTAGCAGGCTGCTGATAGAGGCATTGGCCGGCGAACAACCGCCAAGAACAAGGATCGCTTCAATCTCAACAGTGGCCCTCAACTGGCCTGAAACGAGGGCCCGTTCGACTTTTTCATCAGCCTGCTAGTGTCCCGTCCCCGAAGTAGGCGCTCTTAGTTTGGCGAGCCGAGCGAATATCTGGTCGGCAGTGCTGGTCCAAATGAAGGGCTTTGGGTTGGCGTTGACTGAGTCGACGTAGTCCATTATCGCCTCTTCGAGTTCGGCGACGCTCTTGTGGACCCCAGACGTGGCCGTACCAAGATTTCACCCGACGATTCCGGGGATTACAATCCAAGTTGCCTCAAGTCCCGTGGAAGTCCGGCCTAGGTATATCGGATCCTCGGGTCTAAGGCAGCGTAAAGGATGTCTGCTAGAAAGCTTAAGACGATGTAGGCAATAGCGAACACCAGCACTATCCCAGTCAATATCGCATAATCGTTATCGAATACCGCGGCCAGAGCCAGCCTTCCGATTCCTGGCCATGAGAACACCAGCTCCACCACTGTCGCGCCGGTAATGAAGCTGGCCAGAAAAAGGGTTGAATACGTAATAGGGGCGATAAATGCGTTTCTAAAGGCATGCTTCCAAACAACTTTCCACTCGGCTACGCCCTTGATCCGGGCTAACTTGATGTACTCTGAGTCCAAAACCTCCAGCATCGCCGACCGCGTCAACCTCAGATAGGTGGCAGAGCCAGCCCAGCCCACGGTGACCGTAGGTAGGACAAAATGCTTGAGTTGTGTCCAAAGAGAGGCATCAGGGTAGCCGCGGCCTTGGGCTGGTAGCCAGTCCAATGTCACCGCAAAGATAACGATACCCATTATTCCAACCCAGAACTGCGGCAGGGCTTGGCCGAAAAGAGCGATCGCCCTTCCAACGTAGTCCCAGAACCCCCCACGGTTCACCGCGGAATAGACCCCAAGCGTAACGCCCGTCAGGGCGGCGAAAAGCCAGGCCGCTAAGGCCAGTTGAGCGGTGGCCCCGATCCTTTGCTTGATCATCTTGGTCACTGGATATTGAAGCACAAGGGATCGGCCTAGATCGCCGTGGAACGCATTCCCCGCCCACAAGAAGTACTGGATAACGAAAGGCTTGTCCAGGTTCAGGTACTTCGTGAGTTCTGCTCGTCGCTCTTCAGTCATGCCATAGCCGCCTGGCTGCGCGAATATCAGGAGAGGGTCCCCGGCCAGCCTAGACATCCCGAACACAATAAAGGTGGCGGCTAAAAACGAGAGTAGGGCAAAGACAAGGCGCCGTGCTATGAATCTCTGCATCTTGCGTGGGGTTATCGAATCCCGCCCCACCTCCCTGTTCTACGGTGGGTGGGGCGGGATTCGTACTTAAGTCACCGAGTAGGGATGATCGCGTAGAAAGCCGAGATATTCTTAGCCGCCGGTTGAATCTTCCATTCCTTGATCGAGTTGGGGTTGTAAGTACCGAAGACAGGTTCCGCGAGCACTCCCGGCTGCAGCGCCCAGTAATGGACAAAATCGATAAACTGATCCGCCAACACGATCCTCTTTTTCCTGTCGGGTTCAGCCGCTGCTTTCAGGTAGTTGTCGGCAAGTTCGGCGGCTTCATAGCAGACACAGTAGCCACCCCGAGTGAGGCTGCTGTTTACCAAGCCCTTGGGCTTGTCGTGAGGGTAGATGGAGTTGCCATCGTCGTCGTGGTACAGGATTGGCGTGACACTCGTGCGACCCACTACGCTGGGCCGATGTACAGAATACGGATACTTGAGTACCGGTGTTTCGACCCCTACTGCGCTAAAATATCCACTCACAGCGTCAGCGGTTTCCATGACGAGTGGATTAGTAATATCTGAGTAGATGGGCATTATGAAGCGTACTCCGCCCTTACCTTTCGGAAAGCCAGCTTTGTCCAAATACTCCGCCGCCAAAGCGGGGTCGTAGGGGACGAACCATTTCTGTTGCCAATATTCGCTCTTCGGATCGATGTACGCAACGTAATTCGGTTGCGCCAGACCATCCGTAAGCTTCTTGATAATGGTACTCCGGTCTATGGACATGGCTAGCGCCCAGCGAACCAAACGGGCCTGCTCCATATCATTCATACCCTTTGGGTTGTTAGCGTCATTAGGCGTGTTCGGATTGCCGATCCATGGCAAGTCATTTGCAAAGACACCCATTGCAGCGATATCCAGAGGCGCGCCAGTAAGCGCATGGCGTGTCTCCCAGTTGTTGCCAGAGAAGTACAGCGACGCCTGAATGGCGTTGCCGGTCGGGACCGCCTTGAAACCTGAGGCTACTAATTGCTGGACACTGCGGATAGACATAAATCCCGCATCGACTTCCCCAGTTTGCATGGCTGCCAGCGCGCTTGACTCCTCTGGGATGGCCTGAACGACAATCTGCTTGAACTGGGCCTTTATCGACCAGTGCTCGAGGAAGGGGGTCAGCACCGCCCGATCCGCCGTGGCCCAACTGCCCACTTGCAAGGGACCAGTGACGACGGTGTTTTCCTTCATCCATTCTTCACCCTTCTCATCAAACACTCTCTTACTCAGCATCAGTGCGCCCGGACGGCCCCCTGTGCTTAACACCATACCCATCCAAGTAACGTCATATTTTAAGAAAGGCAACTCGACCGTATAACGATCCAGCGCCTTGACAGGATTCTTACCAAACAGCGAGGCGTACACAGAGGCACTAGTGCCTATAGCGTAAGGAGTGATTGACGGGTTGGCCAAGTTGAAGCTGAAGGCCACATCATCAGCGGTTAACTCTCCCCACCCTTTGTGGAACAGCACTCCTTTACGAATCTGCACAGTCGCCTTGCTGAGATCAGAGGCCACCTGCCAACTGACAGCTATCTGAGGGACTTCGTAGTCAATGCTGCCGTCTTCTCTAAACCTCCAAGTGAAAAGTCGCTCTCCGAGACCCCATTCGGGTGCGAATGATTCCCCTTGTATGGTATTTGTGCCAGGCTGAGCACCGAGACTGGGCATACGCAAGACGATAGTTCCTGCGGGGTTCTTGGGCTGGGGCGCGGGGGCGGGCGCCGCCGTCGGCTTTGCCGCAGGCGGCGCTGTCGGGGTCGCCGTCTGCACGACCACGACAGTCTGCTGGACGACTTTCTCGACCGGCTTCTCGACGACGACCGTCTGCTGGACGATCTTCTCGACCACGACGGTCTGTATGACCGGCGCCTGCGTCGCTACGGGCGCCGCTTCACCGCCGCAGGCCGTCAGGCCCACGGCGAGGCCGGCGACGCCGACCAGCACGAGGCACTTCTTGAATTGACGATTCCAGATCATCTACATAGCCTCCTACGTCGCCTGGCCCACTCGGCACTCGCCTGGACAGATGGGCGCATGCTTCTCCGACGGGCCAATGCCAAGCTTCGGCACACAGCGTGTGATTGCGCGGGCACTCTATAGCAGACCGCAGCCGATGTCCAGGGTGCCTGTGCGTCGTCGGCGAAAGTGGGACTGTTTTCGGGGCTGAAATAAGAGAGAGTCGGGAGGCTGCTCCAGGCGGGTGAAGTCACCCATGGAGGCAGTCATAGTGAGCCAGTGACCTGCCCCCCTAAAGCGGATCCAGTCTTTTTGTGGATCTCCACTCTGGT
>SHYC01000123.1 GCA_009693005.1 Dehalococcoidia bacterium | reverse complement strand
AGAGGGATCGACCGTCAGTAGCGTGATGAAGATATTGGAAGAAGAGTATCCCGACCTTGCTCCCTACGGGGGATTTCTGATGACAGCGGTTAATTCGCAGTACGTGGAGCGCAGCCACGCGCTCAAGGAACACGATGAGGTAGCCTTTGTGCCGCCTGTAAGCGGAGGCAGCGATCATGTTTAAGGTAACAAGGGACGAATTGGACCCGCAAGTGCTGGTGTCGGAGGTAACCAAAGATACCGATGGCGCGGTAATCACCTTTTGGGGAGTCGTAAGGCGCAATTCCAGAGGTAAAGTGGTGCTGTATCTAGAGTATCAAGCATACGAGGAGATGGCCGAGAAGGTCCTTGCAGAGATCGGTGAGGATGTGAAGTCGAAATGGCCTATTGGGCTGATAGCTATACATCACAGGATTGGCCGCTTAGAGATAGGAGAGGCCAGCCTACTTGTGGTGATCGCATCGCCACACCGTCAAGAGGCATTTGATGCTTGCCATTATGCTGTTGAGAGAATCAAGAAGATACTCCCAATTTGGAAAAAAGAGGTATGGGAAGATGGCAGCAGCTGGGTGGAGGGAGACGAGCTGGTCTCACAGCGGCAACCTTAATTTCTCAGGGCTTGCCTGGAACTGTATCCCTTCAATTACCCAAGAATAGCGGTGGTACAGTCATTCGTTTGAAAATAGCTGCGTCTTGTTCCGCTCATGGTGAGCTTGTCGAACCACGAACCCTTCGACAGGCTCAGGGCGAGCGGATGTTTTCATCCTTTGGGGTGAAGGCGCAAGCCCCCGTGCCAGATTTGTTTGAAGATAGACACCAAGGTCAGGCGTTGCCTGTCCGCAAGGCGGACAAGGAACGTGCTACATCCTCTCATTTTCATCCTTCGGTGTGGAGGGCGCAAGCCCTAGGCGCTTTTGCTCTCCTAAGGGTTGAGGTGGGGAGAGCTTATAATGGCAGATACCGAAAAAAGCGATATAATCATTCAAAATCCTTATGGCCCCACCTATTGGTTTGGGAAGATGAGCTTCTGCCCAAAATGCGGCAGCGGTCTTTCGCGCCGCCGTTTGGAGAGTGAGGACCGAGACCGCCTGGTCTGCGGTTCATGCCAGTTTATCCTTTACGAGAACCCGAAGGTGGTGGCAGGGGTACTGCCCATAAAGAGCGGCGGTATTGTTTTGCTGCGGCGAGGAATCCAGCCGAGAATAGGGACATGGACTTTTCCATCGGGGTTTATGGAGCTTAACGAGTCCGCCGAAGAGGCTGCTGTACGTGAGACGAAGGAGGAGACCAACCTCGAGGTCGCAAATCTAAAGCTCTTGAATGTTTACTCCAGAGTTACCGCGGGCATCGTAGTAGTGGTGTATACGGCGGATGTTTTGGGTGGCGTGCCATCGCTGGGACACGAGACTCTGGAGATCGCAGAGTTCTCGCCCTCGCAAATTCCGTGGAGCGAGTTAGCCTTCGATACAACCAAGTGGGCCATAGAGGAGTGGCACAGACGGTTGAAGGGTTAGTCCAACTGGTCCCTTTGGCTCTCAAAGGGCACACAGCACTTCAAACCCAGCACACGTTTGTCTGGGGCAATCTTCTTTCCGGGCCTCTAGCTATTACCGGCGGACCGTCCTCGTTGACCTTGGGGCTTGCT
Source organism: Dehalococcoidia bacterium (assembly GCA_009693005.1). Classification (GTDB taxonomy): domain Bacteria; phylum Chloroflexota; class Dehalococcoidia; order SHYD01; family SHYC01; genus SHYC01. Next base: position 4,523 of record SHYC01000123.1, on the reverse strand, counting down.
TTCAGTCCTTCCGACTTGTCTTGAGCCTGGGCTTTGTCTATAGTCTGTAGCATCTATAACAAGCACGTCACACATCCGGCTGTCCAGCAGACGGGACACTATGCGGTGGTCTGTTTCCCTGGCTATCTGGTCTAACGATAAATTTGTAGTAATCACCGTGGGCAGCCGCCCGTTGTGCCTGTGGTTTATGAGTTGGAACAATTTTTCCTTCGCCCAGGAACTGCTGGTTTGAGCGCCGAAATCATCCAGAATTAGTAAGGGACACTGCTTTAACCCTTCAAACGTCCGATCGAAGGTTGTACCGCTGTCCGGCCCATAAGTTGCTCTGAGATGGTCAAGCAGGTCTGGGACCACTACGAATATGGCAGGCTGGCCGTGTTTATAGTGATGGTTGGCTATGGAAGCGGCCAGGTGCGTCTTTCCGCTTCCTACAGGGCCAATAAGCACAAGCCATCCCTGTGCGTCTTGCGCGTAATGAAGCGCAGCGCTATGCGCGCTGTCCAGGCTCTTGGTCTGCCGTTCTGCTATTTCTTGGTCTTCTCTTCCACCGCTTATCGGTGAGATGTTGCTAATGAAGTTATCAAAAGTCATGTCCTTCAGAAGCCCCAGTGATCCCTCGCCGATAGAATTAAACCCGGGCTTTTCCTCCAACATGCAAATATTGGATATAGATGTGTCAGTCAGCCGGCTGTGAATGCGCTCCGGCATCTCTGCCAGGGGACCATTTATCGTGAATACAGTTGGGAGGCTCAGATAGAACCTGTAATTGATGATTTGAAGCAACTTCTCCTGAGCCCAGGGAGTGCTGATATGGCTTCCCAGGTCGTCCACGATCAGGAGCGCCGCATTTCTGACCTGCTCTAACATTAAGTCAAAAGGGACTTCGCTATCCTGGCCGTATCCAGCTCTAAGCTGGTCAAGAAGGTCTGGGACCGCTACAAAAAGGACCGGTACTCCCAGCTCGATGCACCTGTTGGCTATGGCTGCCGCGAGATGCGTCTTGCCGCAGCCACTGGGGCCAGTGAAGACCAGCCAACCCTCAGGCCTTTCTGCGTAGATTCTTGCATCCTGATACGCTCTTTGGAACAAGGCCTTATTTGAAGGCGCTATGCTGCGTCCGGTTTGGATCAGCGAATTAAAGATGTAGGACGTTAGAGGTCCAAGATGACTGTACTCTCTTAGCCTCTCCGGTCTCAAGTTTTCTAGATGCCGCTTAGCGCAGCTGCACTCGACGACGCGTCCATAGTCAGGATCGCCGGATGCGTGTTTAGGATGCACGAATCCCACTCCTCCGCACAGCGGGCAATCGGAATGTTCCGCTATCCCCAGAAATGGGCTACCTATCTCTCTGTCTCTGCTTGAGGATCTCCCCATAGTGCCCTTCGTAATACCGGCTTGCATCCGGCGGCGCTTCAGGATCTCTGCGAGACTTTCCATCACCTCTTCCCTCCTTTTCCCAGGTCTTGAGTATGGCTTCGATATAACTCCAACTTCTGGCGTTATGGACAGCAGCCTCTGTAATAGCTTCCATTATCCACTGAGACGGATAGTGCGACTCAGCGTCCTTCAGCAGCTCCGCGATAGCAGGAGTTAGCATTCCAACCTCATTTTCGTACCGGGTGAATATATTTTCTTCTTGGTCCGCTAGTGACTGAGGCTGCCACGGCTCTCTGGTGTGGTCCGGATGAACAGGCAACTCGCCTCGAATAATCTTCTCCATGTTCCGGTTGTTTTTTGGAGTATTCAGCAAAAAGAGGTCTTCCTGCTTACCTGCTCTTTGCATCTTGAGCCTGAGGAAACCACCCCTTAACACCGCCTGGTCGAGGCCGCTCCTGAGGATGTCTGTCGCCGATCCGCCACATGCAGCGGCCAGGTGCGCCAGCCCCTTTAACACCATGGGCGCGTTCTCCAACTCGCTGTAGGTTACAAAGCGCGGATACCCTCGCTTGTCACCCAGCGCCTGGAAGAGGTACAGAGTGATTTTTAGTTCCGCGACCTCATCTATCTTCGGCAAGAGGTCGCTTAGAAATATCTTCGGGATGGCGGTATATCTGACGTTATCAGGAAAAAAACCTGGTGGTCTTGAGCTCATGGTTCTCTATCAGCGCTCATCGAAAAGAATTTGGCGGTCCTGTTTTGGAAGAAGAGTTTTGTTTGTCCGGTAGGTCCGTTGCGGTGCTTGGCGACTATGATGTCGGCGATACCTCTTGGATAGTTCTTTGTTGGGTAGCGGCTTGACCAGTCGTCTTCTGTCACATAGGCGTCTTCGCGATATATAAACATGACTACATCGGCATCTTGCTCTATGCTTCCGCTATCCCTCAAGTCTGACAGCATCGGTACGTGAGGCGTCCGGGTCTCCACCGCGCGGCTAAGCTGGGACAGCGCGAGAACAGGGACGTTTAACTCTCTGGCCACTATTTTCAGGTAGCGAGATATCTCGCTCATCTGCTGGACGCGGTTATCGGTAAAGCCCGCGCCTTGAATGAGCTGCAAGTAATCTACAATGATAAGATCGACTCCCTGTTCCCGGTGAAGGCGGCGCGCTTTGCTTCGCATTTCGACCACGCCGATTATTGGCGTGTCGTCGATGAATATCTGTAGTTCGGATAGGTCGCCGCTGGCCTCGATTATTCTCTCCTCCTCCACAGGAGTCATTTTATCCAAACGAATATGCTGGCTGTCCACTCCTGACTCGCTGGACAATAGCCTCTCTACTAGCTCCTCTTTGGCCATCTCCAGACTGAAGATGGCCACCTTAGCCCTTTGCTTGAAAGCGGAGTTAAAGGCTATGTTCAAGGCCAGGCTCGTTTTGCCCAGGCTCGGTCTGGCGGCCAGGATAATTAGGTCCGAGCGCTGAAGACCTCCAAGCAGGTTGTCCAGCCCTGGAAAGCCCACCAATATCCTCGATAGGTCTTTATCGCTCTCCTCAGTCCTGGTCCCCGCCTCCTCAAGGTACTGGTCCATTACTTGCTTGATGTGGATGAAGTCATTTGAGCTCCGGCCGCTTCTAAGCCGGAAGAGTATGTCCTCCGCTTTGTCAAGGATGTCCTCTGCGTCTGGCCCTGCTTCGTAGGCCATACCCGCGATCCGGCCAGAGGCGTCGATCAAACGGCGCAATAGGGCGGTATCCAGTACGATCTTCGAGTAATGCTCTAAATGAATAGGAGTCGGCAGGATAGAGACTAAGTAGTTTAGATATGAGGCGCCGCCGACATCATCCAATCTATCTTTGAGGGCCAGGTAGTGGGCAAGCGTATTCTGGTCGATTGCAACTCTGCGTTCATATAGCTCAAGACATGCTTCGTATACCCAGCGGTGCTTGTCTAGAAAGAAATCGTCTGGCCTCAGCAGAGCTGCTACTTTGAGCACAGCCTCCTGGTCCAACAATATGGAGCCAAGAACGCCCTCCTCGGCATGCTGGTCGTAGGGCGGTAAATGCTCGGCGTACATGGGCTATCCTCCTGAGGCTGGCTCCTCCTCGGGCGTTTCTGCGGACCTTGCCGATTCTTCCCCTGCCTCCTTCGTTGTCCGGGCGCGCGCGTTAGCGGTTGGGGTGTTTTCCTCTGTTGCCATAACGGAAGCTAACTGGCCCTCGCCCAGCACCGTAACTTTTACGTTTGTGGTTACGTCTTTCGTTAGGTGCACTTCTAACTGGTAGTCGCCCAGCCTACGAATTGGTTCATCCAGCCGGATCTTGCGCCGGTCAATAGGCTGTCCGACAAGTCTTGAAAGCTCTTCTGCTATACGGGCGTTAGTGACCGCCCCGTATATCCTGCCGCTAGTGCCGGTCCGCGCATTTATGACGACGTTCACCTCTGCGATCCTACCGGCAAGGTCTCCTGCTCTGGTACCCAGCTTGGCTTCTCTTTTTCCATCCGCGTTCTTGCGCTCTTCCAGACGCTTTAGCTCTTGTGGTGTTGCCGGAATCGCCAGTTTCCTTGGCAAGAGATAATTTCTAGCGTAGCCATTCGCCACGGTCTTGACGTCGCCCGCGCTGGCCACGTCTATCACGTTTTCTACAAAAACAACCCTCATCGTTAGCCCTCTTAAAATAGTATCGCCATAATTATAGCGTAGGGGTTTACTATGAACAAGTGAGCGACGGCAGAGGATAGACTAAGACCATATTGTTCGTAACTGATCAGTCTTGAGGGCAAATCCGCACAAGGGTGCCGTGGCCGCGGGAAGTGCAGAAGCGCGGCAGCCCGTTTGCCAGGGAGTCCGAGGGGTGTCCCCTCGGAACACTAACCTGCTCCCCCTTCCCAGGCTAGGAAGAGTGGGAAAGGGGGCGATGGTCGCGGGGCAAGGCGAGGTCGCCTCCGCGAGTCTGAACAGTTACTATTGTTCGCAATCCTTGACGGCAAAGGATTCAATAGTATAATGACAGAGGATGGTCAAAAGGCATGAGAATAGCAGGCGGAGACGCGAAGGGCAGGGCCCTGTTATCTGCTAACGGCAGGGGTCTAAGGCCGACCTCGGCCAAAGTCCGCGCCGCTATATTTAGCGTTCTTGAAAACACG
>SHYC01000005.1 GCA_009693005.1 Dehalococcoidia bacterium | reverse complement strand
GCCACCGGAAACCCTTTGTATAGAAAAGTCGTAATAGAGACCCTCGACTACGTGCTTCGGGAGATGACGGACGCCGCCGGAGGCTTTTACTCGACCCAGGACGCGGACAGCGAAGGGGAGGAAGGAAAGTTCTTTCTGTGGACTCAGGACGATCTCCTCGATGCCCTAGAAGATGAGGACGCGCTTATATTCAGTTTGTCTTACGATGTGTCCGCGGAAGGCAATTTCGAAGACAAGAACATTCTCCACCTCACTCCTCACCTGGAAATGGTTGCACAGCAGGTTGAAAAGTCCCAGGCGTATGTTGAGGCAGCGCTTGAGCGGTCTAAAAAGGTATTATTTGAATACCGTGAGGGCCGGATAAAGCCTGGCAGAGACGAGAAGATACTCACCGGATGGAACGGCCTTATGCTGAGGTCCTTCGCAGAGGCTGGAGCGACTCTCGACGAGCCTAAATATTTGGAAGCTGCGGTAAAAAACGCCGGCTTCCTGCTTTCTACCATGTGGGACGGCCATGAGCTCCTGCGAAGCTATAAGGACGGTCAGGCCAGGATAAAAGGCTATTCCGAGGACTATGCCTTTCTTGCAGACGGCCTGCTAGCCCTATACGAGGCCACCTTCGAAAGAAAATGGCTGGACACGGCGAAGGACCTGGCCGACCGGCTGGTGGAATGGTTCTGGGATGAAGGGACTCCCGGCTTCTATGATTCCGGCATTCAACATGAGGTCCTTGTCGCCCGACCTAAAGGCGCATTGGACAATGCCATACCATCCGGAAATTCTGTAGCCGCGGACGTTCTTTTGAGGCTATCCATCCTGTTTGATAACGCGGACTTCAGACAGCGAGCAGAGGCTATGCATTCGACGCTTGCCAACATAATGAGGGAACAGCCAATGGGCCTCGGCCGGATGCTGTGCTCTCTGGACACCTACCTGGCAGCGGTGAAAGAGATAGCGCTGGTTGGCGACCCATCCAATGCAGACACTATAGCCATGCTGTCCAGCATCAGACAGAAGTACCTGCCGAACAAAGTAGTGGCCCTGCGCAGGCCCGGAGAGGAAGACACCGACGACACCCTTCCACTGCTTGCCGGCAAGACCGTCATCGACGGCAAGGCAACGGCTTATGTTTGCCACAATTACGCCTGCAACGCCCCTGTTACAGACGTAGCAGGGCTTCTTACGCAGCTATAACAGCCAATAAGGGTCGCGGGGAATAGATACTTTTCTTCCCCCTCCAGGCAGGACGGGGATAAAGGGGGGTGGTTCGCGCGTTGAGCAGCGGGCTGCCGGAGCTTAGGATGACGCAGCTTATTGATGGTAGGTACACTTATCATAACGAGTACTTCGTAAATAGGAGGTAAGGCTATGCGCCGTATTGGTGAGAATATCTACACAGAAATCTACTTCTGGGGATGTAATCCAAGCTTCATCACGACGAACGACGGTGTCTTCATGATCGATGCGCCTCAGCAACCGATCGACGCCCTCCGATGGCGCGAAGTTATCGCGACACACGGGCCCGTCCGCTACCTAGTCAATACCGAGCCACACGGTGATCACATTAATGGCAATGCCTACTTCCCCGGCATAGAAGTTATCGGTCAGGTAGGTATGAAGGAACGCTACGAGCGCGCGATTCCGCAGATGACTGGCGCTGAGCGCCTTGAGAGCATGAAGCAGACCGACCCGGACAGCATTTGGCTCCTTAACCATCCGAGCTATCCGCCGAACCCGCCGACACGCCTGTTTACAGAGGAACTTAACGTCACGCTGGGGGACCAAACGGTACACTGCATTCACCATCCGGGCCACACACCGCCGCAGACTTCGGTCTACCTGCCGAAAGAGCAAGTGGTGTTCACTGGAGACAATGTTTTCTGCCGGGTCAAGACGTTCATCCAAGAGGCCAACCCCTGGGAGTGGCTTGAATCGCTGGACAAAATCAGCGCGCTCGACGTTGAAGTGATTGTCCCTGGGCACGGCGAGCCATGCGATAAAAGCTACCTCAAGGAACAAGCCCAAATCATCCAGGACTGGCTAGGAGCCGTCGAGGACTTCATCCGCCGTGGGCTGATCTTGGAAGACGCGCTGAAGGAGCCAAGGCCAAACGTGGACCCGTACCCGATCGGCCAACGCCTCTTTGCTAACAGCGATAACCTCGACCAGCGGATCATCACAAACCTGTACAATCAGATTAGCACGCGCGGGAAGCAGTAGTCCTAGTCAACACGCCCCAGCCGAAGTTTCAAAGTTGCCTGCCGGCCCTACTCATCCGTACGATATTGAACTTGCGCGTGAGTGCCTAAAGCTTATTTAGAAACTGGTATTAAATAGAGGTCAAGCAATATGACACGACCCAACAAGGTTGAAGTACATAAAGACAAGATCCTCATGCAATGGGACGACGGACACGGCGGCGTCCACCTTAGCAAGGGGCTCCGTGAGGCGTGCCCTTGCGCCAACTGCGTGGACGAGTGGACCGGAGAGCGAAAAATAGTCCCCGGCAGCATATCGGACAACATCCATATTATGGAAGCCAATCCGGTGGGCAACTACGCGGTTAGCATAGCATTCAGCGACGGTCATAACACCGGGATCTACCGCTTTGGGATCCTTCGAGCGCTATGCAGTTGTGAGGAGTGTATAGCCGCGAAAGCAGGCCAAACCGCGCCATGAGGATAGTCTCGCTACTGCCCAGCGCTACCGAGATCGTATGCTTCCTGGGACTCGCAGACCAGTTGGTTGGTATCACTCACGAGTGCGACTATCCCGACAATATAACTGGCAGGCCCAAACTGACCACCAATATCATAGACCACTCCCATAGCACCCCCCTTCAAATAGACAAGCACATAAAGGAGAGCATCCATACAGGGTCCAGTATCTATCAGCTAAATCGAGGGCTGCTGGACAGCCTCAACCCGGACCTAATACTCACCCAGGAGCTGTGTGACGTTTGCGCCGTCTCTTATAATGAAGTGGAGCGAGCGGTAAAAGAGCTTTATGGTGAGCGGTCGAAGACCCTCGGAACGGGGCGTGTGCTCTCCCTGGACCCCGTCAATATACAAGAGGTGCTGGAAAGCATTATAACCGTTGGCCGCACAGTTGGCGTTGAGGTAGAAGCTAACTCTCTGGTGGCAGGGCTTCAGAAACGAATAGACCGGGTCGTCTCCATGACAAGGAATCTCTCTTACAGACCCAGAGTCTACTGCATGGAGTGGTTCGACCCTCCCTACAGCGCTGGACACTGGGTCCCCGGCATGGTAGCGATCGCCGGTGGCGCCGAGGTAGTGGGAAGAGCGGAGGAGCCGTCGTTTGTAGTGAACTGGGATGAGATAGCCGCGGCCCAGCCTGAGTTCCTCATCCTCATGCCATGTGGATATGATTTGTCTGAAACCATACAGGAGTCCAGGAAAGTATCCTTCCCGGACTCCTGGCAGGACTTACCAGCCGTAAAATCCGGCAACGTGTATGCCCTGAACGGCTCCGCCTATTATAACCGCCCAGGACCGCGGCTCGTAGACGGACTGGAGATTCTGGCACAAATCCTTCATCCGGAACTGCAGATCTGCGACATCAGGAAAGACCATGCCGCTAAAGTGTCACTTTAAGATATCACTAATGGCCATGGTGCTCTCGGAATCTCCACCAAATAACAACAGTCTTGACTCCTTAAACCACTTATCTCAGGGCGCTAGCATCCTCGATGTACTTGCTCTCTGACAAACTAGGTCTATTGCAGTACTGTTATTGCTCTATACTAGCAGTATTATATTACTATAATAGTCATTAATTGGCAGTGGACGGTGGCATCGGCGCCGTCTTCGTAAAGGAAAAATAGTGATTATTGCCTAGACTGTGTGAAATGGCTCTATCTGCTTTCGTTGGCTTGGTTGTTCTCTTCCTTATTGGGTATGCAGCATCACCCTTCCTCCTTCCTAAGCCCTGGAGAGTTTGGCGGATTTTACTTGCTCCTGCATTGGGGCTTGTCGTCTTCTCGGTCATCTCATACTGGGCGTCGATGTTCGTGCCGATGGGCCTGGCGATTTGGCCGGTCCTGGGTGCAGCCGTTATTGGCTCCTCATGGGCTTTTTTATACTACCGGAGGCTCGGGCCCGCGGTTCAGCGCGTGGAGACTGCCTTGGTTGCCGGCATGGCAGCTTTGGCCTTCGTTGTAGCGGTGATGCCGTCTCTAATAAAGACAGACCTGCTCGCCACCGGTCCAAACTGGGACTTTGAGATATACCTGCCCATGGCTGAGTATCTGGAGGAATATCCTCTAGGGCTGACCTGGGATAAACCCGCAGGACAGTCTTTTGCTACTTCCGAGGCTGAGGCGCAAGCGCACTCGAACCCGCTATTGTGGCGGGTGAACTTCTTCGACACGCGGTGGGCCGGGCTTGCTTTCTCACTATTCCAAGCCGGCGTTGATTCTCTAGGAAGCCTGGAGGCACACCAAAGCTTTTCGGCCTTGCTGGCTCTCGTGTATGCCTGCAGCGTTCCGGCAGTGTATGTTTTCTGCCGGTCGGCTCTACAAATGAGGACGGGATTGGGGCTTGCGAGCGTGGGTTTGACGGCTATAAACAGCTCTGCTCTCTTCGCCGTCTTTTGGAGCTTCGGCCAGCATGCCAGTTCGCTGGCGGTCTTGCCTCTTTCATTAGCAGCCGCTATAGAGGCCCACAAAAGACCCGGAGTCAGGTCTTGCCTCTTCGCCGGACTATCGCTCTCCGCTCTTTTAAATTGCTTTACGCCCGCAGCTATCATATATGCCTCAATTGTAGTCCCAGTCTTCGTCTTTCGGCTCGCGATCACCCGCAGGCTAAGAGAAATTGGTTGGACTGCTTCAGCGCTCCTGTTTGTCTCGGTTATCTGCAATCCCTTTGGCTATTTGCGGACTCTGATTAGAGGATATCACTTCCTCTCCGAAAGCGGCGCAGCCGGACTGACTACCGGCCCGGATGTGTCCAAATACGTAGCTATCTCCTGGGGATACGGACTTATCCCGGAACAGACTAGCGGGTCCGGCGGCGCGATCGCGGGGCAGCTACCGGGACTTACTGAGATATCTATTCTCCTGGCCGGCATTGCGCTGCTGTTTACGGTGGCGGCAGCCCTAAAGAAGAGGGATTACGTATTTATATCCTGTGCTCTGGGAGCATTCACCCTCCTGGTATTACTGCGCTGGCCCCTCGGCTATCCATACGGATACCTGAAGCTGCTTCCATCCCTGGCTTTTATCCTGGTAGGCGTTGCCGTCTCAGGATTTGATGCAGTCCTGCTAAACAGAATACTCGGCCGCTACAACAAGCGCTCTGCCCTGCGCTGGGCGGCCGCCGGCCTATCGCTCATATATGTTATCGTGACGGTTACAGGGACGATCGGCGCTCTACGCAAGACTGTAGAGGACAGCACGCTAGCCTATCGGCCACTCGAGGAGATTAGCAGACAGGTCGACCCCGGCAGCTCTGTTTATATGCCCTTTCATCAGGACCTGCAGGGACCAAAAGCAGCGGCCGCTGCCTACTTCCTAAGAGACGCCCAGCTCTACGGACAGGTCCGTACCGGATATTCCACATTTTACCGTCTGTCCACCAACGGCTCTTACGATTTTGCCCTTTTATCGGAAAGAGATGGCCATCTTGGGGAGGTAATCGACCGGAAGAATGAAGTTTGGCGAGGCAGCGGACTCATCCTTTACCGGTGGAAGCCGGATATTACAGTCTACCGGGAGTTTGGGCCGCCGGCAGTCGGGCCGGTTGTCGAGGCCAGCGGCGGCAGGGGCAAGGCCGCAGGTTTGAGGATAGTTGAGTGGGACCATAACACGGGCTACCCTGGATTCTCCGGCTGGTCACCGCCACTATTGGGCGCGCTTGCCGGCACATCAGAGGGCGGAGCATCATACCCGGCGGCAACGCCTGGTAACGCCATAATAATAGGAGCGTCTGCCTCTACTTCTAATGCCACTGAAAAGTCTGTTCTTAACCTCGAACTTCAAGGACTACAGGGTGACGAGAAAAACGGTGTGCTTACCGTGACCTTGGCGGCAACGAGGCCGACAAAGCTGGAGGTGAATATGAACAAATCATTGAAAGAGCTTAATCTTCCCGCCGGCGTCAGCTCGCACACGATAGGAAGAGCAAATGGCCAGGCCACTATCTCTCTCTCCCACAAAGAAGGCAGGGTTTACCTAAAGTCCCTCTATATGTCCAAAGCTGCAGACCAAGCTGCAGACGGCATGATGGTTGAGCAACAAAACATGGCTGTATTGGAGTGGACGGCCAGCTATCTGAGTCCATCAAAACAGACCATAAATATTTCGTACGCGGGCCCGTCACTTAAGCCGGTACTCGACGTATACCGCAGCCCCGAGGAGGAGAACTGGCACCTTGGCTACTGGGAAATCCCGGTATCAGCTCCTAGTAGATGGGATGTCAACCTGGTACTCGACCCAATCAACAAGTCCGTCACGGACACCTCTGATGGAAGGCCCATCGCCGGATGGGTAAACCCATCTCCACCGGGCAACTACATTGCCTACCTCTTCCTGTGGGATGGCCCGTCGGTGTCCAAATCAGTAGCTCTAACGGACTTTGACACTACGGACTCACACACGACGCCCCCGATTACCCCAGCGGAGGAAGGCGTTTTCATCGGGTAGGCCATCCCGGCATAATCATCCAACCATAAACAGTCCCGTTCTCTCAGAACGCAGTACGATACAATAATAGTCCGCTTTGTAACCACAGCGCTTTTAGTCCGTTAGTATAATATCGCAGGGACTTTTGGGTAGTAGCAGTCTTGTCGCCCGCTCAGTCAGTTTTAATGCGAACTGCGGACAGTCCTTCTTTATTCGTACAGTCCACTATTTTCACAATGATGCGCGTATCGATAATAACAGCTCGATTTCGTCAAAAAATACCGCGCTTACAATGTTTCGTGAGCGGGAGCATACAGACTAGGCGTACTATTGACAGTACGACTAAAATCCATTAAATTTACGGCAGGACTCTAGTAACCAGCCAAATAATTTACAGTCCGGGTACTAAACATGACGCAAAGTAAAGGCGTACTGCCTCCATACGGGCCGGTCAGTGGGATGCTCCAGGGGTTGGCGCTCCTTCAAAAGGGCTCTGTAGCCAGAGTAAATGAGGAGCTTCTGCGCTCCAGTAGAATAGCTCCCGGAAACGAATACAAAGTCATTGGCGCCCTGAAGTTTCTTGGCGTTATCGACGATAACGGGGCTCCCACGGAAAACGGTAGGGCCTTTCGCACCAAAGGCCCCGTGTACGCCCTGGCCTTGCAAGAGGCAGTGAGGAGGTCGTATGAAAAAGTATTCTCAAAAGTGGATATTCAGCAAGCCACCAAGGACGATCTATACAATCACTTCATAATGGACTGGAGCATCGGCCCCGAGATGGCAACTAAGGCATCCAGGTTTTTTATTGAGCTGTGTCGCATGGGCAACATACCCATTTCCGCCCCGCTCAGCTCAGGAAGTAGAAGAAAAGGAATACGCGCGACGTACAAGCCAAGGCAAGCTGTCCCTAAGGCCCAAAGGGACGAAATAACAAGAGCTTCTAACACTACCACCCCCGTCCAAAATAGCAGCTACGCGGGACAATTTCCGCCCATCATTCTTGCCCTCACGCCGGATACCGCTAAGATGAACGAGGACGAGCTGGTAGAGCTCTTTAAGAAGATGGTATCGGCATTTAGACGCGCGGCAGCCTCCAGCTAGCTCGTTTGTTACTCTCAACCCCCTATTGGGTACCGTAACCCCCCGTTTGGAATCGTCCATGGCCTTGGGCTCATCACTCAGAGATGGAAATAGCTGTGTATTCCTAACGCCCAAAGCGGGTTAATATGTTTGAGTTAATATGGGTTATGGAAGCTAGTTATCATACACAGACCGCAATCTAACACCAATAGAGAACATAACAGCGCCTCTTCAGATAAAATGACCGATTTGAGACTAAACACATCATACGGAAATGCGTTATCTAATATGAAAGCAACACAACATCTGAATGGCTCGCTTAAGGCTGTAGACCGGCCAGGGCCCTGCAGTTGCAAGAGAGCCAGAGGTGAATAGCACAGACATAGCTGCACTAGCTGAGGATGTGCTGGTTTCCAAGGCCCAAAAGGGAGACCAGGCGTGTCTTGCCGCCTTATACGAGCGCTACTATGATCGGGTCTATCGATTCGCTTTGACCAGGCTGGGAAGCCGCTCCGACTCAGAGGACCTTGCCCAAGGTGTTTTTCTGAAGATGGTGGACAAGCTGCCCAGCTATCGATTGAAGGGGCTTCCCTTTGCGGCCTGGCTGTTTCGCATAGCCCATAACGCGGTAGTAGACCAACTTCGGCGGAGGTCCAGGAGGCCACAAGTAGGGATGGACGAGATAGACATGGCGTCGAATGCCAGTACAGAGCTTGAGGTAGAACGTTCCCTGACCAATGAGGAGTTAGTAAAGGCAATACGAGGACTTACGCCTGCTCAGCAAGACGTCATTACCCTGAGATTTGCTAGCGGCCTCTCTGTCAGTGAAACCGCAAAAACTCTAGGAAAGGCGGAGGGTACGGTCAAAGCTACCCAGTCACAAGCCTTGCGAGCGCTGCGGCGCGTGATCGCCCGATAGCCGAGATAAGATGCAACAACCGCTCGATGACCTATTACAACAAGGTATAGACTCTGTCGCCAACGGCGGAGCTATAGAGGATTTTCTCGCGCTGCATCAAGAGCATGCTGCGGAACTGCGGGAGCTTCTCCAGATAGCCGTCCGAGTTAGTGCAACCCTGGTAGAGGCGCCAGCTAACACTCGAGCTAAGACAGCGACTCTGAATCTAGTGCTGGAGCGCTCAAGAAAAAGACCGGCGCGCGCTAATATCATGCCCTTCGCTCCGATGTTTCACCTCCGTCAGATGGCGGCTGTCTTGATAGCGGTTGCGGTACTTATCTTAGCCCCTGCAAGTGCACTTATTGCCTCTGCAAACACACTGCCTGGAGATGCCCTCTACTCTGTCAAGGAAGTATGGGAAGGCGTCCAGCTTGCTCTCGCCTTCGACGATGATGCCAAAACTGACACCTATACCAGGCTGGCTCTCCGAAGGACCGAAGAGATAGCAGAACTTAACAGGGTCGGAAGACCGGTCCCACCGGAAGCAATAAATACTTTAAGCCAGTACACCGCTGCGGTGATAAGTGGACTTGAAGATAAGACACTATCGACGACTGTCCAGCAGCGGTTTGAAGAGCTAACTCAGAGGCAACAGGACGTTTTAAAGGCGGTAGCGGCAGGTGCTCCAGCAACAGCACAGCAAGCCCTCCAACATGCTCTGGATGTCTCACGAAGGGGACACGAGACCGCGCTAGCAAAGCAGGAAAGCAACCCGCAAAGTGGCGACTCATCCGGCGCTGGACCAAAGAATAACGATGAAGCTGCAAATAATGCTAAAGACAACCAAGGGAGACCCATCGAGAATAGCCAGCCACAGGGACCATACCAACAGCGCTCCAGTGGTAGAGAAAGTGCCAATCAGCAGCAAGATAGCCGTTCGTCTAATTCCAATGATGCTGCCAAAAAGGAACAGGATAGCAACAGCAAGGCTGATGATAGCAATAAAAGGGCTGCAGATGCTGCGGGCGGAGACGGGAATAACTCGGCAGGAGGACCTCAGGCATCTCCTACGCCCGGACCAGCAGCATCAGACAATCAAGATAATAAAGGCAATAAAGACAACAAGGACGATGCCCAAGAGAACCAGGACAGGGGCGGGGACGATAACAAGGGGGGTAATGCGGCAGGACCTCAACCGTCGCCTACACCCGGACCGGCGAATTCAGACAATCAAGATAATATAGGCAATAAAGCCAACAATGAAGATGCCCAGGATAAAGGCCGGGATGATAACAAGGGAAACAATCCGGCAGGACCTCCACCATCCCCTACGCGCGGACCGGCAGCTTCAGACAATCAAGATAACAAGGGGGGCAATGCGGCAGGACCTCCACCGTCCCCTACGCCCGGACCTCAGTCAACCCCCACACCTGGACCGGCAAATTCGGACAATAAAGATAACAAGGACTCTGGTCGCAGTAAGGATTAGAGCCTGATCTCGACGGCACAGAGCAAAGGAGCGATAGTTTCCTAATTTTGATTCTATTCTGCTAGTGTCATGATCCGGACACGACAAAGAGGGCAACCCATAGATTGGGCTGCCCTCTTCCTTACAGGACTACTTATCGTTCCAAACAGACCTTAAGCCCTGCACTTAATGTCCCTCTTCTTAAGATATGAAAAGCGGAGCCAGCACCAGCGTAATAGTGCTCAGAAGCTTCACCAGCACGTGCAGAGACGGACCTGCTGTATCCTTAAATGGGTCGCCCACCGTATCGCCTACGACAGCGGCGGCATGCGCCATAGAACCCTTTAATATTACTTGCCCGTTATCATCCTTAAGGTTACCCGCCTCGATGAATTTCTTGGCGTTGTCCCAAGCTCCACCGCTATTGTTCAAGAAAGTGGCCAGGATGATGCCTGCTATGGTGCCTACCATTACAAAGCCGGCAACGGACTCCCATCCGGAATCGCCGCCTCTGGTGAAGCGAAAGACCAAGCCGACCACCACGGGCATTCCTACCGCCAGAATACCGGGCGCAACCATCTCCTTTAGCGCAGCGGTGGTGGTTATATCAACAGCGCGGTGGTAGTCCGGTCTTACAGTGCCTAGCATAATACCTGGGTTCTCACGGAACTGCCTGCGCACCTCTTCGATAATGCTGCCAGCGGTACGACCAACAGCCCTGATAGCCAGAGAGCTGAAGAGGAACACGAGCATTACGCCCATGAGCGCCCCGACGAAGACCTCGACCTTGGAAAGGTCTACGGGAAGCGGATCTTCAAGACTACGGATAAAAGTGCCGTTACTCAACGGCAGGCCCGTGGAAATAAAATGCTCCTTGACCTTATCCAGATAAGCGCTGAAGAGCAAGAACGCGGCCAGGGCTGCGGAGCCTACCGCGTATCCTTTTGTCAAAGCCTTGGTGGTATTGCCCACGGCATCCAGGGAATCCGTTATCTCTCTGGCTCCGGCGGAGGCATGGGCCATCTCAGTAATACCGCCGGCGTTGTCCGTTATGGGGCCAAAGGTGTCCATAGCCAGCACATAGGCTGCAGACATCAGCATGCTCATGGTCGCAACGGCCGTACCAAAGACGCCGCCGTTGGGCAGTCCGGACTGGCCGCCCAGAGCATAGGACGAAACCAGAGCTACACCTACACAAACGGCGGTCACGGCGGTGGTCTCAAAGCCCACTGCCGTGCCAATAATAATGTTGGTTGCAGGGCCAGTCTTAGACGCCTGGGCTATTTCCTGGACCGGCCGCCAGCCCCCTGACGTATAGTATTGCGTTATGTAAACAAAAGCTATTCCGGTGGCTATTCCAACCAGGCCGGCGAAGAAGAACCACATCCAGTGCTCACCCAGCATGTGGTTGGTTACGAACGCTAAGCCCAATACCGAGAGCCCTGAGGTTACCCAGTACCCAGCGCTTAGAGCTGTCATCGGATCACGGCCCTCTTTGGTAAAGGCCGGCACCGAAAGGAGCCCGACCATTGCCGCCATTATGCCAAAGGAGCGGAGGACCAGGGGAAAAAGTATCCAGGAGACGTCGTTCGTCATCCGATAGATGGCTACGCCCAGGATCATGGCCCCTATGTTCTCGGCTGACATGGACTCGAAAAGGTCCGCGCCACGGCCGGCGCAGTCTCCAACGTTGTCTCCAACCAGGTCTGCTACGACCGCTGCGTTACGCGGGTCGTCCTCTGGAATTCCAGCCTCTATCTTACCTACCAAGTCCGAACCAACGTCGGCGGCCTTAGTATATATACCGCCACCAAGCTGGGCGAAAAGGGCTACGAAGCTGGCTCCAAACCCAAAGCCCACAATCAGGAACGGAGTCTCGTCCAAAGCGTGGCCCAGGATGCTGCTGTATACCCAATAAATGCCGGAGACACCCAGCAGGCTCAGAGCAACTACCAGGAACCCCGATACAGCGCCGCCTCTCAGCGAGACAGTCACAGCATCCTTCAGGCTATGCTGCGCCGCAGCCGCACAGCGGAGATTGGAGCGGACGGATATGTACATGCCGACGTATCCTGATATCGCAGAGCAGGAAGCCCCGACAATGAAGGCGATTCCGGTTAGGATTCCTATTTCACTGCTGCCTTCAAACCCTCCGACAATAACGGAGATAACAACGGCCGTCACAACAGCCAGTATGGCTATGGTCTGATACTGGCGCTTAAGAAACGCCATCGCACCCTCGAAGATCATGCCGGCTATGTCTTGCATCGCAGCAGTTCCGGTATCCCTGCTCAAGACGTCACGGGCCAGCCAGATTGCGAAGAGGACCGCCGCAATACCAGATGCTGGAACGATCAAAATAATATTCATAAGCTTCTATCCTCCCGTAGATGATTCACAAGGTCTGGGTGTAATTAAGCATTAAAGAATATATCAGCTTGTGAGTGAATTCACAAGTACCCTGCTGCTTTCATTCAACCCTAATTCTGTGCTGAGTCCTTATTCAACTTCTCTCCGCGCCACCTCCTGACAGTTGTTGCTTCGAAAATGTTTAATACTGGGACAATCACGAGTGAAGGCGCCGGTGTCTTGCAAGGCCTAAACCCATAATATAGAAACCAATTAACACCCCTATAAGTTACAGCGCTTCAGAAAAGCTCGAATAAATACAAAAAACAGGCGAAACAAAAAGGACCTGCCGAGGTCCTTGTTTAGCAAGAACCTGATGGTCCAACCTTATAGCATCGTATGTAGGTTATCGCCTGGATTAATACACCGTAATACCCTGGCCTGCAAACCTACGACGGCCCAGCAGCTTTTATCCGCCCTTGTTAGCGTCCATCAGCTTAGCGCCCAGGCTCTGGCTTACCAGGGCCATTGTAACATCGCCGCGGGTCCTTTCTAGAATGCCGCGTACGCTGTCTGTTGTTCGTCTAAGCGAGCCTGTCATTGCGTCCGGAAAATCCACGGTGACCAGAAGGCTGTAAATATCGTCCATCATGCCAAGCATGGTCTCACAGCCATCCGTTTCCCCTCGTCTTAAAGCATCCAGGATATATCTTCGCAGCTCCCCGGTAACCTCGCCCATGCCGTTGAGATATGGAGCGTCGCCAATCCCAAGCTCTCCCGGACCCGGCGGCACACCCCCTTTTATCAGTGCCAAGGTTATACGGGCTTCAGCATACTCTTTCTGCGCATCCGGAATAAATCCTGCATAGTAAATATCAAAATGGTCGGCCAGCACGGTATTCGCCTCTGTCAACAAGGTCGCCGCATCCGCTAACAGGGCGGACGCCCTGTCGAATTCTCTTCTATGCACGGCCCTTATCGCATTGGCAGAAAGGCGTATGACTCCCCTGGATATCTGGAGTCCTCTCTCTCTTGCCCTGGACTTTTCCTGAAACCTGGCTATTGCGTCGTTTACTATGCCATCAAGCTTTCCAGATGGGTCTGGCATAACTTTCTTTGAACCTCACGGTCAAGATACTTGCGGCGCCCCGAACATCGTCCTGCTTCAGCAAGGCACTTATTACCGCAACTCCATCAGCTCCGGACATAACGACTTGGGACAAATTATCAGCGTTGATTCCCCCAATAGCAACAATCGGAACAGACACTGCCTCTCGCACCCTTTTCAGGGTCTCCAGTCCCGCAGGCCTGGTATCCGATTTGGAATCGGTTGGAAAGATGGCCCCCACTGCCACGTAGTCTGCACCATCTTCCACTGCCCTGAGGGCTTCTTCTACAGTGGCGGTAGACCTGCCGATGACAGCAGTATATGGCAGAACCTTTCTTGCGGCCTCAACTGTCATATCTTGCTGTCCCAAATGTACTCCGTCGGCGGCACAAGCGGCGGCTACGTCCGGATAATCGTTGACTATAAAGATAGCGCCCAGCACCGCACATAACTCTTTGATGGCGACTGCGTCCTGCAGGATCGCGCCGCGCTCTCTTTTCTTATCCCTTAGCTGTACTACGCTGGCGCCTCCCAGGACCGCCTGTCGCGCGGCCTCTACGACAGAAATGGCGCCCACCATCTCCGGATCAATAATTGCGTAAAGCCCTGGCAATCTGTCTAACTTATCTCTCCGTGCTAGAAGAGACACCAGTTGCTGCTCGATCTGGTAGCACCTATATCTGGCACTCTGAAAAAAAGCTGTGTTCTGAATCTCGAAATGAGGAAGACGCCCAAGCTCCTCCAGAACTCGAAGTGACTGCTGGGCACGTTTAGCGTTGGCTACCACCAGCTCAACAAGATCAGTCCTCGGTGCGATATCCCCTGCAGGCTTGTATCCCACGTCTTGCTCGGTGTGGCGGGCGCCTAGCATCAACACATACTCGTTAAGCCCATTTGCCACAGCCTTGACGATGTTATGTCGCAACTCTCTAAGCAGAGAGGTGAGTTCAGAGTTATCCAGAACAAAGCGGGCCACATCCTCTAGTACGCGGAGGCCCTCATTACACCGATTTGCGTTTGCATCGGCCATACGGAGAGCGGAGAGGCGTGCAGATGTTGACATACAGTCAATCCGTTGTGGCGCATTTCAAATTGCGCGCACCAAACTCACGACCGAACGCGTTGTTTCCGGAGGAGCCGTTCATTTGCACAGGGACAACGAATTGGTTGGTAGGAAGGCTAAACTTGAAATGTCTCAAAAGTCTCCCGAGAAGGAGTCGCCCCCCCCAAACTCATCCGGGGCCTCGCCCGACGCCATCTGCTCTGCCATTTCTTCCATTTCCGGACCAAAATCATCGCCCATCTCTCGCCGCATGCGCTTGGCCAAGCGGGCAATGCTCCGTGGATCGGACTCGTCTATGTCGCCCATCCAGCTTTCGTCCGACAGATTCTCCATGCGACTTTCCTCTGACCGCAGCACGCCAAATAATGACACGAGACGAGCGACATCTGTGCTGCCGCATTTTGTACAGTGTGGCTCCTCAACTAACGCAACGCTCTTGAAGAACAGAGAGAACTTCGCCTTGCAGATGTCGCACCTGTACTCGTAAATCGGCATAGCCTTGGTTCCCTTTCCTGTATACCTAACTCGCTGAAATTCTAGCATAATGCTTTGTGACTGTTCAATCCGGCTGCCGTGGACTCAGCATAGTACCGCAATTTTGGAACAACAACACTAGCCGGCGCCAACCCTAAACCTATAACCAACGTTTCGAACCGTCTCGATAAAGGAACGATCGGCTTCCTCTATCTTGCTCCTGAGCCGCCGAATATGGACATCCACAGTCCTAGCGCCGCCGTAATAATCATAGCCCCATACCCTGTTTAACAGCGTCTCCCTGCTGTAAACCTTCTCCGGGTTAGTGGCCAAAAACCTGAGCAGCTCGAATTCCTTGAAGGTGAGCTCGATCGGCCGACCAAGAAGATGCACCTCGTACCTTGACAGGTCAAGCCGCAGGCCTCCGGATACAATGACATCATCATCAGTTTTGCTTTTGCCATCGCGCCACAAGGCCATTTGAAGTCTCGCGTGCAGCTCTGTAGCTCTAAACGGCTGAACCACAAAATCTGTAAAGCCCATCGACACATCATAGTCGTGTAACCCAAACTCGCTTAGACACGCGATAACAGAGACGGGTTTTATCCGCCCGCACTCCTGGACGACATGTCTGATATCCTCCTTATGCAAGAAGTCTGTGAGCAGATCGATAAAAACCACATCTACACTCCTTCCCTCCACCAGAGACATGGCCTCATCGATATCTGCGGTAAGCTCCAAGCGGTGGCCTCTTTTGCGCAGGTCTTGAGCCAGCCTGGAGATCTCTTCATCGCCGTTTTCTTTACCGAGGATCAATATGCTTGCCAAAGGACATCCTCTCATCCAAAAGAAGTATCAATCGTTGAATACCGACCTAAGCGATATACAGCATAGAAAGTATACGAAAAATATTCGAGTCCAGCATCCTCCGGCTCGTCTGGGTTTCGTTTTCGCTAAATGTCTATAATGTTGTTACAATGAGCGCGGCTACAGTGCTTGAGCCGTCGAAAGAGGACAATGGCGGTAAACAGGGCCTGTTTAATTAGGTATCTTGACACACCAAGGTCTGCTACGTATGATACCA
The DNA here is from genome assembly GCA_009693005.1 of Dehalococcoidia bacterium. Lineage (GTDB taxonomy): Bacteria > Chloroflexota > Dehalococcoidia > SHYD01 > SHYC01 > SHYC01. The sequence goes on along the minus strand of SHYC01000005.1, from coordinate 16,732 downwards.
TCGGTGGTTTTTGTATTCCAGCGCGTACCGCTCAAGCCAGGGGTTACACCTAGCTATATACTGTCAGAAATAGAGACAGCGGTTGGCCTGCCCTTTTTTTCTGCCGCGCAAAGCAAAATATTCCCCCGAAGCAGCCTTGTTAGCTTCATCTGGTCTGTCCAGATGGACTTGTCCAGAGATAGCCGTCCGGTGCTAGCGTTTCTGCCAAAATCAGACAAACAAAATGTCGAAGACAAAACGAGAGCTAGGCACTTTAAGTGGATAAGTTTGCCCTAATACCAATTACAAGGAGCATGAATTAAATGAGGTTTCCATTTCTTCCAAGGGAAGAAAAGTTCTACGATCTCTTCGAGAAACACGCTGCAACCACCGTGATGGCCGCCAAAGAGCTCCAGTCTCTGCTGGACAACTGGGAGGGAGTTGAGGGAAAGGTAGCCCGAATCAGAGAGTATGAGCATCTATGTGATACTCTAACTCACCAGGTCATGGACAATCTCCACAGGACATTTGTAACCCCTATTGACCGTGAAGACATAGCAGCCATCGCCGAGAGACTGGATGATATTATGGACTTCATCGAAGCGGCGGCTGTAACGATGCAAATCTACAAGATCTCCGCTCCCACTGTGCGGGCGCGAGAACTTGCAGATGTTATAGTCCGGTCCACTCAGGAAGTCGAAAAAGCTATATCTATCTTGAAACATCCCAATGAACTTAAGAGTATTCTGAAGCATGGTGTAGAGATAAACCGTTTGGAAAATGAGGCCGATGTGGTTCTCCTCCACGCTCTGGCGGAGCTTTTTGACGACGGCAAATATGATGTTATGGAGATAATAAAGTGGCGAGAGATATACGAGCAGCTTGAGACAGCTACAGACCGCTGTGAGGATGTGGCAAACGTTCTTGAAGGGATTGTGGTCAAGAATGGTTAAGCTGAAAAACTGGAGACGTAAGTAGAATGTCTGTTGACCCTCATCTGGTCATTATAGTATTCATAGTTTTCGTTGCCCTGTGTTTCGACTTTATCAATGGTTTTCACGACGCTGCTAACTCTATCGCCACAGTAGTTTCCACAAGAGTCTTGACTCCATCTCAGGCAATTGTATGGGCGGCCTTTTTCAACTTCATCGCCTTTTTGTTCTTCGGGCTCAACGTGGCCAACACCATCGGAAAAGGCGTAGTAAGGACTGAAGCCATCAACGAACATGTGGTCCTCGCCGGTCTAACGGGTGCTATAGCCTGGAACCTAATAACCTGGTATTACGGCCTTCCTTCCAGTTCCTCCCATGCTCTGGTCGGTGGCTTTGTCGGCGCTGCGTTCGCCTACAAGGGCATGGAAGCGGTCATCGTCCAGGGCGTTGAAAGGATAGGCTTATTCATTGTTCTTTCTCCAGTAATAGGCATGACTGTTGGTCTACTCATCATCGTCGCGATAACCTGGCTGTCTCGCGGTTTCTCCCAAGGCCAGGTGCGCAGATGGTTTAGCGTCGGCCAACTAGCCTCTGCCGCGGCCTTTAGCCTCGGCCACGGTACCAACGACGCGCAGAAGACCATGGGAATAGTAGCGGTTCTGCTTTTTACCTCAGGATATTTAGGCCCGGAATTCTACGTCCCACTCTGGGTGGTGCTTGCAGCGCACCTGGCCATAGCGCTGGGCACTCTTTCAGGGGGCTGGAGGATAGTCAGAACAATGGGCCTGAGAATCACCAAGCTTCAAACGTACCAGGGCTTTAGCGCTGAGACCGCCGGCGCAGCCACACTCTTTACTACAGCGGCATTGGGGATTCCCGTCAGCACAACCCATACCATCGCGGGCGCCATAATGGGAGTCGGTTCAGTACAACGGTTTTCAGCGGTTAGATGGGGCGTTGCCGGGCAGATGGTGCTAGCCTGGGTGCTGACCATACCCGCCACAGCAGTCATCGCCTTCGTATCATTCAACCTCCTTTCTTTTTTCTTCTAACAGAAAAGGAACATGCTGCTAGGAGTTGCCCTGGAGGCCATTACCGGCGAAGGACTGCAAGGCATCAGCGATATCCACCTGCCATCCTTTTTTGCTACTATAATCTCAACGGTCAAGAAGTTCGATGTCCAGGTCCTGGAGGTTCCGTTTGGCGCGGCTGCTGCTTACCCTGCCTTGCTTACCAGGAAGACTCTATCTGAGGCAAGATCTATCGCCCGCGACCAGGGAATAACGTTTTCTATACATCTGCCCTACGCCAATCTTGACCTTTCCTCTGCTAACGACACCGCCCGGCAGAAGTCTATAGACGCCATAAAGAGCTCTGTCGAGCTGGGCAGTATCCTGGAACCTTATTCGTATGTGCTGCACCTGCTCCCAGAACAGCAGGGCATAACTGAGGACGATTTTCGCCGTTATTCAGAGATACGCCTGTCCGACGCGGTGGTAGATATAGCAGCGGACAGCGTAAGACAGATAGCAGCTGTACTTGAGCCGGCCAGGTTGTGCGTCGAGAACCTAAGAGGCAACCCATTCCCCCAGCAGGCAACGGTAGCGTTTTCCTCGGGGGTGTCTCTGTGTCTGGACACCGGCCATGCCCTCGTTCAAGGATTAGATCCAGTATCAATATTAAGTAGATATGCAGGCAGGATAAGGGAGGTCCATCTCCACGATGTGCGGCGCGTCGGGTCGCCGGATGTAGGTTACGTGAGAGAAGACCATCTGGAGCCGGGCAGCGGCATCCTGGGTCTCGACGGATTTACGAGAGCTTTGAAAGAACATTCTTTTGATGGGCTGTTGACGATAGAGGTATTTAGCCCGGAGCGGTTGGCCGCATCGGTGGCCGCAGTTAGATCGTCTTTGGGCCGCGTTCGGTAGAGATAGACCTGGAGACACTGCCCTTGCTGGAGGATATGCTCGCTTCTCGTTCGTAGACGCGCTCAAGAGCGGGCGAAGATAGACCTTAAAATAGCCTTGTCGTCATCATCGAAGGTACGGAGCAGCAAGAGCGCGAGGACGTAAACGGCTGCTCCTATAGGCACCAGCAAGAATATGCTCAGATGACTTAGTGGGACCAAAACCGCTCCCATAATACCTGTAGCGACGGCAGGTCTAATAGATAGCCCAACTAAGTCCAGCGCCCCTACCCAGCGCCAGACGGCCCACATAAAAGGCGCCATCAGCACAAGCTCGCTCAACACCGTTACAACCGCGGCCCCCAACAGTCCAAAGAAAGGTATCGCTATCAGGTTTGCGGCAACGTTAAAGGTGGCGCCTATGATAAAGGCTACAGTTAGGAATCGTTGTTTGCCAACCGCGATAATAACGTATTGCGTCACACTGTTTACATAGCTGAAAGGCAAGAACCATATCAGTATCTGAAGCGCCTGCACAGCGGGTCCGAACTCACTGCCAAACAGGAGAAATATAAGCTCGTCAGCTATGATTGTGGTCCCTACGGTTATGGGAATAGCCAGTATCAAAAGGACCTTCACTGCCTTGGTGTAAGCTCTTATTAGTCCTTCCTTTGAAGAGAGAGCTTGCCTGGACATCACGGGGAATAGCGCCAGGGTAATAAAAGAGGGGAATATATTGAGGCCGTCAACGAATTTATAGGCGCTTGAGTAATATCCCACGACCTGGCTTCCCTTCATCGGCAGTAAGAGCATTACATCTATGCGAAAGAAGATAGTGCTCAGCAAGTTGTTTATCATGAGGGGAAGAGCTGTCCACGTCATGTCCTTTCCCATAAACAGGTCAAACTCTAACCTGGGCAGAGAAAACATCCTCACGAAGACTATTACAAGCATTATAGAAGAGGCGGTGCTTGCCACAACCGAGGCAATGCCTAGACCGACGACTCCCCAGCCAACGAACAAGGCCCCAAGGCCCACTGAAGCCCTGACCATTGTAGTTAAAACCGCTACCGCCGCCGGATACTCCATTTTCTCATGGGCGCTGAAGGCCGCGCTAAAGGCAGCAGCCACGCTGCTTGGGAAAAGACTAATCATAAAGAGAAGGGCTAGCGTCACCGTGTCCTTCTCCAAGCCAAACTTCCACGAGTAAAGACCTAAAATACCCATCAGAAATGGGATAGCTGCCAAGCACAGCGCGAGACGAATGACCAATGTGTTCCCCAGATAACTACCTATTGCCGCCTTATCCTTCGAGACCTCTCTTGTCAGCAGCGTCCCCAGACCAAAGTCGGTGAAGATAGAGAAATAGCCGATGAAGGCCACCGCGAAGGCGTAATTACCGTAGTTACTCGGTCCTAGCAGACGCAGCATCACCACGGTAAATCCAAGGTCTATGAATCTGTTGGTAAGCTGTCCTGCCATGGGCGTGACGCTGTTTTTCACCACTCTCCTTATGCCGGAGGACTCCGCCACGCCCTGTAAATTGCGGCGCCAGAGCCATGACGCTCCTCCGAGCAGGACAGCGACCACAGCCATAAAGCTTATGAACGCTCCCGCCCTGAAGCTTAGCGGCGCATAGGAGAAGGTTACCGTATGCTCCCCTGACGGGACTCTCACCGCGCGGAATACCCTATCCGCTCTCAGGAGCCTTAGCTCCGTCCCGTCCTCAAGACTGGCCCGCCAGCCCGGGAAATAGGCGTCGGTCAAGACCAAAAGTCCATCTTCAGGAATGGAAACTTCTACAGACACGCTGGTGTTGCGGTACTGGGACACATGGACCTTCGAAAGCGAAGTCTTGTCCCCAGCAGGAGGTTGATAGACGTTATTCCCCTCCAATACCACCTGCCTTCTGACATCAAACCCGGGCGCAGATAGCATCCCCAAAGCCTCTTCAGGACTACCTGCCAGCTTAGCATCAAAGACTACAAAAGCCCGCTCCATAGCGTCCATATTTCTATAGACCTTTATCTCGCCATCGTACACCTTTTGGTAATTGGGCCTGCTCAACTCATCCGCGGTCAGAATGTATTTAACGTTCATCAGATCCAGGATTGGAGAGTCCAAAGAAGATTCTTGGGTAAGGAGATTGATCTGGCTGTAAGGAAGTCCACTCGGCTCCTCTAAGAGCCTCCAGAACTCCACGTATTGCTTGGGGATCACTGTGTCGTACCCCCGGATATCCTGAAGACCCAGCAGCATTCCGGAGTCAGGTGTCATAATATGTCTGTCACCATAGGCCGCCACCCGGAAGGGATTCTCTTTGTCCAGGGCGTCCATAAAGGGCAGGTGGTCCTGCAGGCTGTCGGGATCAGATACTGTATAGTAGCCGTATCCAAAATGTCCCAGGTCCACCACCGCGATCGCGAGAAGCGCCACGACCGAGACTCTCGGCCATCTCTTTGCCAGCGCGACGGCAGCTCCCGCAGCTAAGAGCAGAAGCCCCAGCTTGACGAGGTTAAGCCACTGGTACGAATACAACGCCTCCGGCGATGGGAAGGCCTCGGACAGCCTGGAGGAGGCCGACATGACGCTGCTCACAAGAGCCAGGCTGTCTTCTGCCAGAAGTCGGCTTACGCCGAGAGCGCACAGCACCAGCGCGCCTGATAACGCTACAGCCACTCCTACCCCGCTCGTAAGTCCCCGCCGGTTCGACCTGACAACGGCATTCATACCCAACCCGGATAAAACTGCCATGCTCACGGAAAAGGGAAAAATCCAGCGAAACGGGGAGTGTACTTGTTCGAGGCCGGGGATTCCGTAGAACAGTACAGCATACAAAGGCGAGCCAAAGGCGAGAGCAAGAGCGAACGCAGCGTATAGAGAGTAAAAGATAGTATAACGGTTCCGGGCCAGAATAAGGCTTAAGGGCGCCAACACCAGCGGTAGCACTCCCACATATCCGGTACCCTCCACATAGTCCTTAGTGCCCCAAAATGGATAGTTCCGCGCCTGACCCGCGGAATCAACCGTTAGAAAGTCCTGCCATCTCCAGGTAAACAGGTTGAAGAGGGAGTGGTGCGAAGGATTGCCAAATATATCCGGAACAAGAAAAGCCAGTATTTGCTCTTTGGACAGAGCCCAGAACGCGACATCATTGTAGGCAGCGTTGCCGGAACGAAAGTTAGACTGTATCAACTCGGCAAATGGTATCCATTGCGCGGCAGACAGGCCAACGCCCAGGAACGCCATCGCAGCCAGGGCTGTCACAGCCTGTGGCAGCTTCACGCTGGTGTACCTGGGTCTAACCAAGAGAGTAAGTCTGAAAAGAGAGTAAGCAAGCACCGTGAAAAGCACGTAAAAGGTAGTCTCCATGTGGCCGGCCAGCACTTGCATAGCAATCCCGAGGCTGCCCAGCAACGTCCAAGGCAGGGCCCCACCCAACACCACTTGCTTCTCCTCGAACCGGCGTACTGCCATTTCAACGCACGTGAGCAACATAGGCAGCCACACTGCCCCACTGACCATCATAGGCCACTGGTAGCTAACTGTCAGAAACCCGCAGAGGGCAAAAATGAATCCGGCAAGAAGTGAGGCGGCCGGTGCTGCTCCCAGGACCCGCAGATATAGGTACATAAACCCAGCAGCTAAAAATAAGTGGAGGGCCGTAAACCAACCGTACGCGTTTGCCACCGGCAAAAGGTAGAACATTGCATTAAGAGGATAAAGCGCGCCACTCTGCCCTCCGGCCAAAAATGGCATGCCGGTCAGTATATAGGGGTTCCACAGTGGAAACTCATAATTCTTGTAGGACTCTTTCGTAAATGTCTTCCATGGATAGTTCTGAAGCATCATGTCCCCCATGAGCTCATTGTGGGGAAACCTCTGGGGCTGTATTTCTTTTGGACCTGCAACAGCAGGATCGCCTAAAGAACGAGCGGACTCCAGATACGGCGCGGGTACCCACGGTGGAAATTTGGCGAGGTGGTCTATCGGAAGAAGCGCGCCACCCGCTAAGGTAACGCGCCAAAAGAGGACAAAGAACACAAGGCCGAATATCCCTAGATATGCCGCCTCTCTACGTATGGTCTTGTACAATGAATCAGATGCTTCCGGGAATCTTTAGTATCTGGTCCTCACCCGCCAGACCGTCCAGAAGGCCTCCCATACTATATCCAGGGACATCTTAGATCGCCCGTGTGCTCTATCGTTAAACACTATTGGTACCTCTTTGATAGAACATCCGTTTTTGTGGCAGGCGTAGGCTATCTCAATCTGAAACGCGAAGCCGGTGCTTCGGACGGCTTCCAAGTCTATGCTCGCTAACGCCACGCGGCGAAAGCATCTGAACCCTCCCGTCACATCTTTCATGGGAAGGCCAGTGAAGAGCCTGGCATACAGATTGCCGCCAGCGCTTAACAGTCGGCGCCCCAGTCCCCAAGTATCTCCCAGTCTCCCGCCCTTTATATACCTGGAACCTGCGACCACATCGTACTCTTTAATCATCTCCAGCAAGACCGGCAGAGTGCCGGGAGGATGTGAAAGGTCTGTATCCATCTGGATAATATAGTCCGCGCCAAGCTCTAGACAATATCTAAAGCCTGCGATATAAGCGGTCCCCAGCCCCATTTTACGGGGCCGGTGAATAACGCCGGCAAAAAAGTCCGGATACCTCCTGGCCAACTGGTCCGCGATTTCCCCGGTCTTATCCGGAGAGTTATCATCCACAACCAATAGCTGTAATCCCTCAATACCGAGAGCCTTTACAGCATCCACCATCATAGGTAGGTTCTCTGCCTCATTGTAAGTAGGTGTAACGACAACTGCCTTCAACGTAACACTGACCTTGCCGGATTTTGACGCTCTCCGCCATTCTTCTGGTTTTATACTCACAGCCTGCTCATCCTGATGGAGCGGTCACTAAATGACTTCTCCACTGGTGACCGTCTCCACACCGAATGTTGTCTTGGCATTGGCATCCGCCAACTACATCGCTAGGTCTTCGGGGCCATGGTCAACGTGAGCCCTGTAAAAGTTTATCATCCTGTCCTTGTCAAACTCTTCCATTGCATCGACCCATCCCCAGGATACAATGGCGAGCCTAGTTTCCAACTTGGAATATGGAGTAACGATAAGCTTAACGCTGCCATATTTGCTATTTGGGAAGGACCTATATTCATCGTTCAGTTTCTTAACCAGGTCAGGGCACCCTTCCGGACAGTTGTATAAAATCGCAATGCCACCGTGCTCAAGATTATGCACCCAGTATCCTGGATTAACTTCCTCACTGTATACCGCCAGTGGTCGTGTCACACCATAATGGACGCCGGACGATGGCGGCGAGTTCTTGTATTCCAGGGGCGATCCCTCCGGAACGTGCTGCGCCACCTCCAACGGTGCTTCTTGCCCAACACGTTGGTCCACACTCGATTTTGCGCTGCTAAAGACGGCGTAGGCAAGAATGGCTACTACAATCAGCAGCGGAATGCCCAATAACGCCATCCGACGCGCCCTGGTTGCCCTAAGCCGGCTGGTATCTATCTGCTGCCTGGCCGCCCTCGCCTGCCTCCTGACCTCTCTTCTATCATCTCTTTCCAGTCTATCGCTGTCGGTTGACATATCTACTCCAACTTATTTTGACTTATTCCTATACCATGAGAATATCTGAGCCAACCATCTTCGGTATGGCAACATTAGCGCGGACACACCCAAAACAACAAAACCCATTCGAGCGCCTGGTTCGCCCCCTACCAAACTCCCAACCGCACCGCCAATTATTGCTAGAACGAGAAATATCAGGAAAGATATCGTATTGTGGAACGGCGGTGGCCTTCTGCCCCAATTCGGATTATTCATTAGCAATCCCTTTCCCAGTGAACAAAATTATTCTATCAGCATACGCTCATGGCTAACAAGCTAATCGGGTTGAATTACGTGTCGAGGCTTGAAGTTCCAGCGCCGGGGTAAAAAAGAACTCAGCCCGATATTCTATACCTGTCTTGATCCTGCTGCCAGCCCTTTGACCCTTTGGTAGAGTTCTCGCCCAGACTAACGGCTCTACCGACTCACATCGCCGTTCCCTCAGAACGTTGCCTCCCCGTACTGGTGTCTTATTCTATTAGCAGATGCATTACTACCAGATATCCGTTAAACTAGGCGGTGAGGGATCAGAGAGGAAACTGGAGACTGTATCGTTGCCCTTGGAAGCATTACCGTAAAAGGTGGGATGGGATTATTGTTGTTGGTCACCGCACGCGTTTCCGTAACAGGCCTTTTATTGCTCACAACATTAAACGAAATAGCGACTGATAGCACGTCATCGCTATTCTAGTTTGGACAACTTATGCTGTCAGTTGACCGTTACAAAGGATACTCGATATTCCAGTTAAGAGACCCAAACATTTACCGGGTTCTAGATGGCAAAGAAATCTTTACCGTCGTGGATGATTCCACCGCACACGAATCCTTCACACTTACAGCGTACTATAACCAAAGGCTGCTACTGACCATTGTAAACAAGGAGGCTAAACTCTTTGAGATGCTTAGGCCGGCCAGAGAAGAGATAAAGCTGAAGATAGATGCCGGAGACCTCACCGATGGCTTCTTACATGTCGGTACCAGACCGCTGTCGAGGCCCGTCTAGACTTAAACAAGGCGTCCAAAACACGAGGTCGGATGGTCACGCGGGCGTTAAACCTTAACTAGCCGCCGTGCGGACTCCGCTCGCGGAGCGGGCTCCTTGCGCAGAACTGGGCACGAAGCACGTCTTGGCCGCCTTGCGGACTCCGTACGCGTTGCGGCGCACGAAGCATGTCCTGCGCCTCGTCGAAGGGGCCACGCCCGTTCCTAGTTCGAGAGCCTCCTGGAGCGCACCAGGCAGCTATGTTTATCCTTTATGGGTGTCGGCACCGTCTGGCATGGGTGATTATGAGACTGTCTGAACTTATTGAAAACATCCCGCAAAAAACTGTTATTAACTTCAGAGATATCGAAGTCACGTCCCTTCGCTATGATTCCCGCGCTGTGGAACGCGGTTCGCTGTTTGTGGCGCTGCCGGGGGCGCGTACCGATGGACATAGCTTTATCGATGCGGCCATCAAGAATGGCGCCGCGGTGATAGTATCTCAATATCGTGCCTCAGATAATAACAGCCTGCCAGTGATCATTGTTCCGGACACCAGAATAGCTCTTGCCCAACTCTCCTCTATCTTTTATGGCGATCCCTCTGCGACCATGAAGCTCGTGGGAATCACCGGTACCGATGGTAAGACCACCACCACTTTCATGACCGCCGCCCTCCTGCGGGGTGCAGGCCATAATGCCGGACTCATCAGCACCGTGGCGGTGAAAATCAACGAGGAATTCTTCTGGAACGAAACGGGCTATACGACTCCGGAGGCCCCAGAAGTACAGGATACTCTGGCAAGGATGCGCGACGCCGGAGTACGGTACGTAGCCTTGGAGACCTCGTCCCATTCTCTGGCCTTGGACAGAGTGGCCTATTGCCAGTACGACGTGGCAGTCGTGACCAACATCACAAGCGATCATCTGGACTTTCATGGCACCTTGGAAGAATACTTTAGAGCAAAGGCAAAGCTGTTTCAAATGGTCCACCAGGACCGAAGAAAACCCGGCAAGCCTGTTAACGTACTAAACGCCGATGACCCATCCATGGAGAGGCTCAGGGGAATCGCCCAGGGGATCATACTTACCTACGGCATCAGGGCTGAAGCAGATATTATGGCTCTGAACATCGTGCACCGGAGAAGCGGCTCCTCGTTCACTCTCAAGACTCCCGACGGCGCGACAACCATAGACCTCGGCATGCCTGGAGAGTACAACATATACAACTGCCTGGCAGCCGCGTCGGTGGCGGTGTCCCAGGGAGTAACTTTGGATAGTATCGAGACCACCATCTCCCAGGGCATCGCGGTGCCGGGGCGAATGCAGCGAGTAGAGGCAGGTCAGCCTTTTGATGTCCTGGTGGACTATGCGCACGCACCCAATGGACTTACACAGGCCCTTTCGACTCTGCGCATGAGCGCTCGGGGCAGACTTATCGTGGTCTTCGGTTGTGCCGGCGAGCGCGACCGTGGCAGACGCTACGGCATGGGGCACGCCGCCGGCGAGCTGGCCGATTTTACGATACTGACTGTAGATGATCCCAGAAGCGAGGACCCGAACGACATAATTCAGGAGATCAGCATCGGCCTAAACGAGGCCGGTCGTACGGAAGGGAAGGACTATATCAGGCTGCCCGACCGTAGAGAGGCGATACGGCAGGCCTTTTCCATGGCCCAACCTGGCGACACAGTGCTGCTGGCCGGCATGGGACACGAACGTCGTATGCTGGTTGGTAATGAGAAGCTGCCATGGAACGAGGTTGAGATAGCAGGCGAGATATTGAAAGAGATGTACGGGGAGAGACAGAATTGAGAATTGGAGCCCACGTATCCGCCGCCGGCGGAATAAGCAAGGCCATAGATAGAGCAGCAGACCTTGGCGCAGAAACCATACAGATCTTCGCCTCCGCGCCTCAGGCATGGGCGGCCAAGCCTCACGCCGAAAAGGAGACAGAGTCCTTTAAGGCGAAGGCGGCAGAGCGTGGGGTCTTCCCTACTTTTATCCACGGTGTTTATCTTACGAACCTGGCCACTGAGAACCCCGAGAACCTCGTGAAAGGCGTCTCATCCCTCATCTTCTCTCTGAGGACCGCCGGGCAGATTGGGGCGGCCGGCGTGATCTTTCACGTCGGAAGCCACAAAGGCGTCGGCCTCGACGTCGTGCTGGCGCAAATAGTGGACAGCTTCCATAAGGTGCTGGATGGAGCGCCGGGAGACACCTGGCTCACTATCGAAAATAACGCCGGGTCCGGACAAAATATCGGCGCACAGTTCTCCCAAGTGGGTAGGATAATAAAAGAAGTGGGAGATAAAAGGGTCATGGTATGCCTGGACACCGCTCACTGTCTTGCGTCAGGTTACGACGTCACCAGCGAAGACGGGCTAAAGGGTGCCATGGAAGAGTTCGATAGCGAGATCGGTCTCGACAGATTAGTCGCAGTGCACGCTAACGACTCCAAGGTCCCGCTAAACTCGTTAGTAGACCGCCACGAGAATATCGGCCACGGCCACATTGGCATCGATGGATTTCGCAACATCATGAGCCATCCGGCCTTCCGCGAAGTCCCCTTTCTACTTGAGGTCCCCGGCTTCGATGGAAAAGGGCCTGACAGGCCGAACCTGGAGGCCCTATTCGCCATTAGACAGTCTCTGGGCATGTCCAAGGACTAGAGAGTTATCTGCCTCTTAGCCTGGGGTCCCAAACATCCCTCAGCGCATCACCAAGCAGGTTAAAACCAAATACAGCCATACTAATAGCTATACCGGGGGAATCGCGCCAGCCAGGGCGCACCCTCCATGAAGCGCCTGCGGTCTCCCGACAGCATGGCCCCCCAGGAAGGGGTAGGTTGTTGAGTACCGAGACCCGGAAAGCTCAACGACGCCTCCGTTAGGATCGCCGTCCCCAGTTCAGCGCTGGCCAATACTATCCAAAATCCCACTATTGCCTCGAATCCGGGTACCGCCTCTCGACACAAGGTTTAAAATAAACAAAAAACCGCTTCCGGCAGTAATAAATGCTGGAAAGCGGTCTATTCCGTTACAATTCACCGGACCACACCCCACAATTGCCTCTCTTCTCAATAAGAAGAGCCATACAACACCCACCGCGAACCAGCGTTTGCGCCACAACATGTGGCAACTGAACCCCTTAATTACGTATATGAAAATTCTATGAAATTGAGTTGGTAACCGGTTATGTGCGCCGCCCGCTACTAACGGGAGTAGTCAGTGGACTTATCGAAGCAAAGGAGCAGCTGGCGGTAATCATGTGAAGCTAATCACCAGGCTTTACGCTCACTTACCCCCATGAGACTGGCTGTCTCGGTCAACCTGTAGTGTCCGGTAACGCCAGGTTCGTGATCTGCAGCCGTGTCTGTAACTCCCTTGTTCAATATCAGTTCTTTCATATGTCGCAGAGACGCGATTTTTCAATACTGACATAATCGCTAACCATCAACATCCGTTCGAATTGCGTTGACAGAACTGCAGATCGAAGTTACTATTGATTATCACAGTTCAAGTACAGGGCCTAACTCCGCGAAGGAGACGGGGGAACCAATAGTGGGGTGAGCTCGCTTACGCGAGGGGGTACCTTTCAACCCTAACCCGTCAGCTAACCTCGTAGGCGCATGAAGGGCGTATCCCAAAAGGAGAGCCTTTTCTATGCCGCTCCATGATCTGGAGAGATGCAAGTCTGAATCCCTATCTGTGTTCCTGGCTGGGTATGCCAGGAAAAATATTTGTAACAGCAGGACTGGCTACCGTCACATAGCGGCCCTGCCCGTTTCTGTTCCCCGGCCGCGATTTTGTCAATTGGGGTCCAAGACCCACAGTAGACTTAGGACTTCGTTAACTCCCCCTGAACTGACGGCCAACGGTAACCATCCCTCCGCCCGCGCATGTCCCCCTTCTTTAGCCGGTAACGTTTCGTACGTATTAGCCTGTTATCTCCTTCCTGAACCTGGTCATAAACAGGCGCATCGTAGAGGCCCAGCTTACTCACCTCTGACGCGCCGGCACCCTGTTGGCTTCAGCTCGCTGGATTCAATATCCACCAGGACAGGAGACCAGCTTGTACGCGCGCCACACGGCATGATCCCGGCCAGCATCTTAGCATCGTACAGGCCGGATCAATGGTTCTAAGGCCCAACTACATCAAAAAGGCCATCTTCAAAGGCTTTGAAATGAGCGGTAAGGATCTCTTATTGGTTGTCCTGGCGACTCTTGTGCTGAGGCTGCCATCGCTCTTCGAGCCTCCTTGGTACGATGATGAGGGAATATATGCTGCGGTTGCCAACTCCCTGCTTAACGGCCAGAGCCTTTATACTGAGGTACTTGATAACCGACCGCCTGGCATTTACTTCATATATGCCGCGATTATCCACCTTTTCGGACCTAACCTCGCGTTCATAAAATTGGCCGCTGCGCTAAACGTTGTTGGTGCGCAATTGGTCTTGATGCAGATTGGTTCTCGTCTCTGGAGCAGAAAAGCCGGGATAGTTGCGGCTCTTCTATTCGGGGTCCTTTCGGCGCTGCCACTATTCGAGGGAACAATCGCCAACACCGAGATATTTACGATGTTCCCCATTTCTTTGGGGGTACTGCTATGGCTTCGAGGAAAAGACCTATACGCGGGTTTAGCCTTTGGCGCGGCTCTTAGCATTAAGCAGATCGCTGGAGTGGAGTTTGCGGCAGTGCTGCTTACTACGGCGCTTTTCGCTCCGTACTGGCGGCGCAGGATAGGGATTTTACTCGCGGGCTATTCCGTACCCGTATTCTTGATGCTGGCCTATGTAGTCTTATCCGGCTCTTTTGGCGAGTTTATTTATGCCAATTTCTCTTACTACACCGGCTATCTGCAGCGAGGTTCAAGAGTGCCTCCGTCATTTCTAATTCTAAAAGTCGGCCTCCTAGTATCTTCGATACTCTTGATGATGGCCTGGGTGAGAGGGTCTCGATCTGAGAAACCCTCCAGCTTGGTGCTCATTCCTATGTGGCTAGCATTTTCTTTATTTGGCTCGATATTGACTGGCAGGCCCTATGTCCATTACTTATTGCCGGTTTTCCCCGCCTTCAGCCTCTTGGCAGCCTGGTATATCACAAGCCTGCGTACTACCAGGGTAACAGGTGTAACCTGGCGCAAGCTTGTTGCCACGTCCTCCGTTGTTGGCATCAGCATCTGGATGTTGTCGTTTATTTTTGTACCCTGGCCCAGGTGGGCGAATCTTCAATGGACGATGAATTATTATAAACACTTCGCCGCACTCACATTGAGATTAGAGAGCCGTGCAGCCTACAACGATTTCTTCGATAAGCGTGTTAACCGTAATCAGGAGGTAGCGTCTTATCTGGCTAGCCGGGCCAAGGAGGGCGACTCGTTATTGGTTTGGGGAGATGAGCCATGGATATACGCTTTGAGCTCCCTGCCCGAAGTGGCCCGATTTACTGTTGCCTACTTCGCATACGAGATACCCGGCGGACTGAAAGAGGTTGCAGATTCAGTAGCAGTCCGCGAGCCTACTTTCATAGCGATAGTGAGCAGCGAGCCAGTATATCCGGAGCTGAAAAAGGCTATCGAGCAGAACTATTTGGTAAGCAAGACAGTTGGTAACATTACTGTTATGGAACGTACACCACCACTAATAGTGCTGCATGGTGACATACCTCCCAATCAGTTCACCCAATGACCCCACATCACGGAAATAAGGAGAAGTATCATGTTTGACTCCGCGAGAAAGACCATACAAAGCATTAGGACATACATATCTCCTGCCACTTTGGACTTAGATTCGTCCAGTGCCATTAAGTCTCAACGTCCGGGGGGCGCCGTGGAGACAAAATATTGGAGCAGCCAGACCGCTGAGGGATGGACAGAGAGATCGCCTATAGCCAGGGGCGGACCGGTCGGTATCGCCGTTTACCCTCCGGAGCGTCCCCCCGACCTGGTTAAGGAGGCGTCCGCCCCAGACGGGTTCACTACACCGACCACGCCGTCAGAGCATTTAATACAGAAGACCTTTGAGATCATGCCCGGAGCATTTACTTGGCTGGTGATTGCAGCTATCTTTGTCCTGCCCTTTTTCGCTCCCTGGCCGCTGTCGGTTGGTGTGCTGCTTTTTAGCGTGTACTGGTTGGCTCGGTCCGTAAGCTCTGCGGTCCACAGTATCATTGGAGTGCGCAAACTGAGGAAATGGGCCGGAACAAACTGGTGGGAGAGGTATCTGGAAGCCGATGAGATAGGCACAGCACAGGTCCCATGGGAAGATGTGCACCATATCGTAATTATCCCTAACTACAAAGAAAGCGAAATCAAGCTCAGCCTAACCTTATCGCGGCTGGCTGAGAGCGAACTGGCAGAAACTCATCTCACCGTTGTCCTTGCTATGGAAGCGGCAGAGGAAGGCTGTATAGAAAAGGCGATGTATCTTCAGCGCATCTTTAAGGACAGCTTTGCCAACATATTTTACACTGTCCATCCCCAGTCCTTGCCTGGCGAGGTCAAAGGTAAGTCTTCCAACGAAGCGTGGGCTGCCGTCCGGATCAAGAAGAAACTGGTAAATGAAATGGGTTTCTCTCTGGAGACGCTGACCGTTACCAGTTGCGACGCTGATTCTCTGATACATAAAGACTACTTTTCTTGCCTAACTTATATGTTCAGCACAGACCCAGCCCGTCACAGAAAGTTTTGGCAAGCTCCGATATTTCTTTATAACAATATATGGTCCGTCCCAATGCCTGTCAGGGTAGTGAGTATACTTTCCGGGCTTAACTTTCTCTCAGATCTGTGTAAGGGTAATAGTATCGTGTTCCCCCAGTCAACCTACACCTTGAGCTTGAAAATGGCCGATGAAGTAGGCTACTGGGATGTGGATGTAATACCGGAGGACTGGCACATGTTCCTTAAGTGCCTTTTTTACTATGGAGGTGAGGTGCATACCGAACCTGTCTTTCTACCGGTAAACGCGGACGCTGTTCAATCTACCTCTTACGTGCGCTCCCTCATAGTTCGTTACCAGCAGGCCAAGCGACACGCCTGGGGCGCGATAGACATTCCCTATGCCGTTAGAAGGACCGTCGCTACGAAAGCTTTCTTCAACTGGCGGATTGCCAGGCACTTGTGGGCCCTGGGTGAGAACCATTTGGTCTGGTCTACTCACTGGTTCTTGCTGGCCCTTGGTGGCTCTGTGCCATCGAGATTGGCGCCGTCCATGCTCGAAGACCCCTTCTTAGCTATGGTACCGACTATTATGAGCTGGTTACTTACTCTGTGCCTGCTGCCTCTGGTTGTGATGATC
>SHYC01000122.1 GCA_009693005.1 Dehalococcoidia bacterium | reverse complement strand
ATAACTCTAAAATTAAGGCTTGACCAGCTCACAGACGCCGTAGTTATTTGGGGAGGTTAGGTTTGCCCCAGCGTTATTGGCGTGATATAGTTTGAGTGGTAGTCGCTGTACTTGTGCGTATCTTATTCTTTGAGTATTGATAGGAGGTGCCCTTGTTCAACGACCTTGAACTCACCATCCTCACGGGCAACACCCACCCTGAGCTGGCTGTTAAGGTTTGTGAATACTTAAATACACCGCTGGGAGCAGCCGATGTATTTGAGTTCACCAACCAGAACATATTTGTTAGGATTTTGGAGAACGTCAGGCACCATGATGTTTTTATTATCCAGCCGACAAGCAGGCCGGTTAATACGGGCATCATGGAGTTGTTGATCATGATAGATGCTGTGAAGCGTGCCTCAGCCGGCCGTATTACGGCTGTTCTTCCTTACTACGCCTACGGCCGCAGCGATAAGAAGGACCAGCCAAGAGTCCCGGTAACGGGCAGGCTTATTGCAGACCTTCTCACTGTGGCCGGGGCGAATCGGGTCTTAACCATAGACCTTCACGCGCCCCAGATACAAGGGTTTTTCAATATCCCGGTGGATGAGCTAACAGCTCTGTATACCCTCAGCCGGTATTTCCAGCAAAAGAACCTGGACAATCTTGTCGTGGTGGCGCCGGATGTTGGTAAGGCGAAGGACGCTCGGAACTTTGCGGCAAGGCTGAATGCTCCTGTGGCCATCGTGGAAAAGAGAAGGGTAGGCAATGAGGACAAGGCTGAGGCGCTGAATATCATAGGTGACGTGGAGGGACGTCGCGCGCTTATGGTGGACGATGAAATCGATACCGGTGGCACCATTATAGAGGCTGCCAATCTTCTACTGGCAAAAGGTGTTACAGAGGTATATGCCTGCTGTACCCATCCGATATTTTCCGGTCAGGCTATTGAGAGGCTCAACAGCAGCCAAATAAAGGAAGTGGTGGTCACCAACACGGTGCCGCTTCCCCACGACAGGCTGAGCCCAAAAGTGACGGTGCTGTCTATCGCCTCGCTTCTGGGCGAAGCGATTTACCGCATCCACACCGGGCTGTCGGTAGGAGCGATGTTCGAGGAGTGAGTTAATGGGCGCTAACAGTGTAGAAAACTACAAAAAAGGGCTACTGCGGCTCTTCAAGAGCTCTCAGAAGAACGAGTCAGGGCTGCGTTAGACTTTATTGGGTACCTCAAGGATAAGGAGGAATGGGAGGCAACCTGGGAGGTGATGGCAGACCCAAAGACTATGGAGGCAATCAGAGAGGCAGACGAAGACTGGAAGGCAGGACGTATGGACCGGTTTACTCCCTTGGAAGAAATGAGGCAACATGTTCAAAATCGCTCTAAGCCGACGAGCAAACAAACCTCTTGAGCAGTTTGATAGCTGAATACCTGAGAGAATCATTGACGCTCTTGACAATATTGCGATTTATCCCTTCGTAGGTAAGGATATTAAGAAATTTAACGGCAATCTGTCTGGAACATATAGATTAAGAGTAGGACGTATAAGAGTAACGTACACGGTACTTGAATAAGAAAATATCGTAAGGGTTGATGATATTGCCCACCGCGGAAGCATTTATTAACGATAAAAATTGAGATTAACTAAGAGATTCTTATTATGCTTAAATGGATTAGTAATTTATTAGACTCCAACGAAAAGGAGATACATAAGCTTCAGCCGATGGTCGACGAGATCAACGACATGGAGCAGGAGATGAAGGTTCTCTCCGATGAGGAGCTAAAGGGGCTTACGGAAGAGTTCAGAGAGCGTTTGCAGCAGGAAGACGACCTGGAGGACCTGCTGCCGGAGGCTTTCGCCGCGGTGCGAGAGGCTGCGAGCCGTTCCATTGGTCAGCGTCACTATGACGCACAGCTAATGGGCGGCATGGTACTGCACCAGGGCAAGATATCAGAGATGAAGACGGGGGAAGGCAAGACCCTCGTTGCTACACTGCCTGCTTACCTCAACGCGCTTTCCGGGCGTGGAGTCCATGTTGTAACGGTCAATGACTATCTGGCCAAGCGCGATACCCAGTGGATGGGGGCAATATACCATTTCCTCGGGCTGACCGTAGCTTGCATACAGCATGAGTCTGCTTTTATTTACGACCCCACCTATACAGCCGAGGACCCCAGTTATAATCACCTCCGTCCGGTCTACAGAGCGCAGGCCTATCGAGCGGACATAACTCATGGCACAAATAACGAGTTTGGCTTTGACTACCTGCGGGACAATATGGTGGTCGATCGGTCTTATTGCGTCCAGCGTGAGCTTAACTACGCTATTGTAGACGAAGTTGACAACATCCTTATCGATGAGGCCAGGACGCCTCTAATCATCAGCGGCGCGGCGCAGGAGTCCACCCAGCAGTACTACACCTTTGCGCGCCTCGTGCCGAGACTACAGGAAGATGAAGACTATGTTGTCGATGCGAAAAGCAAGAGTGTAAGCCTTACCGAGAGTGGCATTTCCAAGTTGGAGAAGTGGCTCAACATACCAAACCTGTATGACCCCGCCCACGTTGGAGCCACCCATTTTGCGGAGAATGCCCTGAAGGCTGAGGTGCTGTTCAAGCGAGACCGCGACTATATAGTAAAAGACGGCGAGGTCTTGATAGTAGATGAGTTCACTGGGCGGCAGATGCCGGGACGCCGCTGGTCCGATGGTCTTCACCAGGCGATTGAGGCAAAGGAGGGGCTGAAGATCCAGAGAGAAAGCCTCACGATGGCTACCATCACCCTCCAGAACTACTTCCGACTATATTCTAAGCTGTCAGGCATGACCGGTACTGCGGTTACTGAGGCCGAGGAGTTCCACAAGATATATAAGCTCGACGTTGTAGTAATTCCGACAAACAAGCCGATGGTACGCCATGACCTTGGCGATCAGGTATATAAGACCGAGGCGGCCAAGTTTCAGGCTGCGGTTGCGGAGATTGAAGATATGCACTCCAACGGCAGGCCGGTGCTTGTGGGCACCGTTTCCATCGAGCGGTCCGAAGTTTTGGGCGAGATGCTTAAGCGAAAAGGCGTGCCTCATCAAGTGCTCAACGCCAAGTTCCACGAGCGAGAGGCGCAAATAGTTACCCAGGCCGGCCGGCTGGGCTCGGTTACCATTGCCACTAACATGGCTGGCCGAGGCACCGATATCATCCTGGGCGGCAATCCCGAAGGGCTGGCAATGGATGAGGCTCAGCGTCTGGGCATAGATCCAAACAATAATGCTGACGAGTTTCAGAAGCTTCAACAGAAAATGAAGGACCAGTGCGCGTCTGAGCACGAGCAAGTGGTTGCTGCGGGGGGGCTCCATATAATCGGCACCGAGCGCCACGAGGCTAGGAGAATAGATAACCAGTTGAGAGGACGTTCAGGCCGTCAGGGAGATCCAGGGTCTTCCCGTTTTTACATATCGCTGGAGGACGATATTATCCGCCGTTTCGGTGGAGACCGCATCAAGGGTTTTATGGATTGGGCGGGTCTGGAGGATGACGTGCCCATTGAGCATGGTCTGGTCAGCAAGTCGATTGAGACGGCTCAGACCAAGGTGGAAGCCTACAACTTCGATCTTCGCAAGCACCTGGTTGAGTACGATGATGTAGTCAACGTCCAAAGGGATACCGTGTATACAGAGCGACGAAAGATCCTTTCTGGCGCGGACCTGAAGGATAATGTTCTTGGCATGGTCGAGGAAGAGCTGGCCAACGTTGTGGCCGGCTATATTATTGGTGACCGGGGTGATCAATCGGACGTTGAGTCCGTGCTTGCTGAGGCAAACACCATCATGCCCCTTGCAGAGGATATGACGGTGGAGTCCTTCTCCAATTTGCTCAAAGAGGAGATCCAGGAAAGGCTTATTGAGCATTCCCGACAGCTTTATGATGTCAAAGAGGAAGACCTGGGTCCGGAGGACTCCCGTGTTCTCGAGCGTCTGGTCATGTTGCAGACGATTGATAACCTTTGGGTGAGCCATCTAACGGAATTAGAGGAGTTACGACAAGGAATCGGCCTGAGGGCATACGCGCAGGTAGACCCGTTAGTGATGTACAAGAAGGAGGCTTTTACGCTTTATGAGCAGCTTCTTGACAGCATCAGGCATGATATAGCCCACGGTATTTTCCACGCCACCATTTCCAGAGACGCTCAGCCAACCAGGCGACCGGCCCAACCGCTTAGGACTAACCAAAGTAACGGGTCAGGCCAGGGAGAGCCGGTAAAGGTAGCCAACAAGGTCGGCCGCAACGATCCCTGTCCATGCGGCTCCGGCAAGAAGTACAAGCGCTGTCATGGGGCTTAAATGGCCGATGGCGGCAGGCAACTCAGGGGATTGACCGGCGATCAATTGGTCAGGGCTCTAAGACGAGAGGGTTGGTACATTTTTAATCAGCGTGGAAGTCATGTCGAACTACGGCATGATGAACATTCAGGAAGAAAAGTTACGGACCCGGTCCATAAAGGACGCTCAATCAAGATTGCTACGGTCTATAGCATTATGAGGCAAGCCGAGCTGAACGCAGAACAACTTCGAGGGCTTTTGTAGGTGTAAAATGAAACTTGAATACACAGTTGTTCTTGAGCCAGACCAAGAAGAGGGGGGGTACACAGTTACTGTGCCTGTTCTTCCTGGCTGCATCAGCCAAGGAGACACGCTTGAGGAGACCCTGGAAAACATCAAAGAGGCTATAGAACTCTATCTTGATTCTTGCAGAAAAGCGGGTGAGGAAATTCCTGTAGAAAAGACCACGCCGCAGCTAGAGAAGATCGAGGTAATTATCTGATCGCAAATGCAGCAAACTAACCAATTTGAAGAATAAGAGAGCGTTTAGCAACAATTTGTGGCGTTGCCTGAGGCTCTCGAAGGCACCGCCACCGTTCGCTTCGAGAGCCTCAGCAAACGTCGGCTCGAATGCTGGTTACGGAAACAGTCTCTAACAAAGCAAAACTTTTAATGATAAAGTCTTCGAACGGCACTCACCCCTATCATGATCCCGGCTTTTACAAGAAGCTGGGAATAAGACCTGGACACACCTTACTTCTGTCCAATGCCCCGCCGGACTTTGTCGACGTTCTGTTACCCAACCTGCCTGAGCGAGTCGGCGTTCAATCAGAATTAGATGCCGGTCAGCGTGCGGACATTATTATTCTTTGGCCAAGCCCGGAGGAAGCCCTGCCGACGCTTTTTGCGATACTCCGCTGGTCCATAAAGCCGGACGGCGCAGTATGGGCTGTGATACCCAAAAAGAGATTCGCCAGGAAAATGGGCATAGACCTGACCTTTGACGGCATGCAAAACGCTGCGCTTCCCACGGGTCTGGTAGATAACAAGACCCTCACCTTCTCGGAGGAGTACTACGGGATAAGATACGTAGTCAGGATTGTGGAAAGAGACCGGACCCCCGAAGGCAGAGAATATAAGCTGACGCTCTAGACCACGGGCCGTATTTGACAATCCGGCCGCTTTTCCGCAATATTGGGCTGTTCACATCGCTTTCGTAACCTGAGGTTGTAGAGGGGTGCATACATGCCCAGCGAATTCATTCAGCGCCAAATAGACAAGTTGCTAGAGCAGGCATCAGAAGCTCTGACACGTTTTGATTGGGAGACCCTACGCCAGAGCGCGGGCGCCATTCTGAAGTTTGATCCGGAGAATAGTGATGCGAAGGCGTTACTGACGGTTGCCGAAGAAAGCCTTGGTTCTGCTGCCCCGCCGTCCACTGTTTCTCCACCAGAGGATACTACTCCAACCCAAAAACCCGCACGCACCCAACCCACCTCCTTCGTCAACGGCCGCTACACCGTAATACGCTTCCTCGGCGAGGGCGGCAAGAAGATAGTCTATCTGTGCAAGGATACTCTCCTCAACAGAGAGGTCGCCTTCGCGTTGATAAAGCTGGAGGGGCTGGACGACGTGGGCCGCCAGCGCATCCTCCGAGAGGCCCAGGACACCGCGCGATTGGGCGATCATCCTAATACAGTCAACGTGTACGACGCCGGCGAAGAGAACGGCCAGCCCTACATCGTCTCCCAGTACATGGCCGGCGGCGATGTGGAGGGTCTCCTCAAGGAGGCCAAAGACCACAAGCTGTCGCTGGAGCGCGCCTTAGAGATAGCGATCCAGGTGTGCCGTGGACTGGCGCACGGCCACGCGCAGGGCCTCATACACAGGGACATCAAGCCGGGCAACGTCTGGCTGACCGCGGATGGTGTGGCCAAGGTGGGAGACTACGGC
>SHYC01000121.1 GCA_009693005.1 Dehalococcoidia bacterium | reverse complement strand
TCCCCCGGTCCCTTCAAGTATCGTAATTAGACCGGGGAGGAGACTCTCGACCCGTTCTGAGGAGTCCACCCATTCTAAAATCAAAGGCAAGTCTGCGGATAGCTCCACGAGGCTTGCTGTGTGAATTCTACTGTGCGCTCCAAATCCCGCCACACCTCGCATAACCGTCGCTCCTGCCGCTCCTTCTTTACGCAGGTACTCCAGAAGGGCGCTCCACAGTGGCTTGCCTTGATAGTGGTCGCGCTCGCCAAAGTACACCCTTACTCTAGTCCCCGGGCCTGTGATTTCCATAGACCCACCTTTATTGCTCATCGGCCGACAACCCTTGCCAGCACTATTCCAAAATATGCGGCGGCCAGTCCTACGCCATTGCTGCCCAGGACGTACCAGGTTGCCGGAATCCAGTCGCCCGCCTCAAGCATCGCCAGAGCCTCATAGGTGTAGCTGGAAAAGGTGGTGTAACCGCCCAAAAAGCCAACCACCAGAAATAAGCGCCAGGCCGGGTCTGCTATCAGACGCTCGGTCAGCAGTGTCAGGGATATGCCAATAGCCAGGCTTCCCGTGATGTTGATAATCAGGGTGTTCCAGGGGAACGATACCCCCACTCGGTTGACGACCCATATTCCCAGAGTATAGCGGGCGGTTGCTCCAATGGCACCGCCCAGGGGCACCCAAAGGAAGTCCGGCATTAGTTCCCATCCTGTATGTGTATTAGGGTAAATATACTATGCGTATCTCGTTCCTTGAGGCTCTCGAAAGGACTGGGCCGGGATCCTTCGACGAAGCTCCGGACATGCTTCGAGAACTTCAGGCAACGCCGACCTAGACCACATTTTCAAGCCAGTGACAGGACTCATACTCTTGGCTTTTCTCCAAACGACTCAGCCATCCCTAGAAGCTCTTCCGGGGTGTAAAAGCTGGTACGGGCTCCACTAATGCTGTCTGTGCCTTCGTTGTACTGGCCGTCGTAGGCTTCCTGAATGGCATCGTAGATCAGTTTTACCACGCGACTGATGCTGCTGAACCGCTCTTTCTCACCGTAGCGCTTCTCCCATTCGCTGTTGAGCACCGCGATTATGCCGTCGGTGCCGGATAGCGCGCCGATAATGTTTAGCTCCAGGGAGCTGCGTCCCACGGTGGACGGGTCGTAGGCCAGATATATCAGCCCGCCTTCGGCATCCTCCTGGCGGTGGAGGCCGCTCTGGTGAATGCCGGCCTGGGTGGAGAATACGTCCCCAACGATGGGAGCGTTAGACGACAGCTTTATTAGCTCCTCGTCCACCAGCGTGCGCATCTCGGGCAGAACCGTGAGGTCAAATCCAGGATCGCCGTACATACGGATATAGTTGGCGAGGACTTGCTCGAGCGAGGTGTTTCCGGTCCTTTCGCCGAGGCCGCCGTAGGTGGTGTTCACCTTCTTGGCCCCGTACCTGAAGGCTGCCATGCTGTTCGCGGTGGCCAGGCCAAAGTCGTTGTGGCCGTGGAACTCCAGCTCCGCCCCGGTCTCCTCGATCAGGGTGACAAAGAGCCTTGGTATTCCATAGGGCAGGGGCGCGTATGCGTCCGGCACGCCGATCCCCATAGTATCGCACACCCTGAACTTGGCGACGCCATCGGTCTCTTTTAACACCCTCAGCATAAAGGGGATGACCCAGCCGTAGATGTCAGCCTTGGTGCAGTCTTCAAGGTGGACCCGCGGCCGGATACCGCTCTGATAGGCTGTGACGATGGGGGCCAGGTATTTCTCAACGGCCTCCTCTTTGCTGTGGAACCTCAGCTTGTCGAAGATATGGTGGTCCGAGGCCGAGGCGAGGATGCCGGTCTCTTTGATCCTTCCCTGAGATACCTCTACCAGGTCCTTGATGTCTTTGGGCGTGGCTCTGGTCCAGGTGGTCACTCTTGGGTATTCATATTCACGCTGTAGGAGCTTGTCCAACGCCCAGAGGTCCCGTTTCTGGTAGATAAAGCTCTCGATGTTGTCTATGACCCCGGTACCGTTGTCCAGCCTGTGGAGCAGGTCATAATACCTTACTCTGGCCTCCACCGGGAATAGAGCAAAGCGAGAGTCCTGCGCTCCGTCCCTCAACGTGGTGTCCGTGATAAGCTTGGGGTAGCTCTGCTCCTTTGGCGGCTCCACCGGCTTTTCATCCAAGGCGGCAGGCGGAAAGTGTCCGCCGAAGTTGTAGAATAGCTTTTCGGAGTTTACTGGTCGTTCAGGCATTATGCGGCTCCTGTCTAAGAGTACGACCCCCAACCCCCTGTAAGGGGGTTCAAGGTATCCCAGTGAAAACGGGGAGTACAGAGGGCGCTCCCTCTGTCGGGGGTCTCAGGGGGTGTCCCCCTGAATATTATTATTGAATTTAATCGTCCTCCAGGGTGCTGGTGTCTCCTTCAGGAAGGCCAAGCTCTCTGGCCTTTAGCAATCTGCGCATGATCTTGCCGCTTCTGGTCTTGGGTAGGGATGGTATGAACTCTATCTCCCTGGGGGCTACTGCTGCCGCCAGCTTCTGGCGGGAGAACCGCATTAGCTCATGTCTCAACTCATCAGTTGGCTCATAACCGTCTTTCAGGGAGACGAAGGCCTTTACAACCTCCATGGCTATGGGGTCCGGCTTGCCGATAACGCCGGCCTCTGCCACTGCCGGATGCTCTAGCAGTGCGCTTTCCACCTCGAAGGGGCCAACCAGATGTCCTGCGGTGTTGATCACGTCATCCGTGCGGCCTATAAACCAGAAATAGCCCTCTTCGTCCATCTTGGCCTGGTCACCCGTTATGTACCAGCCGTTCTTGAACTTGGAGTCGTACATCTCCTGGTTGTTCCAGTAGGTGCGGAACATGGAAGGCCAGCCGGGGCGCAGCGCCAGGTCTCCTTCCTGTCCCGGCGCCATCTCTTCCCCGGTGGCGGAGTTGACGATGCCTGCCGTAATGCCGGGGAATGGCCTGCCCATAGACCCCGGCTTTACGCCCATGATAGGGTAGTTTGCGATCATGATGCTGCCGGTCTCCGTCTGCCACCAGTTGTCGTGTATGGGCTGATCGAAGACATGCGTCCCCCATACCACGGCCTCCGGGTTTAGAGGCTCGCCCACGCTGCAGATGTGTCTCAGGCTGTTGAGGTCGTAGCGCTTTGGCACCTCGACACCGGCTTTCATCAGCATGCGAATCGCCGTGGGGGCTGTATACCAAACGGTCACCTTGTATTTCTCGATGGTCGAATACCAGGCGCTGGCCCTGAACCCACCCTCGTATATGACCTGCGTGACGCCGTTGGTCCAGGGCGCGCACATGCCGTAGGAGGTGCCTGTAACCCACCCTGGGTCCGCGGTACACCAGTAAATGTCGTCTTCGTGGAGGTCCAGCACCCACTTGCCGGTGGCATAATGCCCAAGTACAGCCTGGTGCGCGTGCACCGCGCCCTTGGGCTTGCCGGTGGTGCCGGAGGTATAGTGCATTATGGAGTAGTCTTCTCTCGTGGTTGCGGGCAGGCCGTAGTCCGCGGACGCCCCCTCCATCAGCTTTTCGTAGCTCAGTTCGCCTTCCTTCAAGCTGCCGGGGAAGCGGTTGTTCTTATTTACTATGATGATATGCTTTAGCTCCGGAAGCTCCGGAAGAATGTGGGCAATCCTGTCTCTCAGGTCAGGTGTGGTCACCAGGGCCACCGCCCCGCTGTCCAGAAGGCGGTCCTTTACCGGGTCGGGACCAAATGCTGAAAAGAGCGGACCGATCACCGCGCCGTGCTTTAATGTCCCGAAAGCGGTAACGTACACCTCCGGTATCCGGTCCATGAAGCAGAAGACACGGTCGCCTTTGTGGATGCCAAGCCCCTTGAGCACGCTGGCGAAGCGGCCTGTCATCTCGCTCATCTGGGCGAACGTATAGCTCTCCTGCTCCCCGTTCTTGCCCTCCCAGTGCATCGCCACCTTGTCCTTACGGTGGGTCTTAGTGTGCCGGTCTATCGCCTCATAAGCCAGGTTTAGGCCGCCGCCGGGAAGACCGTCCAGCTCTTTTTCAATCTGGTCCCAGCTAAACTTATCCCTGGTGCCTTTGTAATCAGCCAGATTTGGCCTTACTTTGAAATCTTCGATGGCTCTCTTATTCAGCGTCTGGTAATTCACGTGATTCTCCTCTCCGGCCTTCTCATGGCCTTGTCCTCCCATTGTTCCTATGCTTCGGGACAATCTTACTGTTGGAGTGTCCAGTAGTCAAACGTTGAGCAACTAGAAGAATAGGAACCTTCTAAACAAGTTGGTAGAGAGCTAGCGGAATGATATTATGATGTTGCAATGACTAAGATCTAGGAAGCACAGATGCGGCGTATACAGATACAATTGGACGAAGCTACTTATCAGATTCTGAGGTCAAGAGCCTTTCGAGAGGGGACTTCAATGGCGGCTCTAGTTCGCGAGCTTCTTCAATTACAGCTTGGGATGAAGTCATCTCGTGAAGTGAGTATTAAAGACTTTCATTTTATCGCCTCCGGGCGCTCTGAGAAAAGCGGGCTGGAGCCGATTTCCGAACGCCACGATGAAGCTTTATCCGAGGACTTCGACAGATGAAATTCCGGGACGCTCCGGCGATCTACGCGCTTGCCGGCGAAGCGAATCTGAACTGGAGAGTGAAGAAAGATGGCTAAAGAAGAGCTAAAGTATCAAGACCGCATTATCCAGGATCCTAGGATTTTGGTAGGGAAGCCAGTAGTCAAAGGCACACGAATTCCTGTGGAGCTTGTCCTGGCTAAACTGGCTTATAACCTGGACCTGGACGAACTATTTGCTGGTTACCCCAGGCTAACAATTGACGATGTCAAGGCGTGCCTGGAGTACGCCATGGTGTTGGTGGAGAAGAAAAGAAGGGTCAAGGCACACGATAAACAGCCGATTAATGCCCAACAAGTTCTATGAATTTTATTCTTGATGAAAATGCAGAACTGGATTTCGCTGCTTTTCTCGAAGAACTCGGTCATGATGTCAAAGTTATTGCTCGCGATTACCCGCGTGCCTTATCTGACCAAGAAATTCTTAGTATTGCATCTGCAGAGCAAAGAGTCCTAATTACTAATGACAGGGATTTTGGTGAGCTTATCTTTCGCCAGCGTCTACCCCATTCTGGTGTTATCTATCTTCGCCTCGGGCGGTCGGCAACTCCTGAGGATAAGATAGCTAGACTTGAACTCCTCTTTAGTACCCATCAGGTTAGGTTAGACCAATTCATCGTCATCACCCCAAATCGAGTGCGGATAAGACGCAGCAGGCAAAGCTAGGCCAGAACGATAGCCACCGACGGCCTTATGACGCAGAGAACCTCAAGCCTTCAATAACCCCTTATGCCACAGCGCCCGCTTCGGTGTCTGTCGTTGCGAGGAGCCACGGGCGACGAAGCAATCTGGGCGGGGGCGTCTCACAAAGTACTGTAAAAATCGGTCCATTCGCGATTCATGGCCGCGATTAACCGCTCTTTGTCCGCCCGTGACCCTGCTTTGATCTGCTTCTCTCGTCAAAGTTCGAAGCCTTGATGCCCTGCTGATCATACCCCCCATCCTAACCTTCCCCCGCAAGGGGGGAAGGGACTACATCTGCCACTCTCCTACCTTTGAACGCCTTACTCCCTGGCCGTCGCTTCAACTCGCACCGCTGCGGAACGATCGTCTCCCCCCTTGCGGGGGAGAATCAAAAGAGGGGGGTAGCCATATCTGCTTTCATAACGCTCGCTCCGTGTATGGTGGCTGCAGATACGGACATAGAACTGGCGAGGCAAAACTCCCCTCCCCCAGATTGCCGCGGCCCGCTTAGGCGGGCCTCGCAACGACAGCCAAACGTCATGCCTTCAATATCCCTTTGTGCCGCAGGGCGCGCTCCAGGGACGGCTGCATCTTCATCGCCTGGGGGAACTCCGCGATGGCGAAGTCCAGGTGCTGCAGGGCCTCTCGTTTGATCTCGTCGGACTGTAAGGGCGCAAGGCCTTGTGCCCTTACCTCCTCCGCCTCCTCCAGCAGCAGCTCCGCCAACTGAAGATGCGTAAGCGCGGCCTCCGGACGGAAGCGGACCTTGGCACACACCTCCAGCGCCAGGTGGTAATACTCCTTGGCCTTCTCCCGCTCTCCCAGCAGCGCCGCGGCCCCACCTAGGTGGCGCGCGACCGCCCCGCCCCCCGATGGAATGAGCGAGGCGACCTCGGACAGCCTAGCCGCCAGCAGGGACGCTGCTTCCCTGTCTTCCACAAGCACTGCTGTTTCGAGAAGTTCGGCAAGTTGACCGGTCCGCGTCCGATCGTCGGGCAGGCCGATGTCACTCTCCGCCATGATCTGCCGCAG
>SHYC01000120.1 GCA_009693005.1 Dehalococcoidia bacterium | reverse complement strand
GATGAGCATACCGGAGGGGCTGAGAGACGTTATTGGCAAGCGGCTCTCCAGGCTCAGTCCGGAGTGCAACCGTGTGCTTACTGTTGCTGCCGTGATCGGTCGGGACTTCGCGCTGGAGACGTTAAGGGCGGTATCGGAGGTAGAGGAGGAACCGCTGATAGCGGCGCTAGAGGAGGCTGTACGAGTGGGAGTACTGGAGGAGAAGTCGCGTGCCGGCTCGGTGCAGTACCGCTACGCCCACGCCTTCTTCAGACAGACGTTATACGAAGAGATGATCGCGCCCCGGCGCATCCGGCTGCACCAGCAGGTGGCAAGAGCATTGGAGTCACAGTATGCCAACAGGCTGGAGGAACACGCGGTAGAGCTGGCGGAACACTTCTCTTACTCATCAGACCCCAGTGACCTTGGCAAGGCCGTGCACTACGGCGAGATGGCGGCGCGCCGAGCTGTGGCGGTGTATGCATACGGAGAGGCAGTGGGACACCTCGAGCGCTGCCTACAGGTGCAGGAGGTGCTGAACCCAGACGACAAAGCCAAGCGCTGCGACCTGCTCCTGGCCCTGGCGGAGTCCCTGATGCCGGCCGGAGAGCCGATGCGAGCCGTGGAGGAGGTGTCAGAGCAAGCGCTTGCACTAGCCGAAGCCCTGGACGACCAAGTACGCGCATCGCGAGCCTGCCGGCTGGCTCTTGAAGGGTTGTGGCGTTACGGGGCTTGGGCTAATGCTATAACCCAGATCTACAGCCAATGGGCGGAGCGGGCCGACCGTTACGCGCAACCAAATACAGCCGACCGTGTACATGCTGATGTAGCCATGGGGAATGTCGGATGGGCTGCACGGCGGTACACTGAAGCTGTAGCGCTATACGACCGGGCGTTAGATTCGGCACGTAAGGTGGACGAGCCGGAGTCCCTCTTTTTGGCTGTGATCCGGCATATTGGCCCATTGGGCGCGTTGGCTCAGCGCCAGGGGGCGCGGCTACGGCTGGCCGAGGAGTTCACAAATGCGCGTCGCGAGGGGGTGAGCTCGAGGACACTGGGACATCTTCTATACCAAAGCGCCCTCACCTTCCTCGACTGGGGTGAGCGGGAAAGGGCCGAGGAGATGCTGCGCCAGTTGACTGAGCTTGCTGGTCGCACCAAGGACCCGGAGCCTATCTTGCGCGCACTCGTTTTTGAAGGCAATCTGCTCGCGCTGGATGGGCGCCTGGAGGCCGCAGTGGAGGTTGTAGGGCGCCTTATAGCCCGGGCCGATGAGCTTGGCGCACCCGTACTCGGCAGAGGGTTCGGAAATGCTGTGAAATTGAGGCCCCTGTTACTCCTGGGCCGGGGAGAAGAGGCCCTCTCTAGCCTAGGCCAGGCAGCCCAGACTGCGGGAGCGGAGGAGATGCCAAACATTGGAGTCCGGCGCGCTGTCTGCCTGGCACACCTAGGCCGTGTAGCTGAGGCCAGAAGCCTTCTTCGACTACTCATCGACCAATTGGGAGTCGGGCCGGGTGAGGATGAAGTACCGACGGGGATACTCACCGGCTTGCTTGAAACGGCAGTGATGGTGGATGAGGTCGAGACGGCCGGGCTACTGGCACAGCGGCTGAGCGGCGTTGCCTCGATGCTGGTAGGCCCCCAACTCACCTGCATCGCCCGCGATCTGGGCGCGGCCGCTGCCCTGCTGGGAGATCAAGAGAAGGCCAGAGCTTACTACCAGCAGGCGCTGGAGGTGTGCGCCAAGGTGCGCCACCGTCCGGAGGCCGCACTCACGCACCTTCAGCTTGCGGAGCTGCTGCTGGAGGAGGCGGAGCAGGCTGGTGAGGCCGCCGCCCTGAAGGGCGGGCCAGGTGCGTCAGACATACGGCGGGAAGCCCTGGAGCACCTGGACTTCGCGATCGCGGAGTTCACCGAGATGAAGATGCAGCCGTCGCTGGAGCGAGCTCTGCGGCACAAGGGGTTCCTAAAGGCGTGATTCAGTGCGGACAACGGAGTGCGCGCTGCGGCATGAGCACCGGCGTAGGGGCTGTGGCTTGTCCTAGCGCTTCGCGACGGTGCTCTAACAAATAGCGTCTACGTCGGAGCACCCGCAGCTACGACCGCTTTCTGCGCAAACACGAAGACGTTCAGCACGTTGTGAACTATATCCTGAATAATCCGGTCCGCCAAGGGACGGTCGATAATTGGCAAGAACATCCGTTAGCGGCACACTGGTATATAACCTCGGGGGCTGACTGGCGCGGCTGCACAAGGGGGATGCTCAAGGCGTAGCCCGGGACGGTCAAGCCGCCATTCTTGAGGTCGCGACGGCATCCCGGTTGGGTCGGCCTTGCAAGGCCTCGTCTTACACGGTTGCAGCATTGTGCCCTGCCTCTTGAAGGAGCGCTGCGGCTTCGTTGGGCAAGTTCTCGTCTATTTTCAATTTCACTGGCCCGGCGCGGCAAGAAGAACTATGCGCTCGCGTGCCAGGTCAGCAGCATAGGCAACAGAGGCTTGAATGTCCTGTGGAGTGAGGCTCGGATAACTCTGAGTGATTTCCTGCGGGGTCATCCCCACCGCAAGGTTATCCAATACAACAGATACGGGAATACGCGTGCCTCGAATGCATGGCTCCCCATGGCAGACCATAGGGTCAGTTGTGATATGTTCTAAATAGTTAGGGTGTTCTTTAGCCATTCTTCGTTTAGTCCCTTACAGATAAGAGCCTAATCTCTTGCATGGGGTAGTCCTTTATATTGCTAGTTACTACTATAGCATCTCTCTGCTTAGCTACAGCCGCTATCAAGAGATCTGTAATTGAGAGGCTGACGCCCCTTCTAGCGAATTCATACTTCCATATACCGGCTTGTTCAGCCGCCTCACGGGTCTCTTCCCAAAAGCGCAATGCGTCAAAAAATTCATTCCACTTGGCTCGTTCATTCACCATAAGTCCTGCGTAGAACTCAGCTATCACAACAGCACAGACTCCTACCTCGTCCTCGTCAATCATCTCAAGAATCCTGGAACTCGCCGGCTGACGATCCCTGGAGAAGTCAACAATAGCATCTGTATCTAAAAGATATCGGGTCACTTGTTCTCCCAGAGCTGCCGCAGCTTCTCATCATCTAACTTCCGAGAAGCTCGTACCCACTCAACGGTGGACTCGCTAGTCTCCCAGCCGGGAATATCTACGTTTGCCAATGACCCCATTACTTCCCTTGCTATTTTTGATAGCTTCTCACGGGCCAGTTTCTCTTCTACAGCCTTGGTAAAGAACCTGCTGCGGCTGCGACGTCCTACAAGCTCGTCTACAGAGTCTACTAACACTTTTGGTACAATTACATGAGTCCTCATGGTTTCCTTAGGCATGAATGTCTCCTTTGATACCCACATCTAGTGTGACTAACATAACACACGATTATATGAAGGGCAATTTGGTAGAAAAGGCCCTAATGGGTGATGAGGCTATTGCAAAGCTCGCCCGTATGTCTCCGTGAGCTCGCGCAGTCGCGCCGCGAGCTCGTCGGTGAGCGCGTCGGAGGTGTACCGCCACTCCCAGTTGCCGGATGATATCCCAGGGTGGTTCATTCTGGCCTCGCTTCCAAGGCCCAAAATATCCTGAAGAGGGAATATAGCGGTGTCCGCGACGGACGACATGGCCAGGTGTATCATCTTCCAGTTTATATCTACCCCATCGCCACCCAGGTACTTCAAAGCAAATGCCCGCTCCGATATCCCCTGCTCAGCAGTTAGGGTGCTTTCCACCCCTTTCGCTTCGCCAAACCAACCAACCACGGTGTTATTATCGTGGGTCCCGGTATATACGAGACAGTTGCGGATGTAATTGTGGGGCAAGTACTCTTTGGCCATTGGGTCGGCGCCAAAGCCGAACTGGAGGACGCGCATACCGGGAAAGTCAAACCGGTCTCGCAGCTCACTCACTCCAGGGATAATCACGCCCAAGTCTTCCGATATGATGGGCAGCACGCCGACGTTATTCTTTATAGCCTCGAAAAAGGCAGCTCCGGGGCCTTTGACCCATCTGCCATTGATCGCTGTTACTTCCTCAGCCGGCACTTCCCAGTACTCGTCAAGGCCGCGGAAGTGGTCTATTCTGATGATGTCTACGGTATCCTTCAAGGCCATGAAGCGACGGCTCCACCACTCATATCCCGATTCCGCCATGACTTCCCAGCGGTACAGCGGATTGCCCCACAACTGCCCTGCCTCACTGTAGTAGTCGGGTGGGACGCCGGCCACCACGGTAGGCCTCCCTCCCTCATCCAGACGAAACAGCTCCGGATGCGACCACACGTCGGCGCTGTCATGCGCTATGTAGATAGGCATGTCGCCAATGATTTTTATGCCCTTCTCGTTGCAATACTTCTTTAGGCGCCCCCACTGCGTGAAGAACTGGTACTGAAGGTATTTTTCAAAGGCTACCTCTTCTTTCAGCGCGTCGGTGCACTCGGCTACAGCGTCGGGCTGACGGGAGGCTATCTCCTGGTCCCATTCAGTCCATGCTACATTGTTGTGCTTATTTTTCACCGCCATGAATAGTGCATAATCGTCAAGCCATTCTGAATTCTGCTGAGAGAAGTCCTGAAGCTCACCCCTTAGCTCCGGAACAGCCCGGGTGATAAAATTGTCGTAGGACAGCCGCAGAAGTGGCATCTTGTGCTCGATTACAGAGGCGTAGTCTGTTTTCAGATTAGGCAAGATCGGATAATTCAGCAGGTCCGCGTGAGTGAGAAGCCCTTCCTGAAGCAGGCTCTCCAGGCTGATAAGAAGGGGATTTCCCGCAAAGGCTGAGAAGCTCTGGTACGGGGAGTTTCCATAGCCTGTGGGGCCTAAAGGCAGCACCTGCCATATCCGCTGTCCGGCTTTGCTGAGGAAGTCTATGAAGCGGTACGCGCTCGGGCCAAAGTCGCCGATGCCAAAGGGGCTGGGCAGTGAGGTAGGATGTAACAGTATGCCGCTTGATCTTCTATAGTTCATTGGCATCCTCTTCTTAGTAATTTATATCTTTGCAGGAAGCCTAGGCTCCGACCCCCAAACCCCCAGGGTGGTTCCTTTCGGTGGCTCTAGGACAGGCATGGTACCCCTTCGCGATATAAGAGTCAGGGGGACACCCCGGGACACCCTTTAACTCCCGTCAGAGGGAGCACCCTCTGGCTGCCGCGATCGTCCATGCCTCAGCGAATAACTCTACGACGAGTTACTTAACCAACTCTATCCAGCAAAGCCACAGGGAAGACTTCCAAAGCATCTTTAAGTAGCAATGCTCCGCTGCCGTTGATTATTACTGCCTCAATAACCTGGTCTGTAAATACATTCCTATACCTGGTCCCAGCGCGACCGGGGACAGCTAAAAAAGAGTCTTTCCACACTTCTTCACCAACGGGAGGCGCAGTATCCCCTCCGGTAAGACCAGCCATAAGTATAGGAGCTATCGCAAGCACACCTGCGCCCTCTTTGTAGCGGCCAAAAGCACAGACGTGCCGCTTCTTAGGCCCGCCAGAACGCAAGGGAAGATAAGAGCCTTGAGAGAAAAGGGTCGAGTGTTCTCTGCGATAATTCAGGCCCCTATAGGTCAGGTATAGCTTGATCCCCCCATTCTCTTTGGACTCAATGAGTCTGTCAATAAACTGATGGAAGGCCTTGCTGTCGGCAGATACGCTATTACTACATATATCTTCCAACATTCTTGTCCTAATCCCATAATCCACCGGTCTTCGATTGTCCGGGTCTGTCAGGCTGAAGTCCCATAACTCGTTGCCTTGATATATGTCCGGCACGCCGGGAGATGCCAGCTTGAGCAGGGTCTGAGAGAGGGAGTTAAAGATTCCAAAATGGGCGACCCTCTCTTTAAGCAAGTTAAAGTCTTCCAGGAAATGGTTAGGACTTGTATCATCCAGAGCGCCCATCACGAACTCTTGAACAGCCGCCTCATATTCCAGGTTAGGATTGATCCAACTGGTGTTAACCTTAGCCTCCTTTATTGCCTTACGCATGAAGGAGGCTAGCCTATTCTTGTAGATTTCATAATCCTGCCTTTGCATCGGCTCCAGCGGCCACGAGCCAAGCAAAGTCTGATAGAAGAGGTATTCTTCATTCCTGTCCGGAGCCAGCTTTCCGTCTACTATCTGCTTCATGCGACTGGTTAGCCTGCTCCATCTGGTCAGCGCAGCCCTCCACTCCTTTGGCATCTCTGACAGCACGTTGAGCCTGGCACGTACGTCCTCACTTCGCTTTGTATCGTGGGTGGAGGTGGCAAGTAAGGTGTAGGGCCAATGTCTCAAGGTATAGGTGTTATGGCGGTGAAACTGCGGAATGGAGGTGCCAAATTTGTCCGGATCCCCACCAACCTCATTTA
>SHYC01000004.1 GCA_009693005.1 Dehalococcoidia bacterium | reverse complement strand
TGCCGCTGCTGCGACACAGATCAACCACCTCTGCCTTGTACTCCGGCGTAAACGTGCGCCGATGCCTACTCTCTCTAGATTCCATCTCGACATCCTTTCTGGGTCTTCACCCACTATTATAGATGTCCGTGAGATCGGGGCAAGCCCAAGCGCGGTGTTAGGCTATTTATCAGATGGTGGCGTGTGTCGCCCTAATCGTTAAAACTGGAGGACTGTAATGGCTGAAATTATTCGCGACTTGCTCCTGTCCGAGCTTGAGCGGCTCCAAAAGCGCACCCTGGAGACCATCAGCGAATTCACGGAAGAGCAGCTAACCTGGCTACCCGGCCAGAGTCTGGGGAACCCAATTGGGTTTCTGTTATGGCACATGTCCCGCAGAGAGGACTACCACTTACAGGAGCGCATCCGGGGCGTACCGCAGATATGGCAGTCCGAGGGCTGGCATCAGCGGATAGGCCTCGACCCGGAGGCTACAGGTTTCGGCTTCACGCCGGAGCAGGTGAACTCATTCAACGCGCCATCCTTGGAGCAGGCCATCGCTTACTACAACGGGGTCCGAGAGGCGACTCTGGGATACCTGTGGGCCGCTACCGACGAGAAGCTCCTGGTTACCATGCCGGATATGCCCGACACATCCATTGCCACCTACCTCATGCCGCGCATAGGCCACGAACACGAGCACTGGGGGCAGATCGATTATCTGAAGGGCATTATGCCTAAGTGAAGGCATGATTAAGTGAGAATGTTCAGCTACCGGTAGGATTTCTGTTGCTATTTTGATTCTGGTAGATTCCGAATCTGCTCTCTGAACTCTGGCATGGTCTGAGTAGCTGTATCCCAAACTATGTTTAGATCAATCCCAATAATACTCATGAATGAGGATATTTCTCATTGCTACTGGTTCGTGCCAGGCAACTTCCGGATGAGACTGTTTAGAATCTTCAGGCAAATTCCTCACCGCCTCGCCGATAATCTCAAGCCTTCTTACTACCGCGTCTTGTTTTTCTTTGTTATTATTAAAATCATCCTGGGAAGCATCTCCAATATATCGTTCGACGTCTTGAATGCTCTCCAGAATGTGCTTCAGAAAAATAACAGGATCTTTCTTCATGAATTAATAGTTTCGATTAGAGAATCCTTACCTGCTCGTTCAGAATAATTTCCTTGAGTAGGGGATGTATGGAGTTATACGTCAGTATGTCTACTTTTTTGCCCAGTGCTTGTTCCAGCTGAAGCTGTAGCTCTGCCAGATCAAAGAAACTGTTGCCGCGGGGAAACTCTATAAGTATATCAATATCACTATCTTCGGTATTCTCCCCATGCACGTATGAACCAAAAATAGAAGAGCGAGTTACGCCCGCTTCTTTCAGAATCGGTAGAGCTTTCTTTTTAATTTGTTCTAAGGGGTCTCTCATGACCCAATTATATCAACTCATGAATATGGGCGCCTACACCGGCGACTCTATCCCAAGCTCTAAGCTTACCCGCCGGATAGACTCTACCACGTCCGGATACAGCGGGATCCCCAGCCTGAGGCGCTCTTCTTTGGCCTGATGTTCCCGGTCTCCGGCCACGTATACTCTTTCGTAGCCGTCGGCGGGCCTGGTGCTGCGCAGGTCGTTCATCATCTCGGTCATCATAGCTCTAAACTCTGCCGGGTCGCGGAAGCCGTCTACCCTGATCGCGCCGAAGAAGTGGCCGACACCGCTTCCGGATACCAGCGCAGCCGACGGGCCTACACCGGAGAGGATTCCGCAAAGTATGTCCACAACGACACCCAGGCCGTATCCCTTGTGGCTGCTCATCTCCGGCGCTCCGCCTAGGGGAGAATAATGTCGGGCGTCTCTTGCGGCGCTGGGGTCGGTGGTAGGCACGCCATCGGCATCGCCTGCCCAGCCTATAGGGACCGGCTGGCCTTTTCTGGCCGCCACCTCAAATTTTCCCGCCGAGACTGTGGACGTAGCCATATCCAAAATGAAATGCCTTCCATCTGCGCTGGGGGCTGCAACGCTAAAAGCATTAGTCCCAACTTTAGCGTCCCTTCCAAAAGTTGGCACCATTATCGCGCTGGTGTTGCACATCGCGATGCCGATCATATCCTCTTCCAACGCCATGGAGCTGTAATACCCGGCGATGCCGAAGTGCCTGGCGTTTGTCACGCTCACAAACCCCGTGCCGCTCACTTTGGCCTTCTCTATGGCTATCTTCATGGACCTGAAGCCGGTTACCATGCCCAGGCCGCCGTCGGCGTCCACCAGCGCGGTAGAGGGTGACTCATGGAGGACTTTTATCTGTGGCGTGGGATTTATCCTGCCGTCCCTGAGCCTGGCCAGGTAGAACTGCTCTAATCGTGGCACGCCGTGGGACTCTATCCCTCTCAGGTCCGACTCCAAAAGGACATCGGCCGCGATCCTAGCATCGTCATCAGGTACGCCGTAATAGCAGAACGCGTTTACGGCGAAGCTGTGGAGGGCGTCTCTTGGTACTCTTATTATCATTTCGCTTTCTACTGAAGGCATTTGTACACCATGTTCCAAGTCTACGTCCTTTCAGATATCACTCAGGAGCACCCATAAGATAACCCGCAGTTAGTCCGTGCGCTCGCATCCAATCCTTAACCGCGCTCTTGTTATCCGATAACGTGCGATCGATATCACTGTTGGCGACCGAACTCCACAACTTCCAGTTTATCAGCCTCTCTACTACCATTTTGATGTCATCTAGATCGTTCTGCAATAATTCTCGATAAAATGGGCGGGCTTGGTCATCTTTATCAACCAACTTTAGCTCTCCACATACAGCACTGCTCAGCAGTTCAGACCAAGCCATGATCGATTTGGAAGCAAATAATCTCTTCAAGCGTCTCTGATATTCATCATTTGCTCCGGCCTTAGAGTTCCATCCAACCAATGCCAAATCATCGAGCATATTCATTAGGGCAACTACATTAGCTATCTCTTTGTCCCGTTTGTATTTATCGGATGCCATATCATCTTCGACAGGCTCTGTATAAAGAAATGACGAGAAAATCGATTTGCTCAGCATATCCAGCGTCAGAGGCTTATCATCAGTGCTTCGGTTCCCGCTAGACACCAAACGTGTTATTCTATTGTCTGGGTTTTGTAACACAGAATTGTAGAGATAACTTCGGAAGCGCTTATTGCGCTCCCCTTTTGATAGCGCCTGATTAGCATCATTGCTGAGAAATCTCATGAAGCCTGCCTCACTCTTAACCCCGTCATCTTCGCTATTCGTGTAGGTTTTAAAGTCCATGCCGAACTCGCTGCCTAACTTCATCACCATCACAGAGGAGTAAAAACGTGTTTGGGAGTACTTATCATGAGCGGCAATATTAGTTTGATTTAACAGGCGGAGATCAGGGGAAAGGTAAATTTTACACTCGTATTCCTTTCGACCATTCCATAGGAGTGCAGCAACCTTATGCTGACCATCGAAAAGAAGAATGCGATCATTGTGTATACGTCCAATCGCCGGCTGCAGTACCGGATGACGTTGGAAGTGTCGAAAAAGTTCGAAAACCTTGTCTTGAATCAGGAATCGAGGCTGGAGACCAACGTTATTGTCTTCTTCGTCGTCACTGTCTAGAAGGTCGACCGGTAGGGTGGCATAGAAGTATTGCCAACCAGTGGTCGGGCAGGTATACAGGATGTAGCTGTTCTTGCCGGATGCAGAATCAATCTGCACTTTCTCTTCATAAATGCTGCTGACGATGTGATGCCCGAAGCCGGTAATATCTTTTTCCTCTTTGAGGAACCGAAGCAAATGTTTGAGAGTTAGACGATCGCCTGAAGCGAAGAACTTATCTAGGCGCAGTTTGACTCTAAAATCACCTAACGGAAGAGTTCCTTTTGCTTGATTATGAACTTGGCACATTGGTGCAATATTATTAAGTTCGGTAGGACCTCCATCGGTCCACGCCAAAATATGTTCGAAATGGAGTTGATCCTCTGGGGATATGGCATGACCCGTGGCGAAACAAATTCGCCCATGCTGGCTAAGGATCTGTACTTTCTAAGGACCCGTGAGTTGACGCTTCAATGTGATGGCCATTTTCCCCCAACCTTCTTACTAATTATACTGGAACAGATCACGTACGGGCGGGTAGCTCACGCCGATTGATTCGGTAAGACCATGGTGAACCATCTGCGTCAGTCTTTTACCCTCTTCTGCTTCGCTGCTTTGCCCTTGAGTACTTATGATATACTGGTTTGGTTAGTAATTATTTCATAGGCATCCTCGTTAGTCAAAGGATGCATTGTGTCTTTAGGGTAGGTCTCCCCCCCACGCCCAATGTGCGGAAGACCAAATCAATAAAACTGCGATTGTTTGGAGAACTGTTTATGGTACAAGACATGGTTGCCCTTGAGCCGGTGAAGGTCGGGTCGACAAACTGTTATCCCATTGATACCGACCAGGGTTTAATCTTAATCGATACCGGCACTAACTCCGACGCGCTGTGGGAGGCGCTTGTCAAAGGTCTTAAAGAGTTGGGGCATGATGTATCTGATGCCAGGCTGGTGCTTCTCACACACAGCCACTCCGACCACAGCGGACTTGCTGAGAGGGTGAGAAACGCCTCCGGCGCGAAAATAGCTATTCACCGTGAAGACGCGGCCTATCTCAGCTACAACCAGTCCAAAAGAACCCTCAACCGCCGGAACATGCACGATCTTATGATCGCTTCCGGAGTGCCGGAAACCATGCTGGAGTGGTTCTATTCCGGCGCTCGTAGAGGCGACATTTGGCCCAAGAATTGGAGGCAAGCCGAGCCTTTGTTTGGCCCCGCACCTGACTATGCTATACGTCTTGAGGCATTATCAGCTCATTCTTACAAAGAGGCTCATCCCGAGGAGGAGTCCCCTCACTTTCAGCATAAGGGCCATGTTCACACGGGGGGCCACGGAGAGCTTCCGGTAGGTGGAGTGAATTTCGTCCCTGACTTTACCTTTGAGGATGATGAAGATATGTCCCTGGGCGACGCGACCCTAAGGGCTGTACACACGCCCGGACACACACCCGGACACTGCTGCTTTTATCACGAAGCCAGCGGCGCAGTTTTTACCGGCGACCATATCTTGAAAAGGATAACCCCCAACCCAGGGATACACTTTCACGATGAAGACTCCGAAAAGCGCTTCCACAGCCTTCCGGAGTACCTGCGTTCGCTGAGGAAAGTGCTCGACCTAAATGCAAAAAGAGTCCTACCGGCGCATGAAGAAGAGATATACGATCTACCTGCTTCGGTGGAACGGCTGGAGCATCACCACGACCGCAGGAGTGAAAAGGTATTGGAAGCAGTGGTGGAGGGTCGATACCGACCGTTCGAAATCATGCCGCATGTTTTTCCCGCTCTGAGGGCGTTTGCATTGATTCCTGCGATGGCCGAGGTAATTGGGCACCTGGATATCTTGGAGGAATCGGGAAGCGTTAAGGTTGAAAGCAGGGATGGGAATATCTTCTACTCGCTGATTGATGACCGGGTGGCCGGGAGGGCATAGCGGTGAAGCTGAGAGGCCACCATCTGCTCTGCGTCCTTGGTTTCAAGGGCATGGGGTATTCGCAGAGCTTCATAGATAACATGGCCGAGGTAGTGGCCCAACTGCGGGACTCGCACGATCCGTCCATCGAGATTGTGGACGGGCCGGACGATATCTGCCTGGCTGCTCCGGGACGTGTTGGTGATAGCTGCGGCCACAGTGGGCGGCTTGACTCTGAAGCGAGGGTCAGAGACCATGATCTGAGAGTCCTGAAGTGGCTTGGCGTAGCCTCCGGCACACTGGTGGAGTGGAGTCGTGTAAAGAAGATGGTGGCGGAGCGAATGAAGCCCTCTGATCTGGCGCTTACGTGCCCTTCCTGCCCCTGGCGGCCCCTGGGCGTTTGCGCTGAAGGCATTGAGGCGGTTAGAAACGATATTTAGCATCTGCTCTTAGGTCAGGATAGAGGTTCAAGGGATAGTTTATTCACGGCTGACGCTCTCGCGGCGCTTGTAACCTTGACCGTTATGGAGATTGTCCTGGGGCTGGACAACATCATCTTCATTTCCATCATGACTGCTAGATTGCCCCAAGAACAGAGAGACTTGGCTCGGACGGTGGGCCTCAGCCTTGCAATGGTAATGCGGATCGCTCTCTTGCTTACCATCTCCTGGGTCATGGGCCTCACTGCACCGATCTTAACAGCATTTGGACATGACGTGTCCGGACGAGACCTGATCCTTCTTGGTGGCGGCCTGTTCCTGATATACAAAGCTACGATGGAGATACACGAGCGACTGGAGGGCAGTGAACATACGTCGGGAACTGTGGGGCGCACGGCAGCCTTCGGTGCAATCATTATCCAGATAATACTGCTGGATATGGTGTTCTCCCTCGATTCAGTGATCACGGCAGTCGGCATGTCTAATCAATTGCCAATAATGGTCGCGGCGATTGTGATCGCTGTCGGAGTAATGCTGTTCGCCGCCGGCGCCCTAAGTGACTTCGTGGAGCGCCATCCAACGATTAAGATCCTTGCGCTCTCATTCTTATTGCTCATCGGGGTCATGCTGGTGGTAGAGGGAACAGGACGGCACGTGGACAAGGGATATATCTACTTCGCGATGGCGTTCTCGGTTCTCGTCGAGCTGCTAAACATGCGGATGCAACCGGCCACCCGGCCGGTCCATCTGCACCAGTCCTACGAAAGTGAGCCTGGAGAGGTCAGGCAGGAACGGGAATAAAGAACCCCCCGTTGACTGTGATTGACTCGAGAATCGCTGCTGCGTTGTCCGCGCAAGGTTCCCTGCGGGCGCATTCAGACTTAGCTTCCCGGCTTCCCCAAATCCAGCTCACGGACCTTCTGAATATTTGCGGCCTCGCTCGGGTCGGGATGAGCACTGAACCAGGCATCCAGGACTTCCCTGGCCACAGTTTCCGAGATAAGGCGCAACCCAATGCAGAGGACGTTGGCGTCGTTCCACTTGCGAGCCCCTCGAGCCGTTTCCGCATCGGTACACAGCGCAGCCCTGACGCCCGGCACTTTGTTGGCTGCGATGCTCACCCCTGTCCCAGTCCAGCAGAACAGAATTCCTTGCTCGCACTTTCCTTCTGATATTCTCTGGGCGACGTTTATTGCGACATCGGGCCAGGCCAGTGGTTCGCCGGCCAGCGGGCCTAAAAGGTCCAGCTCGTGGCCCAGACTCTTCAGGTACTCCACCACGGCGTCAGTCAGGCTGCACTTTTCATCGCTGCCAATTGCGAGACGCATCTAAGGTTCCTCATACTGCTGATAGTCATAGCTGTCAATAACGGAGGCTGTTAGCAGAATATGAATTTCCGGGAATAGTTACTGCGGAGGCTTATCACGCTTGTCTAACTAAATAACGATGCAAAAACTTAGGATATGTGTTATAAATAATACGTGTGGCGCATTCGTCTAGCGGCCCAGGACGCCGCCCTCTCAAGGCGGAGATCAGGGGTTCGAATCCCCTATGCGCTACCAAATAAATTCCCTCTTCGGCCACACAGAGTCTTCGGTCGCCTTGGGAGACCACAGGAAGACAAGCCAGTGCTAGTGGCCGCGCCAGAGCAGCCATTTCCAGGCTTCGGACTCTCCGAAGCCGGACCATCTCTCGAACTCTACCACTAGTAGTTGCTCTTCCATTGAGAAGTGGCTTTTTAGCCAGTCCCTGATCTCCATTGGCTCAAGTTGTGTGTGTACCAAGAAGCCAGAGTCGGAGAGGCGCAATACGCTGTCCTCTCCGACTCTTGTTGTTAGCGCCAGTTCGATGTCTTTACCTACGACCCGGTCTTTTTGCCGGATGACTACCAGCTTGAAAGTCGGGCCGTTATGCTTGTGTGCCTCCGTCATTAGATAATACCTGACTTGTCAGCTTTTCAGATATTTTTGGAACCACCCCAGGGTTTTGGCCCAGGCAGTGGTTGCGGCGCCCTCTCTGTATGAGGGTCGTCCGGTGCCCATGAAGCCGTGGCCGGCGCCGGAATAGGAGTGGAACTCGTGGGTCACCCCGTGCTTTGTAAGCTCCACTTCTATCCTTTTGACATCCGCCGGCGATGGGTTCCCGTCTTCATCGCCGAAGAGCCCCATTATCGGACAGCTGATCTTTGAGGTGAGCTCGAAGGGCGCCGGCGACTCTCCCCAGCGCTCCGTGGTGTTGCCGCCGTAAAAGACCACCGAGGCTTTTAGCGCTGTGTTCATCGAGGGCATGAGGTATGCAACCCGTCCTCCCATGCAGAATCCGGTGATGCCCACCCTATCCGATCGGACGTTGCTCTGTGCGCCCAGATGCCGGACGCATGCGTTGACGTCTTTGACGATGTTCGAGTCCCTCAGCCTGCCCATACGGCCCATAGCGTCATCCGCTGTTCCAGGTTCCTCACGATGATAGAGATTTGGGGCTGCGGCCACGTAGCCCTCGTTCGCCAGCCTGTCTACGAAGCTGCGAATGAAGTCGTCTACACCGCTGGCATGCTGTATTACAACGACAGCTGGGAAAGGTCCCTCGCCCTCTGGTGTGCTCACGTACGTAGTCATGCTGCT
Source organism: Dehalococcoidia bacterium (assembly GCA_009693005.1). Lineage (GTDB taxonomy): Bacteria > Chloroflexota > Dehalococcoidia > SHYD01 > SHYC01 > SHYC01. Next base: position 25,008 of record SHYC01000004.1, on the reverse strand, counting down.
GCCGTCAACTGCGACGTTTTCGTGTGCGGATGGCATATAATCTCACATCTCGAGTTCTTTACTTTTTAGCCGCGCATAGTTTCAGATCATCGGGTAATACCGCCGCGGTGAACGGCTGACCTGGACGGTAGTCTGAGGTCCCGGCATTTAGGCCGGCGGATATGACGCGCAGCAGCGCCTGTTTCATGTCTTGGCAACCACGGTTTGAACATTAGTAGGGGCGCAAGCCCTTGCGCCCCTACAGGCCAGGCGGTATCACCAGGAGCGGACGATTAGGTTCCAACCGCTCACCCTGTGCAATCGAAGTATCACGTAGAAGCGCGCTTTTTACGAGCCTCGCATTCTTGGGTCCAGCAGGTCTCTCAAAGCGTCGCCGAGCATGTTGTATGAGTAGACTACCAGGGTTATTGCCAACCCCGGCCATATTGCTAGCCAAGGCGCCAGGGCGAAGTATCTTCTTCCGCTGCCGCTCAGCATCTGGCCCCATGTGGGAGTCGGCGGTGGAGAGCCTAGCCCCAGGAAGCTCAAGCTGGACTCAGTGAGAATATTGAAGCCCATACCGATGGAGAATTGCACCATCGTGACATGCAATATGTTTGGCAGGATATAGCGGAAAAGGATTCTGAAGTCCGTGGCGCCGATAGCTTTGCCCCCGTCCACATAGACGTTCTTGCTCACCGAAAGCACTATGCCCTCGGTTACTCTGGCCACGGATGGCGTGCCCACCACAATGATGGCCAAGATCACATTCTTGGTGGATGGCCCCAAAATCCCTACCATCACAATCGCCAGGATAATGAGAGGAATGGCCATGACAACGTCCATACATCGCATGATTATCATGCCTAGCCTACCACCGTAGTAACCGGCGATCATGCCTATGGTCGCCCCCAGGATGACGTTAGTGCCGGTTGCCAGAATACCAATAAACAGGGATATTCTTGCCCCGTAGATGATACGGCTGAGAACATCCCTTCCGAGCGGATCAGTACCCAGAGGATGCGCCACATTAGGAGCGACCAGAGTAGCAGTCCGGTCCGTCAAGTCCGGATCGTAGGGCGCTACGATATCCGCGAAGAGGGCACAGAATACTACTCCGAGGATGATTAGGAATGATATGAAGCCGAGCGGCTTGTGCATCAGACGCTTCATGAATTGGATTATCGCAGGCTGCTTAGGCCGCAGCACCACCGCAATTTCTCCTGCTGTGTGGCTTATTGGTCCTTGTGCACTCATTATAAATACCCCCCCTCTAATCGTATTCTGTCGGTGTCCAAAAACATTATTGGCCTAGCTGTAGCGTATCCGCGGATCCAATACAGCGTATAGTACGTCCACTACAAGGTTAGAGAAAGCGAGGAAGAGGGCCAGGATTAGAATTCCCCCCTGGACCATGTTATAGTCCCTGGCGGTTATTGCGCCTATCATGAGAAGGCCAACGCCAGGGATATTGAACACTGTCTCTATGATCACGGTACCGCCGAGCTGCCTCGCGAACGCCTGGCCGGATATGGTTACCACAGGTATCAGAGCGTTTTTCAACGCATGGCGGTAAATGACAACTCTTTCGGTCAGACCCTTCGCGCGTGCGGTCCTTACATAGTCTTGACGCAGCACCTCAAGCAGGGTGGTACGGCTATAACGCATTACGGTAGCGGTAAGTGAAAAGCCCAATACCAACGCCGCCGGCACGATCTTCATTAGATGGTTGCCCGGGTTCTCCGTAAGATCCACGTAGGCTGCTGGAATAGACCAGCCCCAGAAAATAGCTGGAAAGAGAATTACTATCGTAGCTATCCAGAAGCTCGGAGCCGCCAGGCCAATGATGCCTACGGCCCGCGCCACATTGTCCACCCAGGTATCCTGGCGGACTGCTGCCAGCACACCAAAGGATATGCCGGATATTATGCCCACCGAGGTGGCTATTAGGGCCAGCTCAAAGGTAACTGGCAAGCGCTGCAAAAGTCGTTCGGTCACCGTTTTGTCTGGCAACCAGATAGAGCGCCCCAGGTCACCCCTCACGACGTTGCTGATCCATTCGAAATATTGGAGCGGGATCGGTTTGTCCAGTCCAAGGTCCTTCCGAAGGCTGGCCAGGGTCTCTGTAGATACGTTCTCCCCCAGCATCATTGCTGCTACGTCTGTGGGCACAACCCGCATCAGCGTGAATATAAGGAGGCTGACACCTAAAAGCACCGGAATGAGCATTAATAGTCTGCGTACGATAAACCTCGTCATATATACCTCCTTACTGTAGATTTAGTCTTCCCGGCGGTAGGCGATAGTCTGCCTTCCATCTTGGTGGACCTTTGCTCCTAGCGCTTGTCCATCCAGTAGACATCGAAGTAGGCGCTGCCATCAACGTTCTGCACTGGCTTGCCAAAACCGTGAGTGTAAGAACGGTAAAAGAACTGATTGTAGGTGGCAGACAAGGGAACAGAGGGCGCCACTTCAGCGTGGTACGCTACAGCCTCCTGCACCGCCTTTTTGCGCTCCTCGTCAGTAACCGCAGCCCTCTGCTTCTCAGCGAGCTGGTCCCACTTGGGGTCAGAGAACTTGTAGTAGTTCCTGGCTCCTTTGGTAGCGAAGTGCTTGTAGATATACTCGTCAGGGTCAGGGGAGGCGCCATGGCCCGTGTAAGTAAGGTTAAACTTGTCGGCCAGCATCTCGTTCAGATGGTCCTGATAGTTAGCTGTCAGCTTTACGTTGACATTTATACCTGCTTTGCCTAGCTGCTCCTTAATAAGGGCTGCCAGATCTGCGATTACTGCTGTGCTGCCCGATGTGTTCATATCTATCGTGGCTCCATCGTAACCGGCCTCCTTGACCAGCCTCTTGGCCTCGGCGATATCCTGGTCCTTGGGCTGGCGATAGCCCGGCAGCTTCAACAAGTCATCCACCGACTGCGCACCGCCTCCTGCGAGGGCTGGCGGAATAAGGGCGCTGATCTCCGCGCCACCCCGATTGGTCGAATCGATGATCTGCTGCCGGTCTATTGCCAGATAAACGGCCCTTCTCATCTTTACATTGTCGAAAGGCGGACGCTTGGCGTTGATCCTGATATGTCCGAAATTTCCACCGGAACTGGTGATCAAGTAGGCCTTATCGCCCATCTGCTTCGTTATCGTAGTTATGTCTGCATCGGTTAGGGACGGTGGACCACCACCTTGACCAGCCAGCGCTTCGATCTGGCCCGCCAGGAAGGCAGCAATGGCCCCAGAAGTATCGCCCCCGCTATAGAAATTCTTCTCCAGCCTGTCCAGATAGGGTAGTTGAGTGCCATTTTCATCCTTCTTCCAGTAGTCCGGATTGCGGTCGCAGTACTGTCTGACGTCCGGCACATATTCCTTACAGATAAAAGGACCGGTGCCTATGATCTTGTCCTGGATAAGCCTGTCCGGGTTTTCATCTATCATCTCTTTGGGCACGATGATCGTGCCGATAGTGGCCATGTTATGCATGAAGACTGCATCAGGCTGCTTCATCCTAACTACTACGGTGTACTTGTCCGGCTTCTCGATGCTGGCGACGCTGGTAAAATCACTGCGCCTGGTGAACAGGTCCTTCCATTTGTCGAGCACTATCGATGGGTCTGCGCTGATGCGCTTTATCATATACTCCACGTCGTCTGAGGTGAACTCTCTGCCGTTGACCGGAGGGACGTTCTGGAACTTGACGCCTTTGTGGAGCTTGAAAGTGTAGGTAAGCCCGTCCGGAGAGACCTGCCAGCTTTCTGCCAGGTCTGGAATGATATCATACTTGCCGGAATTGAGGTTGCGTTTGACAATCTGATTAACGGATTGGCCGGCGAAACCGACCGGTGGGCTAAATGAGGCGCGGTGAGCGTCTACTGTTCCGTAGGACACATATCCCGAAACCATAACGCGGAATGCTCCACCACGCTGCGGCTGTCCTTGAGCCTGTGGTGGCTGTTCACTTTGGGTTCCGGATGGTGTTTGTGTTGCCGATGGACCGCAGGCTGCCAGCAGCAGAGCGCTTGCAGCGAGATATGCCCATACCAGGGCAGCTTTTCCTTTAGTTCGGCCAGGCTCACTACAAGTCTGGAACATTAACATCCCCTCCTATTCTCTACAGCAGGTCCCCTTTTATAGTCTCAATAGCAACTCTAGGAAAATTCAACGGTTAAACGATGTTTACTTGATGATATCTACGGGCTTAAGAGAGACTAACGCACATGAGTAGGCTAGCTGCGGCCTAACAGTTAGCCTACTCAGCACTACGTTATTAACACTTCTCCCTTTCCTCCTGAGCGGAACTCCATGTTCAGCTTATAACTTCTCCCTTACTATTTGGTAAGGGAGAAGTTAGGTTTTATTAGTCGGTGGTTAGGTTATACTCCAAATTTCAGGTCGATGTCAATAGTAGATTGTACTCTACGTTGTTACAAGCCTTTGTCCTAGCGCTTCTCCATCCAGTACTCGTCAAAAGAGGTCAAACCGTCATAAGGTTGCACCGGCTTTCCCCAGCCGTGGGTGTAGTTCCGGTATATGCTCTGGTTCAAGCTTGCATACAAGATGACATTGGGAACAATCTCTTCGTGATACGCAACAGCTTCTTTGACGGCTTTCTTGCGCTCTTCAAGGTTGGCTGCGAATCTCTGCTTATCAGCCAACTGGTCCCACTTGGGATCGGAAAACTTGTAATAGTTCCTCGCGCCCTTGGAGTGGAGATGCTTATATATGTATTCATCAAAGTCAGGAGAAGCCCCATGCCCAGTCCAAGTCAACTGGAATTTGTCTGCCAGCATCTCATTAAGATGGTCCTGATAGTTGGCAGTCAGTTTTATGTTTACTGTAATCCCTATTTTGGCTAGCTGCTGCTTAACAAGGGAAGCCTGGTCGGCGCTAGTTGCTGTGCCACCCGAGGTGTTCATCTCTATAGTGACGCCCTCGAAGCCTGCATCCTTCACCAGCTTCTTTGCCTCAGCGATGTCCTGGTCTTTCTGCGGTCTGTAGCCGGGAAGCTTCATAAGCTCGTCTCCTGTCTGTGCGCCGCCATCCGACAGAGCGGGCGGGACGATTCCGCTGAGTTCCGCGCCTCCCGGAACAGTCGAGTCTATTATTTGCTGGCGGTCAATCGCAAGATTCACTGCCTGACGCATCTTGACGTTGTTGAACGGAGCCCGAGTAGCATTGATTCTGAGATGTGAGAAGTTGCTGCCGGAGTTGGCGATCATGTACGCCTTGTCTTTCATCTGGTTCATCACGGTTTTAATGTCTGCATCAGTGAGAGAGAAGCTTGCGATAGAGCCTGCCAGCACGTCGGTCTGGCTGGAGAGGAAGGCTGCAACCGCACCGGAAGTATCCCCGCCGCTGTAGAAGTTCTTCTCCAGTCTGTCAAAGTAAGGCAGCTGTACTCCATCCGCATCTTTCTTCCAGTAGTCAGGATTGCGGTCGCAGTAGTGCCTTACATCGGGGACATACTCTTTACAGATGAAGGGACCAGTGCCTATTATCTTGTCCTGTATTAGCTTGTCCGGGTTTTCATCTATCATTTCTTTGGGAACGATAATGGAGCCGATTGTTGCCAAATTGTGCATGAATACAGCATCGGGCTGCTTCATCTTTACGATAATCGTGTATTTGTCCGGCTTCTCAATAGATGATATGGAGGTGAAATCGGAGCGCCGGGTGAAAAGCTGAGTCCATTTCTCAAGGACGATGGCCGGATCGGCGCTAATGCGCTTGATCATGTACTCCACGTCGTCTGAGGTGAACTCTCTACCATTGACAGGCGGCAGGTTCTGGAACTTGACGCCCTTCTGGAGCTTGAAGGTATAAGTGAGGCCGTCGGGTGATTGTGTCCAGCTTTCAGCAAGCTCGGGAATGATCTCGTATTTGCCGGACATGAGGTTGCGCTTGACAACCTGGTTGACAGACTGGGCTGAGAAGCCCGTGGGAGGGCCGAAGGAAGCTCTGTGAGCGTCGGTGGTGCCGTAGGAGACGTAACCGCCACCCATCAGCTTCAATATTCCACCCTTCTGGGGCTTGTCGGAGGTAGTTGGCGGCTGCGCCCCACCCTGCGTGCCGGACGGCGCTTGGGTTGCCGAGGGACCGCAGGCCGCCGCGATAAGAAGGCTGCATAGCCCAAGTAATATATAGAAAAACCTTGTTCTATTAAATTGATGCTGCATTTATTTGGTCGACTCCTTTTAACTTCCTGAATAATCTCCCTGCCCGCTAATGGCCTGTATTGAAACAACTCCGTGTGCGCATTGGGTCTGCCGCAATTCCTGAGTTTTGTCAACGAAGATGGTTTGGTTGGAATAGCAATGTGGGCGTCTGCGGTCCTGTTGCTCAAGTCACTCGCATATTTCTGAACCCTCCTGGCTTATAATAACGGTAGATTGGTAACGACCTGTGAAGCCGCTTATGTTGCCATAAAAGAAAGCTTCGATATACCCTATTCATAATATATTAGATGGTTATACCTTAGACATAATGGATTGTCAATAAATATACATAAAAAAGGAGGGGCGCCTTATACAGGCGCCCCCGATAAGGGCCAAAGCATATCTTTGAGCGTATAGCCTAGTGCTTGTCCACCCAGTACACATCAGTGTTCTGACTGGCGTCGCCCGAATTGACCGGCGTTCCAAAGCCGTGTGTATAGCTGCGATAGATGCTCCTAGTCAAGCCGCTTGATATAGGGGCATTGGGCACTATATCCACTTGATAGGCAATAACCTCTTTAATTATCTTCTTTCTCTCCTCTAAGTTAACCGCAGCCCTCTGCTTCTCAGCTAGGTCGTCCCAATTGGGGTCAGAGAACTTGTAGTAATTCCTGGACCCCTTGGTGTGGAAATGGGAATAGACGTACTCACCAATCTCCCCATCGAAGGCTTGGCTCCATAGCATCATCTCGAACTTGTTGGCCTCCATGTTGGCTATACTAACCTCAGAACTGGCGTTAATTGTTATGCTTACATTAATTCCGATCCGCCCTAACTGCTCCTTGATTATGGATGCTGAGTCAACCCAGTCTGGGTTATGAAAGTGAACTCCCACAGCGACGCCATCAAAACCAGCTTCCCGCACCAGCTTCTTGGCTTCCGCAATATCCTGTTCTTTCGGCTCCCGGTAGCCGGGCAACTTGAGGAGGTTTTCCACGGTTTGGGCCCCGCCTTCGGCGAGGAGCGGAGGGATGAAGCCGCTCAGTGTCGAGGGGGCCGAGAGAGCTGATTTTATCTGCTCCCGGTCCAGGGCCAGTGTCACGGCGCGCCTCATCTTTACATTATCAAAGGGGGGCCGCTTGGTGTTGAATCTCAGGTGGAAAACACCGTAGCCAGGGCTGGAGGTAGCATAGGATTTGTCCCCCATCTGCCTCATTACTGTCTCTATGTCGGCACTGTTAAGGTTGTTCCCGCCACCTATGGCAGCCAGGGCGTCTATCTGGCCAGAGAGGAACGCAGCCACGGATGCTGCAACGTCGGCACCCCTGGATGAGTAATAGTCCTTAACTAGCTTATCAAGGTACGGCAGTTGGACGCCCCGCTCATCCTTCTTCCAGTAGTCGGGATTGCGCTCAACTACATGCCTGACATCGGGCACATACTCTTTGTGCATGAAGGGTCCCGTGCCAATTATCTTGTCCTGGACCAGCTTCTCTGGATTCTCCTCTATTAGCTCATGCGGAAGGATAACGGCACTGTTGTTAGCCATGTTGTGGAGGAAGGTGGGGTCGGGCTTTTTCATTTTCACAACGATAGTGTACTTGTCTGGTTTCTCGAACCCAGCCACGTTCACAAAGTCGCTGCGCTTGACAAAAAAGGGGACCCACTTAGCCGGTACTATCTCCGGGTCGGCGCTAATACGCCGTATCATGTACTCCACGTCATCGGCAGTGAACTCTCTACCATTCACTGGTGGCACATTGTGGAACTTCACACCCTTGTGCAGTCTAAAAGTATAGCTCATGCCATCGGGCGCTGCATCCCAACTCTCCGCAAGCTCGGGGATGATCTCGTAGTTGCCGGACATTATGTTGCGTTTGAGCACCTTGTTTGTAGACTGTCCAGAAAAGGGTATGGGACCGAAGGGAGACCTGTGTGGGTCCGTCGTCCCATAATTTAAGTGCCCCGCGGCCAGCAGTCGCAAAGTACCGCCTCGTTCTGGTTGGGCTTCGGTGGCTGGCTTGGCGCCCTGCCCCGCAGGTTGCGCTGGTGTGCCCGATGGACCGCAGGCCACAATTAGCACGCCACATAGTCCTAGTAATAAACACAAAAAACTCTTCCCAGGCTGGAACTCCATTGCTTATCTCATCCTATCCCTGGCACGATACTTGCAAAGCTTCTTACACCCGTAATATATAGAGAATTGCATTTTGTTATATAGCCTAGTGCTTCTCCATCCAGTACAGGTCAAAGTTGTTTCTCCCATCATAAGGTTGAACGGGCTTGCCAAAACCGTGCGTGTAGTTGCGGTAGATGTCCTGATTCAGGCTGCTGTATATCGGCGCGTTGGGCGCAATCTCGGAGTGCAAGGCCAGGGCCTCTTTTATCGCCTTAGTGCGCTCCTCCGTCGTTACTGCAAACCTCTGTTTTGCCGAGACCTGGTCCCACTTGGGATCAGAGAACTTGTAGTAGTTCCGGGCCCCATCGGTATTGAAGTGCTTGTAGATATATTCGTCCGGGTCTGGCGACGCCCCATGCCCAGTCCAAGTCAACTGGAATTTGTCTGCCAGCATCTCATTAAGATGGTCCTGATAGTTGGCGGTGAGCTTTACCTTGACGTTGATCCCTACTTTGGCAAGCTGCTCTTTCACTAGAGCTGCCAGGTCAGCCGAGGTGGCCGTGGCGCCGGAGGTGTTCATCTCCACGGTAACTCCCTCGTAACCGGCCTCTTTGACCAGCCGCTTGGCTTCGGCAATGTCCTGGTCCTTGGGCTGGCGGTAGCCCGGCATCTTCATAAGCTCGTCGACCGTCTGAGCGCCTTGACCCGCGAGGGCAGGGGGAACGAGACCGGTGATTTCACCACCGCCGGGGACAATAGAGTCTATGATCTGCTGGCGGTCTATGGCCAGATAGACTGCTTTTCTCATTTTTACGTTGTCGAAAGGCGCGCGGGCAGCGTTGAACCTGAGGTGGCTAAACTGTCCGCTAGAGCTATTGATCACATAGACCTTATCCTTCATCTGCTTCATGACCGTGCTAATGTCGGCGTCGGTCAAGGTTGGGCCACCAATGTTATAGGCCAAGGTATCGATCTGACCAGAGAGAAAGGCCGCGACAGCTGCGGACGTATCTGAACCCCCGTAGAAGTTCTTCTCCAGCCTGTCCAGATAAGGTAGCTGGGTGCCGAATTCGTCCTTCCTCCAGTAATCCGGATTGCGGTCACAGTACTGTCTCACATCCGGGACATACTCCTTACAGATGAACGGGCCGGTGCCTATTATCTTGTCCTGGATAAGCTTGTCCGGGTTCTCCTCTATTAGCTCGTGGGGCACGACCGCAGTTCCCAGGGTGGCCATGTTGTGCATGAAGACGGCGTCGATCTGCTTCAATTTTATGACCACTGTGTACTTGTCGGGTTTTGTGAGGGAGGAGATGCTGGTAAAGTCCGAGCGTCTAATGAAGAGCTCTTTCCACTTAGCCGGCACTATCTCCGGGTCGGCGCTGGTGCGCTTGATCATGTACTCCACGTCGTCGGCGGTGAACTCACGGCCGTTGACTGGAGGGACGTTCTGAAACTTAACGCCTTTACGGAGTTTGAAGGTGTAGGTGAGACCGTCCGGTGACACCTGCCAGGACTCGGCGAGGTCAGGAACGATCTCGTATTTTCCGGATGCGAGCTCCCGCTTCACCACCTGGTTGACTGACTGGCCGACAAAGCCGTTCGGGGCGCCGGTGTTGTTCCTGTTGATATCTACGGTACCGTAAGTTACATATCCGCCACCCATCAATCTCAATGTTCCCCCGCTCTGGGGACGTTGAGAGCCGGCCTGGGGTGGCTGCCCGGCATCTTGGCCTCCCGAGGGCGCTTGCGTAGCCGATGGGCCACAGGCTGCTGCGATGAGAAGACTGCATAGTCCCATTAGTATATAGAAAACCCTGCTACCCATAACGGTTAGGCTGTCAGATTTATGCTTCATTGGTCATCTCCATTCATCCCTGCTACAAACCTCTTCACAATAGAGGACTTCTTTTCAAGCAGCTCGTGTGGCGAGCGCTGAGCTTTAATTCTGCATTTTTATTTGCAAGAACCAGGTTGTGGTAGATATAGAGTCAAAGGGCTGATTACCGCGGCCATCTACTAGGCTGCTCCTATCATAAGCACACCTCCCATGCTCCTTGCAGACGTTGTCCGGCTGTTGAAGTCGTTCACTTAGTCAGGACATAAAAGGACTTCATGTCCAGAATATATTACTTGGTTATACCACAACCAACTGACGGTTGTCAATTCTTTACGTTCTGCACCAGCCAGCCAAGGAAGTCCTCTACGGCGTCGACGCCATTAAGGTAATAGTGTGCTCCGCCCTTAAGCGCTTCAGGGGCATCCCGGCTTAAAACGGCTATAGTCGCTCCAAAGCGCCTTCTCTCCAATGCCCAGCGGCGCATCCCGTTAAAGCTGTCTACATCGGTGATGCCGTCTCCTAGGCAGACGCCTGCGTTTATATTGTGCTCTTCCATTAGAGACATAACGGCTAGCCTTTCGTTCATTGGTACGTCCGGTCGCAGCTCCACGAACATTGGGCCCTCCCTTACGGTCAGACCTTGTTTCTGAGCTCCGGAGAGCGCTTCGACGATCTTGTTTCTGGCTAGCTGCGTGTTTTGCGCGTTCCTATAACAGATTGATGCCGAGATGCCGTTGTCTTCGTATGTTATCCCGTCTAGGTTCAACCTCGCCTGTAGAGAGGCCAGGACACCCGGGATGCTCTCCGTATACATCTGAACCCCACCCCAGTACATCGTCCCCTCGGACGACCATCGTTCAAGTCCGTGGTTTCCTATATACACAATCCCGTCGACACCAACCATTTCTCTCGCCCGCTCGGCCGTGCCTCCGGTCATTACCGCTACCAGGGACAGCCTCGCCGTTAGCTGTTCTAAAAGGCGCCGGCACCGATCGGTGATAGTGTCCTCCATGTCCTCCTCTCCCATGTGTCTTATGGCGCCGTTTATGGCTGTCATAAGCGCTGGCCTGCCAGCTGATAGGAACGGCTCCAGTTTGTCTAGGTTATCCAAGAGTGGCAGCATCGGACTCCTTAACATAAAGAATGGTTTTGTCACTATGGCCCTTCATTGACCACTATCGTGCGGCTTCTGACTCCCAAAGAGCTTGGAATACGCCGAGGCCATTTCGGCCCCCAGCAGAAGAATGACTGCGGAGATATAGGCCCAGAATAACAGCACGATGACCGAAGCGAGTGAGCCGTACACCAGGTTATAGCTCGCTAAATTGCTCAAGTACCATACAAAGCCCCACTTCGCGGTCTCGAACAGCATGGCAGCGACCAGAGCTCCCATCCAAACATCGGTAACCCGTACGGTCGTATTGGGAATGAAGCGGTAGAGGGCCAGGAATATGAAAAATGCAATTGGGATGGGCAGCAGGTTCAGGACAAGATTGAGAACTGTCAGAGGTCGTGACAAGATCATCGGGTCGAAAAAGCTTGCCCCTGTCCCGAGATACACGCTTATCAACTCTTGTACACGGAGAGATATAAAGGTAAAGCTAAGGGATATGAACAACAGCGCCGCTGCTGCGAGCAGGGTAGCGAATTCAACCACTTTTTGCCCCATAAACGACCTGTCCTTTTTTACGTCCCAGGCGCGGTTTATAGATTTCTGCAGCGCCTCGAAGAAGGCGGAAGCTGACCACAGGAGGCTCGCGATGGCTATTATTCCTGCAGAGCCCCTGTTCTCCAGGACGGTCCTTATGTTCTCGGCCACAAAATCTGCGGAACCCGGCAGGTATGCTCCTATCGCGCGTACGATGCCCCGCTGCACAGTTTCCGGGTCTGCAATTAGGCTGAACATGGCTATAAGGGCAAGGGTCAGGGGAAAAACGGAGAAGAACGAATAGTACGCCAGGCCGGCGGCTATGTGGGGACAATCATGGTCTCCAAAGCTCTTAGCCGTCCTTATGGCCAAAACGACTGCACCGTTGTTTAGGAGTTGCTTTAGTCTATGGTTCTCCAATACGGTATCTAGTGGCGCGCTCATATCACCTTAATTTCAGTTCGGCTTATTGGTGTTTGGACCAGTACCTGCCCATACATAGCAGAAACGTTTGCCCGGTGAGGCATGACGTCAATATAGTCGCTACCTTAGGGTGTATGGGAATATTATAGCCGTTAAGATGCGCTCGTTTCTATGATAGTCGACAGCGATAAATTGACACACGAGACGTGTCAGCCTAGGATTAGGATACTTCTGGTTAGAGTAAACCAATTAAAGTATGTTCAAAGAGCGTAAGATAGCACTTGCCCTCGCGATTCTAGTTATTATCTCTTCTGTAGCTCTTTTGTCCAGCCCTGCAGCAGCTTCATGGCTTGAGAGAAATACCGGCGAGAGGGAAACCTACCAGCAGTTGAAGGGCCTGCTCCTTTCCCTTCCCAGAAGGCAGTTGGATACCGCAGATCTCGTCCCGGTCTCTAACGCCAGTTATAGTCCTTATGGGGCCAATACCTTCTTTGAGCAAGAGGTAGAGGAAGGTAAGATAAGGCGGAGCATGGAGATGCTGCGGGATGCCGGCGTCCGTTGGATAAGGCAGCAGACGCCCTGGATAATTATCGAAAGAGATGGCAAAGGCAAGTTTGGCGACCCACCGGGAAGCTCATGGAAACATTACGATCTTATTGTCGCCCTGGCCAACGAGTACGGGCTAAAGGTGGTCGCCCGGTTAGACCTCCCTCCGCTCTGGGCGCGCATAGACTCCAAAGCCAGTGACGCTCGCCCTCGAAAGATCGAGGACTATGGGGACTTCGTGTACGCCTTCGTGAAGCGGTACAAAGGGCAGGTAGGCTATGTCCAGATCTGGAACGAGCCAAACCTGTATGACGAATGGGGAGAGCCGCCGGATGCCGGCGCATATACAGAACTGCTGAAGGAGGGCTATAGAAAGGCGAAAGAGGCGAATCCGGACGTGGTGGTGCTTTCTGCAGCTCTTGCGCCCACCCTGGGGACGCCCGACGGCAACAACGAGAGCGATCTCACTTATCTTCAGAAGATGTACGACGCCGGTGCCGCGAGCTATTTTGATATTCTATCCGCTCAGGCTTATGGACTGTGGACGGGGCCAGGCAACCGACGAGTGTCGCCGGAGCAGGTCAACTTCTCCCGCGTCCAGCTAATTCGCGATATTATGGTGAAGAATGGGGACGCCAACAAATCGATCTGGGTTTCGGAGCTGGGTTGGAGCGCGCTGCCCATAGACTTTCCTGCCACGGCGGTCCACGGCCGGGTGGACGAAGAGCGGCAGGCGCGGTATACCGCCACCGCATACGAACGGATTCAGGAGGAGTGGCCCTGGATAGGGGTAGCGTTTTACTGGCACTTCAGGAGAGTGTCCGATGAAAGCCGGGGCGACCTCAACTTCTACTTCAGAATGGTAGACCCGGACTTCACTCCCCGTCCGGTCTATTACGCCTATAAAGATGTGGCGAACGCTCCGGCAGTCCTCCATTACGGCAGGCGCCAGGAGGACAATTGGGCCTTAAGATACAGCGGCGGCTTGCTTGCCGAAACAGACAGCAACGCAGAGTTAGGGCGCAAGATGGTCGGCAGCGCTTCCGGCGACTCGCTTAGCTTTACCTTCAAGGGCTCGTCACTAAGCCTGCTGACGGAAAAAGGCCCTGGGGCTGGTACCTTCTGTGTCGAGATAGATGGCGTTCGTCAAGACCCCTGCGTAAGCCTGAAGAGCAATGAAAAGCAGAATACAGAGGTTTCCCTAGCCACCGGCCTTGAGGTACGGGAGCATAGCGTGAAGCTGCAGGTGCGGGGAGACGGTGAGGTCTCGGTAGATGCGTTGGTAGTGGACAGCCGCAGGGACTCCATAGGGCAAGGAGTTTTCGGGTTAGGCCTGCTCCTGGTTTCTATATTTATGGGATGGTTAGTCATCAAGCAAAGCGTAGGCCAGGGGTCGCGCTAGCGGCTAGAGAAGATTTACGGGATTAGTCAATTTGGGAAGACAGAGGATACAAAAAAGGGTCGCGCTAATCGCAACAGTTCTCAACGAAGAGGACAGCGTCGGAGCGTTGCTGGAGTCTATCCTGCAACAGACCAGGCAGCCGGATGAGGTGGTGCTGGTGGACGGCGGAAGCTCTGACACCACTGTTTCTATAGTGCAAAGCTATTCGGAGCGGCTGCCCTTGCGGCTGATCGAGGCGCCCGGGGCCAATATATCCCAGGGCCGTAATCTGGCCATCACCAGCACGGACTGCGAGATCATCGCGGCGACGGATGCGGGCGTGAGGCTCAGTCCCACCTGGCTGGAGAGCTTGCTGAAGCCTTTCCATGATCACAATGATTCTCCTCTGCTGGTGGCGTGCGGCTTCTTCGTGCCGGACGCTCGGACCGTCTTTGAGCTGGCTATGGGCGCCACTGTCATCCCCAATGTGCGGGACATAGACGGCCAAAGATTCCTGCCCTCAAGTCGTTCTGTGGCCTTCTCCAAAGAGGCGTGGAGAGTGGCAGGCGGTTATCCGGCGTGGCTGGACTATTGCGAGGACCTGGTATTCGACACGCGATTGAAAGAGGCCGGAGTGCCTTTCGTGTGGTGTCCTGAAGCCCTAGTCTATTTCCGCCCCAGGAACGACCTGAAGAGCTTTTTCAAGCAGTACTATCGTTATGCCCGGGGCGACGGTAAAGCCAATTTGTGGACCAAGCGCCATCTTATCCGCTATCTGTCTTATGGCTACGCCTTATCGACCGTCGCCTTTGGCCTGTGCTGGAAGGCACTTTGGCCCGTGCTGTTGTTGGGAGGCGCTGTCCACCTTTATCGTCCCTACGCGCGCCTGTTGCCATATTTGAGGCAGGCATCAAGAAAAGAACAGATTTCAGCGTTGTCGTGGGTGCCGGTCATACGCTTGACCGGAGACATCGCGAAAATGGCGGGCTATCCTGTGGGCCTGATCTGGCGATGGAAATATCGGAAGACTCTTAAAGCTCAAGAACGCTAGCGGGTCCCAATCATTACTTGCGCTGCACCCTCACCTCTACCTTAGCTCCAACACCCAGACCCAGAACAGCTGCGGCGCTGCCGTTCCTGGCGGCTATCTCCAGTCGGCCGCTGCTGCCTATTATCGCCAGGAGGTCCCCACCATCAAGGTAAGATTTGCTTAGCCCGGAGATGACGTGCCCGGCGACAGCGACAGTCGTGATCTCCCCTGCTATCTCCGGAGGCAGCAGGTTGGTAATCATGTTTCCAAAGCGGTCAATGTGGATCACCTCCGCGGTTATGAGGTCGCCGTTACTTTGGGGTACGGGCAGGCTAAACAGGTGGATGTGATTTATTCGCTCGCCAATATCCTCCGGCGGTATTCCCCTGCTTACGTGGGCGGCCACCGGGGCGAATATATCCCTGCCGTGGAAAGTCTGGCTGACTGCGCGAAGGAAGTAACGCTCATCTGTAAGGCGGTAAATAGAGATTGGTGATCCATGAGGCAGTTCTACTCTGTGGAGACTTCTTTTATCCTCCGTTTCGACCACGCTCAGGAAAGGTGGTCCAACTGTTGGCAGCCATCTAGAAACCACGTTTGTAAGTACGCCATTGTCGGGAGCTACAAAGCAGTAGTCCGGAACGCAGACCAGGAGAGCGCTGCGGTTGCTGCCGACTCCCGGGTCTACCACCACTACGTGAATAGTCCCCTTCGGAAAGTAAGAGTATGCCGTATCGATGACAAAGGCCGCCGCCATAACATCTTGCGGCCTGATTTGATGCGTGATGTCCACCAAAGTTGCAGATGGGTCTATAACAAGGACTACCCCCTTCATGGATGCCACATATCCGTCCGATTCTCCGAAGTCTGTGAGCATAGTGATGATCTTGGACATGGCCCTTCTTTACTTATGAGATTATCGAGGAATTGCCGGTGCCTTCGACGCTGACAATACATGATCAATATAATGTTGGCACGTCATCAGTATACCTGCCTTCATCCTTCTTTTTCCACGATCCGATCCGCCAAGGCCACGGTGCATGAGTCATCCATTCGTCACACTTGGTAGCAGCCGTGGACAGTAACTCTTTATGTTATAATTAGTACGATAATCGCTGGGCGTCCAGGAGGTCTGGGAGTAGCACTACGTATTGATCGGGAGTTAGCCCTTGTTTAACCCTATAGATACCATACTTGGATTTT
The DNA here is from genome assembly GCA_009693005.1 of Dehalococcoidia bacterium. Classification (GTDB taxonomy): domain Bacteria; phylum Chloroflexota; class Dehalococcoidia; order SHYD01; family SHYC01; genus SHYC01. The sequence continues at coordinate 8,685 of SHYC01000004.1, read as the reverse complement.
TTTCTTATGATATTGGTATCGATCTTGGCACTGCAAACACCCTGGTTATGGTTAAGGGTAAAGACATTGTCATAAATGAACCCTCAGTTGTTGCTATAGACAAGCTGACTAAGAAGATACACGCTATTGGTTTTGAAGCAAAGCAGATGGTGGGCCGTACGCCTGCCAGAATAGTGGCCATTAGGCCCCTACGGGATGGCGTGATTTCGGACTTCGACACTACCGAACGGATGCTCCACTATTTTATCAACAAGGCGCACGGACGGAATGGGTTTTCGATCCATAGACCAAGGCTGGTCGTTGGAATTCCCAGCGGTGTTACCGAGGTAGAGCGGAGAGCCGTACATGATGCCGCGTTAAACGCCGGCGCCAGAGCTTGCTTTCTCATCGAGGAGCCTTTGGCGGCGGCTATAGGCGCTGGCCTTCCTGTTAGGGAGGCCAGCGGCAGCATGATAGTGGACATCGGTGGCGGTACCACAGAGGTGGCAGTCATCTCTCTTGGCGGCATAGTGGCCAGTATCAGTCTCAGGACCGCCGGAGACGAGATGGACCAGGATATAATTGACTATGCGCGGCAAAGCCACAACCTTCTCGTAGGGGAGCGGACGGCAGAGGATATAAAAATGAAAATAGGCTCTGCTTACCCGCTAAAAGAAGAGCGACAGGCGGAGCTAAAGGGCAGAGACTTGGTTACCGGACTGCCAAGAGTGGTTACTATCAGCAGCATAGAGATACGGGACGCGTTATCCGGATCAATAAACGCAATTGTTAACGCTGTTCGCAGCACTATCGAGCTCACGCCTCCTGAACTGATAGCAGACTTGATAGGCCGTGGAATTGTGCTGGCTGGCGGCGGCGCCTTGCTGGAGGGCCTTGACCAGCGAATTTCACATGACACTCACTTTCCGGTCACCATAGCAGACGATCCGCTGTCGTGTGTCGTGAGAGGAACGGCAGAAATGCTCAAGAATCTAGATAAAGACAGTCCTCTTTTGGCCTCGCTCAGCCAGAGGAAACCTCCGCGTTAAACCCCGCACGCTAGTGTTGAGGCTGGTCAAGCCTAACAGGAAGTAAATGTCTTGAAAAGACCATGGTTCGTAGTTTCCATTCTGGCAGCAGGTCTTCTGTTCAGTGGCTTCGTTTCCGGCGCAGGCCCAATGGCTTCGGTCGAAGCTGCGGGGGTAGAGGCTGTTTCTCCGCTGCAGGAAGGAATGAGCCTGGTTAGCCGGATAGTCTCCGGATTCGCAGAGAGCATCAGACGCATCGGCTATCTCGAGCAGGAGAACAAGAGCCTGAAGGACGATGTGGTCAGACTGAACAACCTGATGGCCCAGATGCAGGAGGTGGATCTGGAAAACCAGCGGCTGAGGGCCATCCTGGAATATCAGAAGAATAACCCTGGACGAGAATACGCGGTTGCGACGGTCATAGGTCGAGGTCAAAACAACCTGACCAAGTCTTTGGTCGTGAATAAGGGCGCACATGATTCTGTTAGGCAGGGCGCGGTGGTTGTAGCCTCCAACGGTCTGGTGGGGAAGGTAACGCAGGTCTACAATAATACCTCCAAGATCACGCTTCTTACCGATCCTTCGAGCGCCGTGGATGCAATTATCAGCCGGTCGAGAGCAGAGGGTGTTGTGGTTGGAATAGGCTCTTCCGAGCTGTCCATGGAGTTTGTGAGACAGGACGCCGATATCAAGGCCGGCGACGTCGTTCTCACATCCGGACTGGGCGGTGGCCTGCCAAAGAATATAGTCATAGGCCAGGTAGCAGACGTTGTCAGCAAAGACATGTACTTGTTCAAGGACGTAAATGTCAGGCTCGCGGTCCCGTTGGAGTCTCTTGAAGAGGTGCTGGTTATCCTGGACTACAACCCGGCCGTAAGTCTGGATGGAGTTCAGTCAGGCAGGTAGTAACTGTGACGACGATCACAGCGTCGTTGAATCGCCGTTACCGAGCAATTGCAGTTCATCGGCGTAAAGCCACCGTTCCACGACCTTACCGTTGGTCAGCCGAAATTGTGTGATCCCTCGCCATTCAACGGACGTTCCGGTGGGCTGCCTGCCCATGAACTCTCCGAGGAATGTACCATGCATTACCCATCGGGCCATCACGAGGTCCTCCTCGGCTACTAAAGCTTCCACAGTAAACCGCATATCCGGAAAGGCTTCTCGATTAACCCGCGCACCTGCCAGGACATTCTCAAGGCCGTTCGCCAGTCCGGGGAATTTTCGGTGGTCGACAATATCCGGGGCGAAAACCTCACCGGCTAACTGCAGCTCACCATGAGTCAAAATCCTCTCATAGATTTGCAGCACGATCGCCTTGTTAGCCTGCGTAACTGATGACGTACTGTTAGTAGTATCGTTCATAAGCGGTGGCTAATCCTACCAACACGGCCTCATGTTGCGGGGGAGCGACAATTTGCAGACCCACCGGAAGTCCATTCACCAGTTCTTTACAGGGTACTGAAATCGAGGGGAATCCAACGAAACTCCATGGAATGCAGTTGCGGGCCAGTGTCATTAGATATTGCTGGGCTTCCGGAATGAGTGGAGCGGTAACCAGGCTGGTCGGCATTGCCAGCGCATCGACATCTTCAAACAACGAGAGCATATCGGCAATTAATGCAGAGCGTGAGCGCTGTGCCGCCAGGTACTCAGATGCAGGAATCTCCATAGCTTCTTCAAGCTGCTCTCGTGTCTCATCCCAGCACTTGCTCAGATCGGTACCGATGCTGCGGTGATATGCCAGGGCTTCGCACCGGCTCACTATCAGTCCTGCCAGATTTGCCAGTTCCAGTTGGCTCCTGGTTGGCTGCCGGACCGGTATGATGATTCCCCCAAGCTCTCCAATTGACTTGATGGCTCTTTCTACGACCGCGGCCACATCGGGGTCTGCGTCTTCGAAGGCGGCGTCGGGCACACCGATGCGCAGCCCATCGACCTTAGCGCCCACGTAACCTGACAGACCTTTCGGTTTATTTGATATCACGTCCATTAGAAGAGCGGCGTCGGCTGAGTTTGTCGCCATGGGGGCAACGTGGTCCATTGTCCATGACAGGGTAACCACACCGGCTGTATCCACGTTGCCGAACGTCGCTTTGAAACCGACGACTCCAGATAGAGCGGATGGCACCCTGATCGAGGCGCGAGTATCAGTCCCTAACGATCCCATGCCGATGCCCTTTACGAGCGCAATAGCGGACCCTCCGCTCGAGCCTCCGGGTATTCGCTTTGGGTCCCACGGGTTCTTGGCTTGAGGTGTAGTTACTCCCAGCGCAAACTCGTGAGTCGCCACTTTTGCAAGAATGATAGCGCCCGCAGCACGCAGGCGGGCTACTGCAGTGGCGTCGATTGAGGCAATCTGGTTGTAGGCAAGAGAACCCGCCCGCGTGGGCATTCCTGCAACATGCATGATATCTTTGACCGTAATTGGAATACCGTGCAGCGGGCCGGAGAGCTTACCGTCTCGCAGCGCGGCGTCGCTGGCACGAGCAGCCGAGATCGCGCCGTCTTCATCCAAATAGACGACGCCTTTCAGGTCGGCATTTGCTTTGGCCGCTGCAATAGATTCGAGTATAACTTGCTCAACCGTATGTTGACGGTTAACAAAACCCTCAACCATCTGAGCTATGGGAGCGGCAAAGGGAACTGTGCTAGGTTTGATCCTTGGTTTCTTGTAATACGCCGGTGACAGGTTGACCGCCAGGTTCAAATCCGGATTGGTGAATGCCAGGTTATTGATGTAGTCCCTTGCCGCTCGAAAGTTGTTGTGAACGATGCTCGGTTCTTGCATTACTCTGCGCCGAGTGCCTTTATGATCTTGTCCGACGAACTTACGGACCCAAAGACCCCACCCTGCATCTTCACCATCTTGACCGCCGCCAGATAATTCCCATAGTCTGTGGCTCCCGTGCAGTCCTCGACCAGCAAGCATTCGAAACCCCTGTCGTTTGCCTCACGCATTGTCGTGTGCACGCACACGTCAGTAGTGATCCCCGTAATGATAAGATGCGTAATCCCATGATTATGCAGGACCAGTTCAAAGTCGGTTGCATAGAAAGCGCCCTTGCCGGGTTTGTCGATGATAAATTCACCGGGCAAAGGCGCTAGCTCAGGGATGATTTCCCAGCCTTTCTCCCCACGGATTAGAATCCGGCCGCACGGCCCCGGATCACCAATGCCTGCGCCTATGCGCTGCGACCTCCAAAGCTTGTTAGGGGGACAGTCAGAAAGGTCAGGCTTATGTCCCTCACGTGTATGGATTACGAGTCCGCCGCGAGCCCGCCATGCTTGCATTAAGTCCCTTGTAGGCTCAATGCCGGCACGTGTCAGGCTGAGGTCATATCCCATGGCATCCACATATCCACCAGGGCCACAAAAGTCAGTCTGCCAGTCGATACTTATTAGAGCAGTGCCGGCAACGTCCAAGCCACCATCAAAGGGCCAGTCATATGGGTCGCCTTGCACTTTAATAGTGGTCATCCTCAAAGTCCTTCCATTCATATTGATCTGACTGATCGGCGTACCCGGCACCATCCACACAGGAGGCCCTCAATAATACCCTCCTTGCGTTGTCGTGATCCTACGGTCGTTGATTCAAGCCGGCCAGGAACGCTTGACTTTCTGCATAAGCGCCGAAAATACCACCGGACATCATGATAGAGCTCAACGCCGCATGATGAAGGTCGGGACTTACATCGGCGCACGCATCCGACAATACCAAGCACTCGAAGCCGCGATCGTTGGCGGACCGCAGTGTGGAATGTACCATAGTTTCGGTTCCGAAGCCAGCGAACACCAGATGAGTGATCCGCCGAACCCGGAGAGCTGAGTCCAAGCCGGTAGCGTAAAAGCCGTCTAGCGCCGGCGCGTCTATTACGAGACTACGACCTGATATTTCAAAGTTGGATGTATATTCCCACCCGTATGACCCCGGAGCGGGAAGACCGGGCATCCGCTGGGGCGTCACTGCCGTACGCCCCAGACGGATGATACATTGCGCCATTCCTGCCCTGGCAGCCGCCTCTGATATTGTCTCACAAGCGCTCACGACTCGACCGGCTGGGTCCATCCAGGTAAAGGCTATCTGCGGGGCGACCAACACCAGCGCCGTATTCTCCACCGCAGCAAATCCGTCGTACGGCCAAGGGTAAGGGACGGCTTCGATCAACACCGGTTCTCTCCGCTAACGGGGAATACTTCCAACAACGCCCTCAACCAAATAGTCGGTTGTCTCAAGCTGGTCAACAGTTGGATTCACGCCGGCTGCAATCTTCACCGCGCCGCTTTGGTCCTTAATCGGCCCGGCAAACGGCGCCAGTTTCCCGCTCATGATGTCTTGCTCCTTCTGTTTTACTAGGGCCTGCACGTCGGCCGGAACCGAGGAGCCAAAAGGAGCGAGCTTAACGGCCCCTTCCTTCATGCCAACCCGATACTTACCGGCAAGGGGACCTTCTTTCCATTTGCCGTCCAGTACGGCCTGCACTTCTTGGGTGTATAGTGGACTCCAGTTCCAAACGGAGCCTGTCAGCCAACCTTTTGGAGCCAGCGAAGAGGCGTCGGCATGATACCCGACGGACATGATACCCTTGCGCTCGGCGGCCTCGACTATTGTCTTGGTGCAATCTTGATGCTGCGTCAACACGTCCACGCCCTGCGCAATAAGGTTATTGGCCGCCTCGGCCTGTTTACCCGGATCGCACCAGTTTGCGGTAAACACTACAGATGTGGTGGCGTTCGGATTAACTGATTTCGCACCAAGTTCAAACGCATTAATATTTTCCAACACTTGGGGAATCGGGAAGGAAGCGATGAATCCAAGCTTATTGGTTTTGGTCATTTTGCCGGCTGTTACGCCGCCGAGGTACACCTCTTCAAAAATGTTTCCGAAGTATGTACCTAAGTTACTCGAGGTCTTCAAGCCGCCCTGGTGAATGAAGGTGACCTCCGGATGCCGTTTGGCGACGTTAAGCGCCGGGTCCAAATGTCCGTACGAGGTCGGGAAAATGACTTTCGCTCCCTGCTGAATCATGCTTTCCATCACGCGCTCGGCTTCTTCCGTTTCCGGAACATTCTCAGCCCGAATTACCTTGACTTTTGAGCCGAGTTCCTTCTCCATCCCGGTGCTACCGAGATAAGCGGCCTGATTGTACCCAAAGTCATCCTTGGGGCCTACAAAGAGGAACCCAACCGTTGTTACTGCGCTGGCCGGCGCCGCCGCATCTTTTGATCCAGCCGGCGCCGCGGCCGGCGAACCGCAGGCTGCTAACATCAGTGACCCGATGAGCATTACCGCCATTACAACTAACCGTGAGTTTATCCTCACAAGAATACCTCCATATATTTTATTATCCGCCCCTTTCAAAGACAGCTCTCAGTTCATCAGGCATGGCCTGGCGACGCCTTCGCCCAACCAGTACCAGAACGGCGAGTGTGACTAAGTAGGGAATCGCAGACATCAAGAAGGGAGAAGCGCCGACGCCCCGAGCTTGCAGTGCGAGCTGCAGCGAGAGTGCGCCGCCAAACAGGTAGCTTCCGGCGACCGCTGTAAGTGGTGACCATGAAGAGAAAATCACCAGGGCCACCGCGACGTACCCACGGCCCTGGGTCATGTTTTCGACCCAATTCAATGTGTACGCTACCGAAAGCTGAGCGCCGCCGAGCCCGGCCAGAAAACCACCACATATCACCGCCAGACATCGGATAAGCGTTGGGCTTAATCCTACGGAGTAAACAACATCCTGGCGTTCTCCTGTGGCCCGAAGCATTAGTCCCCAGCGAGTACGATACAGGACGAACCAAATTCCGGGAGCCAAGAATGCGGCAAGGTAGGTCAACGCGTCATGCTGGAATAATATTGGTCCTAGAATCGGCAGATCGGAAAGACCTGCAATCGAAATGCTATTCATCCCATTGATCTGAGTGGCCACAAATGATCTACCGAAAAAAGAGGTCACGCCCAGCCCCAGAATGGTAATCGCCAGACCGGAGGCGAGTTGATTTCCGCGGCGAATTACGGCTACGTAGGCATGGACTGCAGCCAGCGATGCTCCACACAACCCGCCCACAAAGGCTCCGAGGAAAGGATTTCCGGTCATCGCAGTGGCAGCGAAAGCTCCCAGCGCTCCGATGAGCATACATCCCTCCGTGCCGAGGTTAACCACCCCGGCGCGTTCAGCGATTATTTCACCCAAACAAGCGAAGAGGACCGCTGTCCCAGATCGGATTGCGCCGCTCAGAACGGCGATTATTATCGGTAGCATATTACAACCTCACGCCCTGGCTGTGACCTCGGGCGAGCACGCCCAACAGCACCAATGCGGTGAGAATGCCAACTGTTGATGATGGTAGGCCGGAGGTAATTTGTAGGGCGTCACCACTCACCACAATCGCGGCCAGCAGTAGTGATGATCCCAGTAGCCAAAGAGGATGATGACTAACCATCCATGCAGCCAGGAATCCGGAGTAACCAAAGCCTACGCCCGTGCTGGGGCGAAGACGCCCTTCGACACCAACTACCTGCAGCACTCCGGCCAGTCCTGCCATTGCGCCCGCGATAAGCATCACCGTCAGATAAGTCTTTGCTACGTCGATACCCGCCCGCCGGGCAGCCTGCGGGTTGCCTCCGGTGACTCTTAGGTTCAGGCCCCAATACGTACGCCAAAGCGCCAGCGCGAATATTATGGCCGCCACGGGCGCAATTAGCAACCCAAGATGTACCCTTGAATCGAACAAGACTGGGAACCTCATACCGTCAGGGATCGGCGGCGAGAAGGGCCAGTTGAATGACGCCGGGTCTCTCAGAGGACCCTGCAAAATATGTGCGACCAGCAGATATGCCACGTAGTTCAGAAGCAACGTGCTGATGGTCTCGTTCAGCTGCAGCTTGGTCCGAAGAACCGCTGCCAGGCCTGCCCAGGCTGCCCCGCCTATAATTCCTGCGAGAATCAGGACAGGCAATCCAACAATCCCTATGTCCTTTAGCAGTGCAGACGCAGCCGCTGCACCAAGAGCTCCAACTACGAGCTGCCCTTCCGCGCCGACGTTCAGCAAGCCGGCACGGGCCGGGATCGCCGTAGCCAGGGCCGTGAGCGCAAAAGGAGCCGCTCTCACGAGCACCTCTCCTATCCCGTATGATGAGCCGAGCGAACTTTGTAGCATCGCTCGAAACGCATCGAGAGGGGCGACGCCGGCCATCATCAAAAACACGGAAAACAAACACAGCGGCACTATCACCGCGCTGAGCGTTGTGATCAGGGCAGGCCTGAGACTGGTTCTCAGCCGTGGGTGGCTGCCTCGTAAGAAGGTGGCGATATTACTCATGACGCACTCCTACTGTGTCAGACAGACCTCGTGATAGGTGGTAGTTTTCGCCGGCTACCATCATGCCCGCTATATCATAAGCCGCTACCTCGGCTGGGTCGAACGGGCCAAGGAGGCGTCCGTGAGTCACAACGAGCAACTGGTCCGACACCTCATAGAGTTCCGACAGGTCCTCTGAAAAATATAGAATGCTGACTCCCTCATCGCGCAGCTGCAGCAGTATCGAGATCAGCCGGCGTATGGTCACGATGTCCAGACCCTGGGTTGGGTAGCTGGCAATCAAGACCTGCGGATTCCGTGCTATAGCACGCCCAATTATCATGCGTTGTATGTTGCCGCCCGAAAGGCGATCGGCGCG